>CAJKWK010000025.1 GCA_905203555.1 uncultured Lachnospiraceae bacterium
TATAACCGAGGCGGTTGGTTTGAAGCTCTGTGGATAAAACTGCGGAAACTCAAGAATTTATTTTCTTGATAAATTCTAAGAGAACGATTATAATAAGGAACATGAATGATAACGAAGGAGGAATATAAAATGGCAGACATTACTAAGAATACAACAATTGGCGAACTGTTGGTCGTATTTCCTGAGTCAGCGCCAATCTTAATGGAGATTGGAATGCATTGTCTTGGGTGCCCATCTTCTCAGGGAGAGACATTAGAAGAAGCAGCTTTTGTACATGGATTAGATCCGGAACTGCTTGTTGAAAAGATTAATGCGGCAAAGAAAGCAATGGGAAAATAAATAGAAAATAAAAAGAAATCATTCAAACAGGAAACCGTCTTGATTAAGGCGGTTTTTTGTATGCCGTAAATGTGAAAAATGCGCAAAAGGAAAGGAGGATCGCAGAAAAATTATTGGTTTAGGGAAAGGAAGGCATATGAAAAGGAAAAAATGGAAGATAATGTTTCACAAACAGGGACTTCTTCAAAAGCTGTGGAAACAGGCGGTATTTTATTTGGACAAGTAGGAAAAGATCAGATTCATTTTAACGAGAAAACATTATGGAATGGTGGACCAAGTAAGTCCAGATCAAACTATAATGGAGGAAATCGCAAAAATGCGGTTACGGAGCAGCAGTTAGAAGAAATCCGTCAAAGTGCAGACAATCATTCGAGTAGTGTTTTTCCACTGGGAACAGGCGGACTTAACAATGTCATGGGTGACGGAAACGGAATGGGAAATTATCAAGATTTTGGCGATCTGTTTCTTGATTTTTCTCAAAGTGGTATGACCAATGAGAATGTTACAAATTATGTGAGAGATCTGGATATGCGTATAGCAATTTCTTCTTTGCACTATGATTATAAAGGGGTGCATTATGTCAGAGAGTATTTTGCAACGCATGAAGACGGAGTTATGGTAATTCATCTGACTGCATCGGAAAAAGGAAAACTGAGTTTTACCGCTTCTGCAAAGTCTGCGGCCGGACTTACGACAACGGTTACTGCGGACAATGGAAGGATTACCTTATCCGGTCAGGTGAATGACAATCAGATGAAGTGCAGCCGATGCTGCTGAGAGAGGTGAAAGATACAACCGGTAATCCGGAGTCGTTGAATGCAGTCATTGCTCTTGCAGAAAGTGCAGACCGCAGCAGTGAAGATTATGTGAATGCATCCGAGAATTTGAAAAATTCCTTTGAAGAATGAAGATTCTTCGGCAAGACAGCCGGTAGTTGACCGGATGGCAGCATTACAGGCAGATAAAACTGCACTTCAGGAGAAATATGATGAGATAAGCGGGGTGAAACAAGGCAATGTCACTGATGAGTCATGGAAGGCGTTTTTGAATTTAAGGTCAGAAGCAGAAGTGGTTCTGAAAGATGAGAAGGCGACACCGGCACAGGTATCTTCTATATTAAAGAAATTGGAGGAATTTCAGTTTGAATATAAAGAACCAGCGGAGAAATAATTAAAAAAGAAATAAAAAAGTGATAAAAAATGAATGGCGCAATAGCATATTAGCTTTTGCGCCATTCATTTTTACAATGCGTGTATAAAATTATCCACATTGTGTGAATAACCTGGATAATCGGTTAAATACCGGCAAGTTTCTGTACAGAATCTGTTGCGATGACAATCTCACAATGCTCTTCCAGAAAGGCAAGGGCAGAAGCGGATGCCTTTTCAGGGTTCCCGTATTCGGAGAGCATATTGCAGACTTTATTGAATTCATCTGCGCTGTCTTCTGATGGAGAAAGTGCCAGAATATACAGGTCAGATTCGTTGTCCAGATACAGTGTATTTGCTCCATGATAGACCGGGGCAATCAAGTGTGAAGCCTGAATGACGCGGTCGATGTGCGAAAAGGAAAAAAGCCTGATCGGAAAACTGTTCTGCTTTGGTGGTTCGGGCTGTGAAGTGCCCGCTGCCGCTTCCTTTACTTTATTTAAAAGATCCAAAACTTCTTCAGCTCCTTCTAATTTGCTGAGGGGTTCCGGTACTTTGCTTTCTGTATCCGATGCCGGATTCGTAAAGCGTGAAAAACGGGTATCCAGTTCTTCCGGATCTTCTACCTTTGTAATAATTAAAACGATGGAATCAGCCGAAGAAGGAATGGCTTCAATCATCAGTGGAATATCGTCAGCTTCAAAACCAAAATCAAAAGATGCCTGCTGCATCATATCTCGAAACAGAGATTTGGCCTTTTCAGTACCATAAGCAAGTTCACTGAGCTTTAAATGGCGTGCTGCCAGATCAGCATGTGTCAACGTACAACGAATCTGATTTTCATTTAGTTTTTCAATTTTCATATAATCACATCCTTACTCATTGACATTGTGAGAATCTTGTGGAAAACTCTCACATGAAAAAATAATTATTCTATATTAGTATAAACAAAAAGCTCTCATATGTAAAGAAAAATAGAAAGAACACAAAAAGTTACCAACAAATTCACATTGGTTATCAACAAAAAACACATTGAAAAAGAAGAAAAAGTCTGCTTATAATGCAGGTACAGAAGGTAGTATTTCCGGATAAATAAATTTTATGAAAAGGGAGGATAGAGAGCATTTTATTTCATTATACAAATCAGAAAATCTTAGAACCATTTCTGAAAGAAATCATGGATTCGAAATTCCGAGATCAGGAATCATTCAATTTAAGAGAACGTAATTAAAATTAAGAGAACGAACAAGAGAAAATTACTGCCAGGTTCGTACTATCTTTCTGGCTGCATGGAAAGCAGTATGTCACGAAAACCTCCATTGGTCTGTTTGATGCGGCGATTATATTTATCAGAACCTGCAGGAAAGGAGCGGAATATATGAAGATGGAAAAGTCGGGTTACGAGAAGATGTATGCCGAACTGGAAGAATACGAGAAGAACGGTGTCTGTATTTTAATGGACGGAAACAGCGCAAGCCCGATGCAGGTTGTAAAGGCACACATGGCAAGGGAAAATGTGGATTATATGCGGGATTATGAGATTGATTCGGAAGGGCATATAGAATCACTTTCTTTTATTAATATTAACAGGAGGAGACGCAAGAATTATTAGCTGCAGATACCCCTTTATGCAGAAGGTCAGACAATGTTAAAAAGAAATGCTTTTAGATGTGGTAAAAACTCGTCAATTTGGCAAAATAATAATGACGGATAAGAAAAATATGATATAATAAGGTCTAATAGGAGGTGCGGCATGGACGAAAGAGAAAAGAGAGGTCCAGTGGTCTCTAATCAGAGAAGCAGGCAGCAGGGTATGAACAGACGCCCAGGCAGCAGCGCCAATAGACCAGACAGTTCAGGATCAGGAAGTTATCAGAATACAAGATATGCGGCGGAAGAGCAGCCGACAAGGCGGAGAACCGGAGGACAGAGGACGAACGCAGCGAGACAGCGTACAAATCCGAATGGCCAGCGGGTCAATCCAAATGAAAAGCGGAGAAGGAATCATCGAGCTAGAAGAAGAAAGCGGAACAGAACACTGTTGCTGTTGATTGTTCTTTTATTGATAATCGGAGCCGTCGGAGCATTTGCAGTATGGAAAAAATACGGTCCGTCAAAAGAGAAAGCGGATTTGGAACAATATTATGGGCTGACAAGTGAGGACGATCTGGCAGTGATTGTCAATAACCGGGTGATCAAGAATGATGAATCCGGAGTGCCGGCAGGAAAGCTGATCGATGGTGAGGCTTATATTGAGTATTCCGTAGTGAGAAAGCTGATCAATTCAAGATTTTACTGGGATCCGAATGAAAGTGTAATGCTTTACACACTGCCAAATGGCAATGTTTCTGTCACAGTTGGAAGCAGTGATTACACAGAAATCAGTGAAAAGAAAAGTGAGGATTATACAATTCTGAAGACAGAGGGCAGAACCGCATATATCGCGCTGCCATTTATTCAGAAGTATACCAATATGGATTACAGCGTATATGATAATCCGGACAGAGCGGCAATTACCAGTTCCTTTGGAGCAATACAGACAGCGACGCTGAAACGCGATACAGAAGTACGTTTCCAGGGCGGGGTGAAAAGCCCGATTCTGACAGAAGTTAAAAAGTCGGATAAGGTGACTGTACTGGAAGATGAAGATGGCTGGAAAAAGGTTGCTACAGCAGATGGATTTATCGGGTATGTGAAGACGAATACACTTCGCAAGGTGAAAGCGGAAACAATTTCCAGAGAGTTCGCAGAACCGGATTACAGCAATATGTCTGTAAATGGAAAGATTAATATGGCATGGCACAATGTGGAAAATGATGTTGCAAATAGTTATGTGTTGGAGACAATTGCAGGTACAAAAGGTCTGACAACGATTGCGCCTACATGGTTTTCTATTGCGGATACAAAGGGTAATCTGACTTCGATCGCAAGTTCGGAATATGTGAATTATGCACATCAGTCCAATCTGGATGTTTGGGCAGTGTTGAGAGATTTTCATGGCGGAATCAGTTCTTATGATGAGACTTACGAAGTGCTTAGTTATACATCAAGACGAGAGAATCTGATCAATCAGACGATTGCTGCGGCACTGCAGTCTGGAGTAGATGGAATCAATCTGGATTTTGAATTGATTTCGCTGGAGTGCGGAGAGCATTATATTCAGTTTGTACGAGAATTGAGTGTGAAGTGCCGACAGAATGGATTGGTATTTTCCATTGATAATTATGTTCCGCAGCCTTATAACGAACATTACAATTTAGCAGAACAGGGAGTTATGGCGGACTATGTATTCCTTATGGCATACGATGAACACGTGGACGGCTCCTATGAAGCGGGTTCTGTTGCATCCTATGGCTATGTGGAAGATGGAATTCAGAATGCCTTGAAACTGGTTCCGGCAGAGAAACTGGTTGTAGGAATTCCGTTCTATACAAGACTTTGGTTTGAAACTCCGAAGACCGAAGCCGAGTTAGCAGAACAACAGGGAACGGAAGCAGCGGAATATCCGAATAAGGTCAGCAGTACGGCAATGGGTATGGATGCGGCAGAGGAAACTCTTCAGACGGTAGGAGTACAGGCTGAATGGGATGAGAATGCAAAGCAGAATTATGCACAGTGGGAAGCTGATGGCGGAGTATATAAGATATGGCTGGAGGATATGACCTCTCTGGAAGAAAAGTTAAAGCTGATTAAGAGCAATCAATTAGCCGGTGTTGCAGAATGGAAACTTGGCTGGGAGAATTCTTCTGTTTGGGATTTGATTCTTCAGTATGTAAATTAATAGAAATTAGGAAGAAGACATCTCTTTTTTGCATATATATGAAGTATATATGGGAAAGGAGATGTTTTTTTGAGGAAAAAAATCGGGATTGTTTTTATGCTGCTGCTTTTGATTGGTGTTGCAGCAGTGAGCCAGACCGCAGGAGAACGTTTGAGGCGACGGGTGCAGGGAGAAGATGTAATGACCGCAGGAGATGTGGAGAAAACAGTAATTGTTGTCGATAGTGGTCATGGAGGAAGTGACCCTGGGAAAATAGGGGTGAATCAGAAAGAAGAGAAAGATATTAATTTACAAATTGCGCAAAAAGTTCAAAAGAAGTTGAAAGAGCAGAAGATTGATGTTGTTATGACGAGGGAGAATGAGGATGGTCTGGGAGATTCTAAGGTGGAAGATCTGAAAGCACGCGTTGAATTGATCAATCAGAGTCAGCCTGCGCTCGCGATTAGTATTCATCAGAACAGCTATCCAGAGGAAAGTATTCATGGAGCGCAGGTGTTTTACTATACACATTCCAAAGAAGGGGAGGAGGCAGCAAAATTGCTGCAGCAGACACTTTTGGAAGTGGATCCTGAAAACCATCGTCAGGCGAAAGCGAACGATACATATTATATGCTGAAGAAAACGGAACGTCCGCTTGTGATTATTGAGTGTGGTTTCTTGAGTAATCAGAAAGAGGCAGAATTACTTGGCGATGATGCTTATCAGGAGAAGATTGCGGCAGCGATTGTAAAAGGGGTTACGGAGTATTTAAAAAGGAGTGTTTTTTTATAAAAAAAATGATATAATGGGAACCATGAAGACGATAATTAGAAAAACAGATGAAGTGAATATGGATATACAGGCGATTGAAGAAGCCGGCGATTTGTTAAAGAAGGGCGGACTTGTGGCATTTCCGACAGAGACAGTCTATGGATTGGGGGCAGATGCACTGAATGAGGCTGCTGCGGAGAAGACGTATGCTGCAAAGGGAAGACCTTCAGATAATCCGTTGATCGTGCACATTGCGGATCTGGATGCATTGGCACGGATTACAGAGCATGTTCCGGCAGTGGCGATTCAGGTGGCTGAGAAGTTTTGGCCGGGGCCGTTGACGATGATTTTTGATAAAAGCGAAGCAGTTCCGTATGGTACGACAGGAGGTTTGGATACAGTAGCTGTGCGGATGCCGAGCAATCGGATCGCAAGAGAATTGATTCGTGCAGCAGGCGGGTATGTATCAGCACCAAGTGCCAATACATCCGGACGGCCGAGTCCTACGACAGCAGAGCATGTTCGGGAAGATCTGGATGGAAAGATTGAGATGATCTTAGACGGCGGAAGTGTGGATATCGGACTGGAGTCTACGATTTTGGATATGACAGTAACTCCGCCTATGATTCTTCGACCGGGAGCGATTACGGTGGAGATGCTGGAACCGGTCATCGGAGATGTGAGCATTGATGAGACGATTTTGGGAAATGAAAGCAATCAGGCGCCGAAGGCTCCTGGAATGAAGTATCGACATTATGCACCAAAAGCGAAGTTGATGATTGTGGAAGGGAATATCCAAGAAGAAGTTCTGGCGATCCGTCAGCTTTGTTATGCGTCTGTGCGAAAAGGAAAGAAAGTTGGAATCATAGCAACGAATGAGACTCTTTGTTATTATAAAAATGGCGTGATTAAGAATATTGGTTCACGTGAAAATGAGAAGTCGATCGCAAGAAATCTTTATGCTGTTCTGAGAGAGTTTGATGCAGAAGAGGTTGATATTATTTATAGTGAATCCTTTGCGGTCAGCGGAATCGGGAATGCTATTATGAACCGGTTGGAAAAGGCTGCCGGACATTTGCGGATTTCGGCTGCGGAGGTGACGCGGCGCCAGAGATACAGCCGGATTGTGTTTGTCAGCGATACGGACACATGCAGAGGACCTATGGCTGCAGAGTTACTTCGTCAGAAGGAGCTCGTTCAGGAGTATGTGATTGATTCGAGAGGAATGGTGGTACTTTTCCCGGAACCGGTCAATCAGAAGGCAGAGGCAATTATGAAGAGCGCGCAGATGACTATGGCGGATCATACATCCGTCGGGTTTTCTGAGGCAGAGATTGATGAGAAGATTTTGTTGTTGACGATGAATGAAAGTCAGAAAAGGAAGATTCTTGCAGAATACGGAGATGAGGTCAATGTGTATACACTGACAGAGTATGTAGGGGATAACGGAGAAATATTGAATCCTTATGGGAAACCGTTAAGCTCTTATGCAGAGTGCATGGAAAAAGTGTCGGAGTTAATTGAAAAGTTGACTGAGAAATTAAATTCATTTGCAGAAACAGCAGATGATTGAGAAAAATGTTGGACGAAGGAGTCTGGACAGAGAGGAAGGTACGTTGTGATATCAGATAAGCGAACAGATTATTTATCATGGGATGAGTATTTTATGGGAGTAGCGATGCTTTCCGGAATGCGTTCAAAAGATCCGGGAACACAGGTAGGATGCTGCATTGTGAGTCAGGATAATAAGATTTTATCGATGGGATATAATGGGTTCCCGATTGGATGTTCTGATGATGATTTTCCATGGACGAGAGATGGAGAAGATCCGTTGGAGACAAAATATGTGTATTCGACCCACAGTGAGCTGAATGCGATTTTGAATTACAATGGTCCGGGGCAGGCTCTGGTCGGAGCACGGATGTATGTCACATTGTTTCCATGCAATGAATGTGCGAAGGCGATCATTCAGTGTGGAATACGTGAACTGATCTATGATTGTGATAAGTATGCAGATACGCCGAGTGTGATTGCATCAAAAAGGATGCTGGATGCTGCGGGGGTTAAGTATCAAAAGTATGAGCGTACAGGAAGAAAGATTGAGATTGGGTTATAAGCTGAATGGACAGGCGGCAGAGGGTTCTCTGCCGTTTTTTCTTTTTGTGTTTGCTGAAAAAAGAATATGCAGGTCTGAATACACATATAAATAGAGAGACAGAGACGTAAGGATGATGTGTATGAAAGAGCGAGTGTTTGTAATGGTGACGAATTTTATTTTGCGGGCGGTTTTGGGGATGGGGTTGATTTTTTTTATCAATCATTATGTACTTCCGGATGAAAATTCCCTGGCTGTGGGTATGAATCTACTGTCTTTTTTGACATCGGGAACCCTTGGTATTCCTGGGGTTTGTCTTCTGTATGGGATTTTATTTTACAGAACTTTGTGAGGTTTTCACAAAAATCTGCATTTTAAAAATTGGGTCTGGACATTTTATGAAAGCGTGTTTATAATACAATTCACACAGCAACGAGTTGTGTATCTGCTCTCATTTCTGGGAGCGAGTATCTTAGATCGGACGTTCTAGATTCGGTCTTCAAGATTTTGGTCAAGCTGTAGGATCACAGCAATTATTTTCAGGAAAAGTTATAAAAGAGAATAGGAGGGATAGGTTGTATGGAGAAAATTTCGTAATCTGCGACCGGGAACGACAGTATGCTGGCAATTTGCTGCAAGTGCTGAGTGAGACTCATCAGGCGGGAATCCAATGGTATCTGTTTTATACGTTAGAAGAATTGCAGAAGTTTGCAGAGCAGCAGAGGATTCATACGCTTTTAATTGATGGCGATTATTCAAAAAAACAAAGAGATCAGATTCCGGCAGATGAAAGGTTTGTATTGCTTAAAGAAAAGCGCCAGCTTTCCGATGGGGAAATCGGAGTGTTTCGTTACCAAAGTGCGGAGGCAATCTGGAATCAGATGGAGGAGAGGAAAGGTGAACGGCAGAGCACAGCGGCTAGTATTCCGATGAGGGTAAGCGGACAGTTGGTTGGGATTTATTCGCCGGTACATAGGATTGGGAAGACGCGGTTTGCGTTGGAATTGGGAAAGAGACTTGCGGAGAAGGAACACGTACTTTATCTCAATTTGGAAGAATATGCCGGAGGAGACGTTTATTTTTCGGAGGATCAGGAACAGAGTCTTGCGGATTTGCTTTATTATTGCCGACAGGAAAAGGGCAATCTCGGAATCCGGATCAGTACGATGGTGGGACAACTCGGTCGGCTGGATTATATTGCACCTATGCCGTATGTTCAGGATTTGAAAGCTGTTCGAAAGGAAGAGTGGCTGGAATTGCTGGATCAGATTGCAGAAGAGTGTATTTACAGTAAGATTCTTCTGGATTTTGGGGACAGTGTGGATGGATTGTTTGACTTGTTAGACAGATGTGATGTGATTTACACGCCGTACATTGAGGAGCGGATCGCAATGGCAAAGCTGGCACAGTATACGGAAACATTGAGAAGGAGCGGATGGGAATCGATTCTGGAAAAAACAGTTCAGAAAAAGATTACTATGCGAAAGGGAAATCGAAAGGAACTTCAGACGGGAAAGGAGCGGGAGGACAGCGAAGAAGGTAAAAGAAGAACAATTATATGAGCGCGTGTTGGCCCGGTTGGATTTGAGCAGAGATATTGGGGATGAAGAGCTGACTGAGTTGATCCATGATGTACTGCAGGAGGAAGTTCAAGAGAATTATATCCCGCTGCAGGAGCAGATTGCATTGAGCAGACAGTTGTATCATTCGTTTCGAAAACTGGATATTTTACAAGAATTGATTGAAGATGACAGCATTACGGAGATTATGATCAATGGAACAGAGGATATTTTTCTGGAGAGAAACGGGAGCGTTTTTAAATCGGAGAAACGATTTTTGTCACAGAGCAAATTGGAGGATGTCATTCAACAGATTGTGGCGGGTACTAATCGTTATGTCAATGAGCTTTCTCCGATTGTGGATGCCAGATTAGAAGATGGTTCCCGAGTAAATGTTGTGTTAAAACCGGTAGCGCTGAATGGGCCGATTATGACTATCCGAAAGTTTCCAAAAGAAAAAGTGACGATTGAGCAGTTGATAGAGTGGAAGAGTATCAGTGCAGAGGCTGCTGCGTTTTTAGAAATGCTTGTGCGAGCAAAGTATAACATTTTTGTCAGTGGAGGAACAGGAGCAGGTAAAACAACATTTTTGAATGCGCTTTCTGATTTTGTGCCGAAAGAGGAGCGGATTATCACGATCGAAGATAACGCTGAACTTCAAATAAAGGGGGTTGAGAATCTGGTAAGACTGGAGGCCAGGAATGCGAACCTAGAAGGGGAAGGAGCTGTTACGATTCGTGATCTGATCAAATCTGCGCTGCGGATGCGGCCGGATCGGATCATTGTAGGTGAAGTACGTGGGGAAGAGACAGTGGATATGATTTCTTCTGCAATGCTAAATGGGCATAGCGGGAGTATGTCTACCGGACATGCGAATAATCCCGCGGATATGCTGCATCGTTTGGAGACAATGATGATGATGGGCATTGCTCTGCCACTGACAGCGATCCAGAGACAGATCGCATCTGCACTGGACATTATTATCCACCTCGGAAGACTGCGGGATAAGAGCAGGAGAGTGATGGAAATTGCGGAAGTTGCAGGATGTGAAAATGGAAGGATCCAATTGCGGACATTGTATGAATTTTGCGAGGAGGGAATGGAAGATGGAAAAATCAAAGGGACACTTATGAAGGTGGAAGAACTGGAGTATAAAGACAAGCTGTTGGCGGCAGGATATCAGCCGTAAAGAGAAGTGGACTGCGGTGCTGGCTGCGGGATTGTTAAATATGGTACTGACCTATTTATTTTATGATTCCATGTTATTTGCGGGAGTATGTTTACCGGTATCCTTGATGTATTTGTACGAATGGCAAAGAGAATGTATCCGTAAGAAAGAAATGCAATTCCGAGCGCAGTTTCAAAATAGTATTCAAATGATGTCATCTCTTTTAAGAACCGGATATTCAGTGGAAAATGCAATTCGTGAAACCGAAAAAGAACTGCGGCCTTTGTATGCAAAAGGGAGTCGGATTCGCAGGGAGTATGAACAAATGGGGAGAGAATTGGAGATGAATCTTCCGACTGAAAAAGTTCTGGGAGCTTTTGCCGGAAGGGTGCAGCAGGAAGATGTGGATCAGTTTGTGACAGTATTTGCATCGGCAAAACGGCTGGGTGGCGATAGTATTTCAATCATGCGTGAAACTATTCGGATGATTAGCGGAAAGACGGAAACGGAGCGTGAGATCGAGACTATTATTGCAGCCAAAAAACTGGAATTTCGTTTGATGTGTATTATACCGCTGGGCATGGTGTTTTATATGCGGCTTGCATTTCCGGAGTTTTTATCTGTACTGTATGGAAATCCGGCAGGAGTTCTTCTGATGAGTATATGTCTTGGGATGTATATCTTTGCATATTGGCTGGGAAATAAAATCATACGAATAGAGGTGTAGAAGTTAGTTTGAAAAAGGAAGTAAGACACTGGGCAAAAACTGTGTATGGAAAAATGGCAGGTATCTTTGCGGGAGTGAGTATATTGGCACTTCTTGTATTTGCAGTAGACAATAAAGCCCTTTTATTTGATGGAGAACATGGAATACAGGAAATTAGCAGAAATAAACCGGGAGCAGGAGAAAAGCAGGAGGAATTGGCAGTAACGAACGGAGAGCAGAAAGATTCGATAGTAATTTCAATTCCGGAGCGGCAATATTCGGAAACAGAATTAGAAACGGAATTTCAGGAAGCAAAAGCGATATTGGAGAAAGATGCGCTGGGAGAGAATGCATCTTGGAGTGAAGTGAGAAAAGATCTGAATCTGCTCTCTTCCATTCCTGAAAAAGGAATCCGGGTGGACTGGCAATTGGATAATTATGAGGTGATGAATCTGCAGGGGCAGCTTAAGCCGGATGCATTGACAGAGAATGGAACATTACTTCGGTTGGATGCCTTTTTGAATTATGGAGAAAAAAAGGTTCAATATACCTTTTATGCACATCTTTACCCACCGAAACTGACAGCCGAGGAAAAATGGAAAGAGAGACTGCAGGAAGAAATCCAAAAAATAAATGCAGAGGCACAGGAAGCGGAAAGCATGTCTTTACCTAAAGAACTGGATGGAAAGCCGGTAAAATGGGAACCTATGACAAACTATCGGGCAGGAGCATTGCCGGTACTTGGGCTGGCTTTGGCAATGCTGGTCTATGTATCGGAAGGACAAAAAAAGAAGGAAGCGGAGAAAAGAAGAAAACAGCAGCTGCGATCAGATTATGCAAACATTATCAGCAGTTTTACACTTTATCTGGGGGCTGGAATGACGGCAAGATCCGCCTGGATTAAGATGGCAAGAGACTATGAAGAATGTGAAAAACAAAAAGAGAAAAGACCTGCTTATGAGGAGATGGTATATACCATGCATGAACTTCAGAGCGGAGCCTCAGAAAGTGAATGCTATGAACATTTCGGAGAGCGGTGTGGTCTGGCGGTATACCGGAAGTTTGGCGTACTCCTTTCGCAGAATTTGAAAAGAGGAACTCGTGGGCTTGCGGAATTGTTGAAACAGGAGTCGGTGAACGCATTTGAGGAACGAAAATCCGTTGCAAAAATGCGGGGAGAAGAGGCAGGAACCAAAATGCTGCTTCCTATGTTTCTGATGTTGGGAGTCGTATTGATTATGATTGTATTTCCCGCCTTTTTTACAATGCAGGTTTAAGAAAAAATGAAGGCAAGGAGGAATTTCAATGGAGAAATTACAGAGGGCAAGAAATTTTATCAAACGAAAAGTGCAGGAGGGAGTGCAGATTTTACAAGATGAATCGGGACTTTCGGTGATAGAAATGCTGCTTATTTTAGTGGTGATCATTGCTTTGGTTTTGATTTTTAAGAATCAGTTGATTAATTTGGTGAACGTGATTTTTGAAAAAATCACCAGTGAGAGTGCTGGAATATAGGAGAAAAAGTGGAAGAAAAGATGGGGAGACAGAGCAAAAAGAAAGGTGAGATTACCGCATTTTTAAGTTTGGTTTTTATTCTTTTACTCTCATTTATTCTGGCGATGATGGAAAGCGCACAGATTCAGACAGCGAAGAACAGGAAACGCCTGGATGTGGATCGGGCAGTGTATTCACTATTTGGAGAATATCAAAAGGAATTGCTGGAAGAGTATGATGTGTTTGCGATTGAAGGGACTTATGAAACAGGGTGCTTTGAAGAGCAGCAGCTAGTGGATCGGATGGCGTACTATGGAAGTACAGGGATAGATCAGAACATCAGCGAGATACAGTTATTGACAGATCAGGGCGGGCAGGCTTTTCGTGAGCAGGTACTTCAATTTATGGAAACAAAAACAGGAATTGGATTGGTTCAGGATGTTATGGGAAGTGCTGCCGACTGGACGGAACAGAAAATCGAAGGGGAGCAGGCAGAGGAACGGCTGGAGCAGATTTATATGCAGGGGAAAGAAGTACTGCCTGATCAGAGTGAAGACCTGCAAGGACTTGGACAAACCGGGATTCTGGCACTGGTTTTACCGGATGAATTTGTACTTTCGGGGAAGGCAGTGGTGCAGGAACGGCAGGTTTCTTGCAGGGAAAGACGGACCGGAAGAGGGAGTTTTCCGGCAAGAATTCGGACGGATGGGATCAGGGAAAAATTGTTGTTTCAACGATATGTTATGGGAAAATTGAATTATGCAATGAATCTAAAATCAGACTCCCGAAATCTGGAATACGAAGTAGAATATCTGCTCAATGGAAAAGAAAGTGATGAAGCGAATTTAAAAGAAGTTGTAAAACAGATTCTTCTTGTGAGGTTTGGTTTGAATTATCTTTATCTGCAAGGCGATTCGGAAAAGCAGAGAGAAGCAGATGCACTGGCAGTTACGCTTGTTGCGCTTGCATTGCACCCGGAGGCAAAAGAACTGGTGAAACAGTTAGTGCTTTTATTGTGGGCGTTTGGTGAGAGTACAGTGGACGTTCGTTCTCTTCTTGCCGGAAGTAAAGTACCGAAGAATAAGACGAGTTCTAATTGGAAACTGCCGATCGCATCTGTATTTACATTCTGGTTTTTTAAACTGCAATATGAAAACGAAGAAATAGAAGAGGGACTGGATTATGGACAGTATTTGCAGATTTTATTGTATCTCAAAGATACAGACACAATCACTATGCGAATGTTGGACAGGGTAGAAGAAAATCTTCGATTTGAAAAAGGTTTGGACTTTTTCTCTGCGGATCAGTGCATTACGAAAATGAAACTACAAAACAGCATAGAACTGTGGAGAGGATATACATATTCGTTTCCGACTTATTTTGGATATCTTTGAGTCCGTTGCAGATGCCCTTTCTCCCTGAAACTGTCTGAAATCCCTACAGGCAGAATATCCACATTATATCTGAGCGACAATACGAAGAAAGGAAAACTGCGATGACACAATTTTACAAACACCCATATATCATTCAGGAAAGGGCATCTGCAACGGGCTCAAAAAACAGAATACGAGGAAGCATAACGATAGAAGCGGCACTTGCGATTCCAATGTTTTTATTTGCGGTACTTTGTTTGATTTACTTATTGGAGATACAGGCAATCCAGCTTTCCGTATTTTCTGCGATGCAGGGAGCGGCAAAGATTGCAGCAGAAGATCTGGCGGTTGTGCCGGTATTGAACCCGATCAAGTTAAAAGCAGATCTAGTCAATCTGATTGGGGCGGGGCGTCTGGAACGAAGTATCGTTGTGGGTGGCAGTTCCGGTATCCGATGCTGGAAATCCCGATATGAAGAGGAGTGCGGTGAACTCTATGTGGAAATTGAATATCGGCTCCAATTACCGTTTCCGAGATATACGCACGTAGGAGTGCGGCGAAAAGAAGATATGCTTGTAAAAGCATGGAACGGATATGAAAAAAAGGGAATCGAAAGTGATGATGACCAAATCGTATATGTGACGGAGAATGGGATGGTATATCATACGGATTACCAATGCAGTTATTTGCAATTGACAGTTCGGTTTGTTCCATATTCCGGGTTGGAACATCTGAGAAATCAAGATGGAGGAAAATATCATGCGTGTGAATCTTGTATATATGGACCTGTGGTTGGAGGTGTTTATATTACAGATTATGGAGATAAATATCACAGTTCGTTGAATTGCAGTGGATTAAAACGAACAATTTATTCAGTAAAGAAAGGGGAGTGTACCGGAATGGGCGCATGCAGCCGGTGCGGAGGACGATAGAGTGATGGTGGATACAATGCAGTTATATGAAATCAGTCGATGGGGATGTGTGCTATATCTCGGAGTGTTGGCAATTTTGGATTGGAAGACGAAAAAGATACCTCTTGGTTTAGTAGTTATAGGAATGGTTTCTGCCTGTGGATTTCAGCTCATATCCAAAGAACTTCCGTTTTTGCTGGCTGCGGCAGGAGGGGCAGTTGGGCTTGTGTTTCTTGCGGTAAGTAAAGTGACAGAAGAGGCATTTGGATACGGTGACAGTATGGTAATCGGGGTTCTGGGAATTTATCTGGGATTCTGGAATTTATTAAGCATGCTGGTGCTGACATTTATATTGGCGGCAATGACAGCAATGTTCGTACTTGTGAAACAGAAGTTTCATAGAAAATCCGTTCTTCCATTTGTTCCTTTTCTGACGTGTAGTTATATCTTGATATTGTTGACCGGAGGATTTTGAAATGAAACGAAAAATAATGAAACAAGTGGCGGCTGTGATTACAGTGGAAATGTCCTTTCTATTTCCAGTTATTTTGGGAATATTAAGTTTATTATTTCATACGATATTTTATTATCATGATAAAAATATTTTAATTGGGACAGCAGCGGAAACAGCAGTATTAGGGGCGCAGTTGGAACGAAAGCCGGATCAGAAAGGTTCAGTTGATCTGACAGAGGTGTACCGGCAGCGAATCGATGGAAAGTTAATTTTATTTCCGGGAGCCACCGCAGTATGTGAGATTACAGACACAAAGGTTACAGTATCAGCAAAAGCTGTCTGGAAAAAGATGGAACTAAAAGTGGAGCAAAGCGCTCCGCTTCTGCATCCCGAGAGAATCATCCGGGATAAAAAGATTATGAATGGCATCACAGAAGAATGAAAAGGGGAATGAAAGTGGAAAATATTATGAAAGCGGAAGTTGAAATGAATCTCAATCAGACGACATTGAGCCTCTATTTATCCGAAAAATATCAGGATGATTATCAGATCCCAATGTTAAAACATAATCAGATTCCCGGTATTTTGGAATTTCATGGATGTGAAGTGGAGGGGATTTCCCGATATACATACGAAGTCAGTGGCATGACGGCAATGAAAACGTTGTATGAACAGACACCGTTGCGAAAACAAGCAATGGAAGTATTGGTGAAAGACTTGCTAGAGACAGTCGAAAAACTAAGGCTTCATATGTTAAATCCGGATTGTTTGTTACTTCTGCCGGAATATATTTTTTTAGAGAAGGAGCGATGGCAATTTTGTTATCTTCCCGGCTATTCCGGGACATTGGGAAATTCTTTTCATGAGTTGACAGAGTATTTTGTGAAAACACTGGATTACAGTGAAGAAGAAGGGATTTTTTTGGCTTATGAATTACATAAGGCAACCTTACAGGAACATTATAACTTGTCTGTAATTATGAAAGAATTTGAGGAGCATCAGCAGATACGAAGTCGGGAAAGTGAAACAGTGAGCGGCACGAAAGAAATATATGGAAATGTATTTAGTTTAATAGAAGAAGAGGAAGTGCATTCAGCAGCAGTTCCCATTCGGGAAACCGGAAATTATCATTCTGTCTGGAGAAAAGCTATGAAACATTTTCCGGGAAAGCATTGGGGGAAATGGGATGATCTAATCTTAGAAACCGATGGACAAGAGAAGAACACTGCTCTATAATAAAGCAAAAACAAGTGCGTGGACAGTGGAAAGAGGGATATTTTGAGACAAAAACAGAAGGCGGTTGTAACGATTGGATTAATCAGTATCAATGCGATTGTATTTGTAATATTGATGCTGTTTGGAAAAACAGAAGATACGTTGTTTATTTTAGAACATGGGGCGATGTATGAACCATATATTGTGGAAGGACACGAATATTATCGATTGATCACAAGTATGTTTTTACATTTTGGCATAGAACATCTTATGAACAATATGGTCATGTTGGGAGCTATGGGATTGAATCTGGAGATTGAAATAGGGAAACTTCGATTCTTACTTATCTATATGTTGAGTGGAATTGGCGGTAATGTATGCTCATTGTTATGGAATCTGTATGAGGAAACTGCCGTTGTATCAGCGGGTGCCTCAGGTGCAGTATTTGGAATTATGGGAGCATTGGTCTGTGCCGCAATACAGAATCGTGGTTATGTAGGAAGGTTGAACAAACGTGGCTTGATTTTTATGGCTGCATTAAGTCTGTATTTTGGTCTGACGGGAAGCGGTATTGACAATGCAGCGCATATCGGAGGTCTGATTTGTGGGTTTGTCCTGCAGTCTATATTGGGAGGACGACGGAAAATGTGCTTCCAAGACCTTCCGTAGAAGAAACAGTAAGTGTTCCGTTATGTGCTTCAATAATCCTTTTGGACAGAGAAAGTCCCAGACCTGTTCCACCGGGTTTATAAGTTTTAAATGGTTCAAAGATAGACTCCAGATGTTGTTCCGGAATTCCACAACCGTTATCGGATATAGCAATGGTTAATTTGTCTTTTTGCTGGGAGGCCAGTAGCTGGATTCTGCCTTTATCTCCGATAGCATCATGAGCATTTCTTAAAAGATTGAGGAGAACTTCTTCGAGCTTGATCTTATCACCGGTAAAATTACCTAGCGTAGATGGAATCGAAGAAGTAAATTTAACAGCGTCGTTCTTTTCATCCAGAGAAATAGCAAAGGAAACGGCAATATTTTTCAAAAACTGTTCCATTGAGAATACGGAATAGTGTAAGGTATTTCCATTATTAAATGTGGAAAGTTCTTCTAAAAGCTGACGCATAAATTCAACATCTTCAACGGTCTGATCCCAATGGGCAAAGGAATGGACTTCCGGATGCTGAATCTGCATAACCTGAAGAGCAGAAGAAACCAGTGTCAGTGGATTTCGAATCTCATGAGCAATTGTAGAGACGGTTGTATGATGGTTTTCCAGTAATTGACTGATGATTTGTTTTGCGGTTGGATTTTCTTCCATTAATTGATTCATTTTGTTGACATCGATATTGTACAGCATGATTTTCACCTCTTTCAAGATGTAGTCTATCATGATAAAACTGTGTATTCAATAAAATATATATGACATCTTTCGACAATTTCAGGTTTTTTTTATCGAATCATTTGGTATTCTCTTTTTCCAGAAAATGGGATATACTAACTACAGGTAATGATGGTGTAATTAGAAATTAACAGGGTACAGGAGCAATACGAATACGAAAGAGAAGGAGAAAATTAAAAATGAAAGATGAAAATTGTATTTTTTGTAAAATTGCAGCAGGAGAGATTCCATCAGCGACACTCTATGAAGATGAAGATTTTCGAGTGATTTTAGATTTGGGACCAGCTTCCAAAGGGCACGCTTTGATTTTGCCGAAGGAGCATTATCGCAATCTGTTTGATCTGGATGATGAACTTGCTGCAAAGGCAATGGTACTGGCAAAGAAAATGATCAATAAGATGAAAGATGTGCTTGGATGTGATGGTTATAATATTGTACAGAATAATGAGGAAGTAGCAGGACAGACGGTATTTCATTTTCATATGCATTTGATTCCACGTTACGAAGGCGATCAGGTCGGACTTGGATGGAAAATGGGAACACTGAGTGATGCGGATAAGGAAGAGATTCTGAATAAATTGAAATAGCCATCGGAGACAAAATGTTAACTGAGAATCATGATTTTAATGAGATATACGAGAGGTATAAAAATCTTGTTCTGAAGGTTGCATATTTGTATTCGAACAATTATGAAGTGGCGGAAGACATTACACAGGAAACATTTCTAAGACTGTATAAAAATACGTCAGAAAAGAAACTGACAAATGCAAAGGCTTGGTTATGTACTGTGGCAAAACATCTGGCATTGAATTATTTGAAGAAGGCAGCAAGAGAACTTCTGGTTCTGGAAGAGGGTAATATAGATTCCGGAGAGGGAGAATTCGATGTATACCGGGAAAGTGTGGAAACAGAATATCTGGAAGAACTGACGGAGAAGGAACGCTCTGAATTAAATGAACGGATATTACAACATTTGATGGAGAAAAATCCAAGATGGTATGAGGCGATTATGCTGGTTGGTGTAGCAGAGTATTCGCAAGTTGCGGCTGCCAGGAAAATGAATATGAGTGAAGATGCATTTTATGTAATGCTTTACAGAGCAAGATGTTGGATTAAAAAGAATTATGGGGTTGAATATAAAGAACTGAATCGACGATAAAAAAGACAGTTGTCGGTTCCGACACCTGTCTTTTTAAAGATTCACTGAAACATTAGTTTATGGATCAGAAAACAAATAACATATAAAAGTAGTTACGCAAGGATTCAATCGTTTGTTAATTCGCGAACAAGATTAAGAATTGTGTTGATGGAATCCTGCTGTCCGGAATTACGCATGGCATCTATGAAAGTGTTTCGATTGTCATAAAGATTTTGTACTGCTTCAAGAAGTGTATCTTTTGTTACTTCTTCTTCCTCCAGAACGAGGCTGAAACCTTGACGTTCAAAGGAACGTGCATTTAGAATCTGATCACCGCGGCTAGCATTAGCAGAAAGCGGAATGAGAAGATTCGGTTTCCGAAGTGCGAGCAGTTCGCATATTGCATTTGCTCCTGCGCGGGAGATTACGATATCTGTCATAGCAAAGATATCGCGGAGTTCTTCTTTAATATATTCAAATTGTCTGTAACCCTTTGTGTTGTTTAAGGATTCATCGACTTTTCCCTTTCCACAGAGGTGCACAATCTGGAAGGAATTAAGAAGTTCCGGGAGAGCAGCACGTACGGCATTATTGACGGCAACAGATCCAAGACTTCCTCCGATAACCAGAATGATTGGCTTATCAGCTGAGAATCCGCAGAGATCCATGGCAGCAATTTTATTGCCGGACAGAAGTTCCTGACGAATAGGAGAACCAGATAATACAGCTTTGTCTTTCGGAAGATACTCTAATGTTTCTGGGAAATTGCAACAAACCTTTGTTGCAGAAGGAATTGCAATCTTATTGGCAAGTCCCGGTGTCATGTCAGATTCATGAATGATAACCGGTACTTTGCATTTTTTACCGGCAAGGACAACCGGAACAGATACAAAGCCACCTTTAGAAAAAATAACATCAGGTTTTAAATCACGGATTAATTTACGGGCTTCGCCCATTCCTTTCAGTACACGAAAAGGATCGGTGAAGTTCTGTAAACTAAAATAACGACGGAGTTTACCGGAAGAAATTCCATGATACGGGATGCCGAACGGTTCAATCAACTCCTTTTCAATTCCGTTGTAGGAACCAATATAATGGATATCAAAACCCATTTCCTGTAATTTCGGAAGAAGGGCGATATTCGGAGTGACATGGCCGGCAGTTCCACCACCGGTGAGTATAATTCGTTTCATATATAAAAACCTCCAAATTGAAAATAATCTGAAACAGAGTAACTATAGAATACTATCGAGTTACACCATAAATTCATATTAACCTTATTTAAAGAAAAGTCAAGATAAAACTGGGAATCAAAATAAAGAGGCAAAAATATGGCAAATTCAAGAAAACTATCCTTACAAGAAGAAATTGAACGAGATGTACAAAAGATTGAAAAAGAAATCGCGGAACATCCGGAACTGGAACAGATACAAGTGACAGAAACGTTGGATGCGGCCATTTTGTCTAAAATTAAAGAATATGAAAAAGAAAAGGCAGAGGAAGAAGAGATTTTAAAACTGCCGGAAAAGAAAGTGGTCTATCATAAGAAGAAAAAGATACGTTGGTTTTTTATACTGGCAGCAGTCTTGGTACTTGTATTGGGAGTAGGTATGACAAGTGTAGGAAGCAAGTCATATTGGAAAGAGTTGCTGGATGTGTTTGTTGGAGATGAAGGCTCAGCAAAGGTAATTAATGTGGAAGATATGGATAAACAAAAGACGGAGGATATAGATGAGGTATTTGTTTATCAGGAGATAAAAGAGAAGTTAGGAACTGAGCCGGTTTATATAAGCTATACACCAGAACGTATGGAACTAGAGAAATATGAGATTGACGAGCAATTAAGATTAGCTAGGTTACTTTTTAGGTATGAAGATGGTTATGTAAGATATACAATGTATGCTAGTAATGAAGACTCTTCGTGGACAGATAGAGAAGAAGATAAAAAAGTAGGAGAGGATACATTAGAAATAAATGGTATAAAAATTAAGATAGAAGAAATACAAAAGCCTAATCAGGAGAAAAAAACAAGAGTTGCGAGGTTTGAATATCAAGGTGTGCAGTATGAATTAAAAGGAAAAATTGAGAAAGAAGAGTTTGACAAAATATTAAAAAATTTATATTTTTGGTAATAAAAGGCGTAAGGATTTTTATTTTTAAATGTCTTTAGTATTAGAAGATGATAAAGAAATATGAAAGAGGGATGAGAATGAAAAAGAGAATATTATCAGTAGCAATGATAATAATTGTTAGTGTTATGGTGTTTAGACAAGGAGTTACTGTTTTAGCAGAATCGAAAGACAAAGTTGTAGATGGCTCATATTTGACGATGGCAGATTCGTCTGAAGGATTTACAGAATCAAATCCAAATATACGTGGACAACATTTAATGGATGGGAATAGTGGAATATCGAAAGCTGGGCGGGGGAGAATTTATGCATATGGAGCAACTACGGCTAATCATGATGTAGAGAAAATCGCAGTGATTGTATCGGTTGATCGGTATAATGAAGAGACAGATGGATGGAGTCAGGTAGCTACATTTATGGCTGAAGATTTTAATACGTATTATGTATCTGTCGGAAAAGTGGTGCAAGTAGAACGTGGTTATTATTATCGTGTTCATTGCGCACATTATGCCGGAAATCCATCGCTAAATGAAGTGGATAGTGATGCATCTTTTACCGATGGTATCTTTGCAGACTAACAGCTACTAGATCTTATTCGAACTCTGAAAGCAGCCACCGGCTGTTATCAGCAGGAGTAACTATTAACTAATTAAAAAAATAAAAATAATAAGAAAATAGAAACCTGTACCGAAAAAACACCACTAATTTCATGATACATACGGTGGCTGCTTTCAGAGTTCGAGTGTAGAATCAGAAAAAAAGAAAGTGTACATATAGTCTATATGTGCCATGTGTATGGAGGAAGCAACCGGGGCTTATGCCTGACCGGTTGCTTCTTTTAATGCTTTCGCCAGTTGATCCGGGCAAGATGTTGCCTTGTAGCCACAGTGAATTCCTTCAATACGGGAGATGGCTTCATTCACATCCATTCCTTCAATAAGACGGCCGATTCCTTGCAGGTTGCCGCTGCATCCACCGATGAAGGAGACATTTTTTACTTTGTTGTCTTCAATTTCAAAATTAATTTCTTGGGAACAAACCCCTCTTGGTCTATATTTCATAATGAAAAATCCTCCTTAATATTTGAGCAGACTGTGCGTCTGATTTCATAGTGATTATAACAAAGCTGAAATGAAAAATCTATCATAGGATTGAAATTTTATGGATTTTAGGAGAGAGTGCGTGGAAATTCAAAATTTCGTTAGTCAAGTTTCGCCAAGAGTAGGCAGAATAAGACAAGATAAATTTAGGACGGTTAGGATTAGAAAAGGGATTGCAGTTGAGAAGAAGTGTTATTTTTAAGGCGATTTTAAGGCGGTTCTAAGGGGAGAGAGTACGAGAAACACGAGTGAAACCGGAAGGAGCGGTAAGCAGTGATATGTAGAAATGTGTCGTACGGTTTTTGAGGAAATCTCTGGATTTATGGGCTATAATAGCCTCAACACAATCCGAGGGAACGAGAGGACTTGTGATAAAAATAGAATCAAAATAACAGGAGGGCTTCGTTATGTTTAATGGAGTAGTGACCGACACAAATATCGTTATGTATCTCATGATAGCGGTAGGTGTCATTGGAGTGCTGGCTAAGGTTATGAACCAGATTACTCTGCGCCGGATGGTCAAAGCGGCAGGGAACATGTCAAAGAGTACACACAAACTGATGAAACTGGTGCGCGCAAAATATGAACACACGTGTATGATGCACGATAAGGTGGAAAATGTAGACGCATTTGTAGAGAAATACATATATGAGTATCGGGGGATTTTATTCCGAATGCACACATGGAGACAGTTGGAAATACAGACAATCTGGTTCTCGGGAATTTTGGCTGTACTGGGAGCAGCATCGCATTATATGACGCATGGAGTATGTGAACAGATGTATCAATATATTGCTGTGGGGGCAGCGGAGATGCTTTTGTTGTTTGTAGTGAGTCAATTGTCGGACGAGCAGTACAAGATAGAGGCAGTGAAGAATTATATGGTAGATTATCTGGAAAATGCATGTGCGCATAAATATCATAAGGTGCGGCAGGCAGAACGGGAAGAGATTAATGTGATTCAGCCGGAGGCATCCGGCGCAAGGGCTAAGGGAAAAGGAAAAAAGGGAGAGAAAATAGAGGCAGAGGAGGTGGAGGAGTCACCGGAACTGTCAATCAATATTGAAGGAGAACCGCGCCATGCGAAAAATGGGGAGGCTGCGCGGCAGGTTATCCGACGGGCTGTTCGGGAAAGCAGTGGGGAAAAAGAAGAAACTGCTTTAAAAGAAGAAACAATTCGTCAGATTTTGGAAGAGTTTTTAGCATAGTGAATAGTAGTGGATAGATTGTGATTGTATGTCACGCATCGTATCGTTCTTTTCGAATGAAACCTACCGGAATATCCGAAAATATCCGCAAATATCCAAGGGGAGATAGAATAACCGGGAATATCCGAGGGTATAGAATATCAGAGAATATCCGAGGTTTATCTTGCCTGAATGTAGAAAATATAGTAAGATAAGATAGATTTTAGAAGGATCGGATGGAAGGTTATCAGAATGTTTATTGTGGAGAACATCCGGGGTACAAAGGAGAGAACTATATGTGGTATTGGATTGTAGTGGCTCTTTTAATTGCCACTGCTACAGGACTGATTGCTGCGATTTTTATTTCTGTAAAGAAGAATAAGCAGTCAGATGGCGGATACGATGAAGAATACGATAGGAAGATGCATGCAGAAGAACAGCCTCAGCGAAGACCGCGTCGGCCACGTGAGGAGACGGCGCCTGTGCGGGTACAGAGTGAGGAACGGCCACGCAGAAAACCGAAGAAACAGTGGAAGGTGCTTTTGGAAAATCTGGACACATGGGAGAAATTTACATATATATTTTATGATAATATCGGGATCGGAAGAACTCGGAACTGTAATGAGTTTGAGAAGTTTTTAACTGTTCAGGACGATCCAAGAGTATCAAAAGTACATTGTGTAATTATCCGAAGGGGAGAGAAGTTATATCTCAAGGATTTGGGTTCCAGAAACGGAACATATTTAAATGGACAGCAGATTCAGCAGCCGGTAGTCATCCAGAGAGATGATGTGATTGGAGTTGGAGAAACCAAAATTGAATTACAAAAAGTATTGCGGGAACGAGATTAATCGTTCCCCTTTTCTTTACAAGCAAACTTTAGCATGTTAAAATAAAAGCTATCAGAATTTGATTAAAGTTGATTATAGGAGGAATTAGATGATTAAATTATATGATCATGGCGCATATCTGTTAAACGGCACAGAAATCGTAGAAGATAATGGCAGTGTACAGGTGCCTTTAAGCAAAGAAGAAGCAGCGAAAAATACAATCGCTTATGGGATTTTGAACGCACATAATACATCCGGAAATATGGAAAATCTGCAGATCAAGTTTGATAAGCTGACCTCTCACGACATTACATTTGTGGGAATTATTCAGACAGCACGTGCGTCAGGATTGGAAAAGTTTCCGATTCCATATGTGTTGACAAACTGTCACAATTCTCTGTGTGCAGTAGGTGGTACTATTAATGAAGATGACCACATGTTTGGACTGACTTGTGCAAAGAAGTATGGCGGTGTTTATGTTCCGCCTCATCAGGCAGTTATCCATCAGTATGCACGAGAGATGCTGGCAGGCGGCGGCAAGATGATCCTTGGTTCTGACAGTCATACACGTTACGGTGCACTGGGAACAATGGCAATGGGTGAAGGTGGACCGGAGCTCGTAAAACAGCTTTTGAATAAGACTTACGATATCAAGATGCCGGGAGTTATCGGTATTTATCTGGATGGCGAACCGATGAAGGGCGTTGGACCGCAGGATGTGGCTCTGGCAATCATCGGCGCGACATTTAAAAATGGTTATGTAAACAATAAAGTGATGGAATTTGTCGGACCGGGAGTTGAGAAACTGAGCGCTGACTTCCGTATCGGCATTGATGTTATGACAACAGAGACAACTTGTCTTTCTTCTATTTGGAAAACAGATGAGACTATTCGTGAATTCTATGAGATCCATGGAAGAAGCGGAGATTATAAAGAGCTGAATCCGGGCGCATGTACATATTATGATGGTATGGTTTACGTGAACTTGAGTGAGATCAAGCCAATGATTGCAATGCCGTTCCATCCGAGCAATGTATATACAATTGATGAAGTCAATGCAAATCTGAAGGATATCCTGCATGATGTAGAGGAAAGAGCGCTTGTAAGTCTGGATGGTGCAGTAAATTATTCATTACAGGATAAAATCCGCGATGGAAAACTGTACGTGGAGCAGGGAATCATCGCAGGATGTGCAGGCGGCGGATTTGAAAATATCTGTGCAGCGGCAGACATTATTCGTGGAAAATATATTGGTTCCGATGCCTTTACATTTAGTGTATATCCGGCAAGTACACCGATTTATATGGAATTGGTGAAAAACGGAGCAGTAGCAGATCTGATGGCAGCAGGTACAATTGTGAAGACAGCATTCTGCGGACCATGTTTCGGTGCAGGAGATACCCCGGCAAACAACGCATTTTCTATTCGTCATTCTACAAGAAACTTCCCGAACCGCGAAGGCTCCAAGCTGCAGAGCGGTCAGATTTCTTCAGTGGCATTGATGGATGCACGTTCCATTGCAGCAACAGCGGCAAATAAAGGATATTTGACACCGGCAACTGCTATGGATGTAGAGTTTAAGGGACCGAAATATCATTTTGATTCCAGCATTTATGCGAACCGCGTGTTCGACAGCAAGGGTGTTGCGGATCCATCTGTTGAGATTCAGTTTGGACCAAATATCAAGGACTGGCCGGCAATGTCTGCATTACCGGAGAATCTGATTTTGAAAGTTGTTTCAGAGATTCATGATCCGGTTACGACGACAGATGAGCTGATTCCGTCAGGAGAGACTTCTTCTTATCGTTCCAATCCACTTGGACTGGCTGAGTTTGCTTTGTCCAGAAAGGATCCTGCATACGTAGGAAGAGCAAAAGAAGTACAGGCAGCACAGAAGGCAATCGAAGCGGGAACATGTCCACTGGAAGTATTGGATGAATTGAAACCGGTAATGGAAACGATTCAGAAAACATATCCGGAAGTCGGAGAAGGCAACATTGGTGTTGGAAGTACAATTTTTGCAGTTAAACCGGGAGATGGATCTGCTCGTGAGCAGGCTGCATCCTGTCAGAAGGTATTGGGCGGATGGGCAAATATTGCTAACGAGTATGCAACGAAACGGTATCGTTCCAATCTGATCAACTGGGGAATGCTGCCGTTCTTGACAGAGGCAGATCATGAGGCGCTGCCGTTTAAGAATGGAGATTACATCTTTGTACCGGACGTTCGTAAAGTTGTGGAAGAAAAACAGGCGGTTGTGAAAGCCTATGTAGTGGGAGATTCTTTACAGGAAATCGAGTTAAAGCTGGGAGAAATGACCGATGCAGAGAGAGAGATTATTCTGAAAGGATGCCTGATTAATTATTACAGAGGCTAATCATTTAGAGAATCACAAGAATCATAAAAATCATAAGAATTATAAGCAATTATAAGGAATTAGAAGAATCATAAGAATCACAGTGGCGGCAGGTTAGGTTGCGCTCGAATATGATTTTCAGACTTGAATATGATTTTCAGATAGATACAAATGCAAAAGGGTATCACAAGACCATCAGAGGTGAGTGATGCCCTTTGTCTGTTTTGGTATAGATTTTGAAAATAGAATCAGGAGGATGTAAAATGAACAAAGAACAAGAGTTTCTGGGGAAATTAAGTTTATTAAAAGAAAAAGCATTGGGGCAGGAGAGTCGGATTTCGCAGGAGGAAGTACGGGAGTTTTTTGCTCAGGATTGTCTGGCAGAAGAACAGATGCTGCTGGTTTATGATTATCTTCTCTCCCAACGGATTACTGTAACCGGATATATGAAAAGTGGGGAAGTAATGCCGCAGAATCAGACCGGAGGCGGCAGTGTCTATACTCCGGAAGAGGAGGCGTATCTGAAGGAATATGAAACAGATCTGGCGGCGCTGCGTCAGGAAAAGCCGGGAGAACGGGAACGGTTATTGAAGTTGACTGCAGAAGGAGATGTAGATGCGAAGAGCCGTTTGACGGAGATTTATCTTCCTGTGGTGCTGGAGATTGCAAAACAACTGCGGTGTCAGGACGTATTTTTGGGTGATCTGGTTCAAGAGGGAAATGTAAGCCTGATGTTGGCATTGGATTTTTTGAAGGCAGAGGGAACATTGGAAGGTCAGGCGGCAGAGGCCGATCTGTGTCTGCGAAGAGAAATCCGTCAGGGGATTCAGGTTTTGATTGAGGAACAGACAGAGATGAAACGCTGTGATAAGAAAATGGAAGAACAGGTAAATGATCTGGATTTGGCGCTGCATCGTCTCGCAGATGAGAAAGGCAGAGCAGTCACGATTGATGAATTGGCAGAATATATGGAAATTTCGGAAGAGGCGATTTTAGATATTATGAAACTGGCCGGAGAAGATTTGTATGAAAAATACAAGGACGGCGAACCGGAGAAAAATTGAGAGCGGCCATGTATTCAGCGGCCATATACAAAGATATAAAAATCAATGCAACAAAATAAGCCTTTTTACACTCTAATAGATATACAAGGAAAAGAAAGGAGGGCGTCGGATGCAGGATTATGAAACATGTTCAGAGCGGATATTGATTCGGAGAGCCAGGCGTGGTGATGTTCAGGCATTTGGAACTTTATACGGAAGGCTCTATAAAGATCTGTATCGATTTGCTTTGTACACGATGAAACAGACACAGGATGCAGAGGATGTTGTCAGTGAGACGGTGGTGACGGCTTATGAAAAATTACATCAGCTGAAGAAAGAAGAGTCTTTTCGGAGCTGGATTTTTACAATTCTGGCAAATCAATGCAAAAAACATTTTCGGAAAAACGGGAATACGGATGAGTTGACAGAAGGACTTGCGGTACAGGAAGAGAATCATGAGGAGAATCAGGATGTCAGAAATGCGTTTATGCAGTTGAGTGAAGAAGATCGGATGATTGTTGCCTGTTCTGTGTTTGGAGGATATCCCAGTGAAGAAATCGGAACTATGATGCAGATGAATCCTGCCACAGTGCGATCGCGCAAGGCCCGGGCATTGGAAAAGATGCGGCAAATGTTGGAATAGAAAGTGAAAGATCAATTAGAGTAGAAAGGGGTTAGGAATAATGAATGATAGAGAATTGAAGAAATGGATTCAAGACCAGTCAGAGAACATAGAGATTCCGGCGTCCCTGGAACCGGAAAATGTTGTAAAACAGTTGGAAGAAAAGGCGAAGAAAAAGAAGACAGCATATTATAGGAAGGTGATAGGTACGGCGGCCTGTCTGGCTGTAGTAGCCGGTATTGGGGCAGCAGGAATTGCAGGCGTATTTGGTTCGCGAGGAAACGAGGGGGCAGGAATACAACAGGCAGCGGAACAGGCAGACGAAACTGAGTTTGGAAAGGTTGCTGCGATTACAACGGCAAAGGATTATGATGAAGTTTATTCGTATATTGCAGCAGAGAATAAGAGGCGGAATCAAGGAAATTCATGGCTGAAAAGCGGTAGAGTGATGGAGGAATCAAAGCTGGAATCGGCAGCTGATGCAGGAGCCGCTATGGCGGATGGAGCAGCAGCGTATGCAGATTCAGGTTATTCTGATACCAACATCCGACAGGAGGGCGTTGGAGAAGGTGACCGGGTGAAGACAGATGGAGAACGCATGTATGTGGTGAATAATCATTCCATCAATATTGTAGATCTTACGCAGGAACAGATGCAGGAACTCAGTGAGATCGAATTTTCGGAAGAACAATATATATCCGAACTCTTTGTGAAAAATGATCGGCTGATTGTTTTCTATAGCAAGGCGGAAGTCAGCGAAACGGAGGAAGAGGAAACGACAGCGGCGGATATGGACGTAAAACGTGTGGACAGTGCGTATTATCGGGAGTATACGGTTGCGGAAACATTTGATATCAGCAATCCGGAAGAGCCAAAGTCTGTTGGAAAAGTTTCACAGAGCGGATCCTTTCACACCATGCGGGCGGTGGGAGATTACGTGTATTTGTTCAGTAATTATTACCCGGAAATGGACAGCAGCCGAACTTATGTAGACGGATATATTCCAAAGGTACAGGGGGAGGCGCTGCGGAGTACAGATATCTTACTGCCGTCATGGAAGACGGGAAGTCAATATACGGTCATCACAGCATTTTCCATGCTGGATCCTGAAAATCAGACAGACAGTAAGGCTGTGTTTGGGGCATCGGAACTGTGTTATGTGAGTGGAAGTCATATTTACATCTGTGAAACAGATTATGGATATGAAGATGCCGATACGAATCAGACTTGTATTCGTAAGATTGCGTATGCAGATGGTACACTCAATGCAGTTGGTCAGGTAAAAATAGAAGGTGCATTGAATGATACATTTAGTATCGATGAATATGAAGGCAATCTGCGGCTGGTAACGACGATCACCCACTACAAAAACGGAGGCGCTGTGCCGCTTGCATGGCTTAGAAGTAAGTCAGAAGTGGAAGACGAGGGCGAAAAGGATAGTAATACGTTATACATTTTGGATGAAAATCTGAAAGAACTGTCCAGAATCGAAGGCTTGGCGGAAGAAGAGCAAGTGTATTCTGCAAGATTTATGGGCAATACAGGTTATTTCGTTACATTCCGGCAGACAGACCCATTATTCTCTGTAGATTTGTCAGATCCGAACAATCCGAAAATATTAGGTGAACTGAAGATTCCGGGATTTTCCGAATACCTTCATCCGTATGGGGAAGGACAGCTGCTTGGAATCGGCATGGACGTAGATGAGAGCGGTACTGTGATGAATGGAGTAAAAATCTCAATGTTTGATATCAGTGATCCTACGGATGTAAAAGAGTTCCAGAAATATGTAATGGAAGGAGCCTATTCTACGGATGTGGCATACAATTATAAGGCCGCTTTTGTGGATGTAGAGAAAAATATGATTGGCTTTACTGTATATGGTGAGATGGCGGAATATTATATATTCTCTTATGATAAGGAAAATGGATTTACTCCGATTTTTGAGCGGGAACTGACCGGAATGTCTTCGGATGTGCGGGCGTTTTACGCAGGAGAACGTTTGTATCTGGTGGCGGGAAATACGGTGGAATCTTATCATCTGGATACATTTGAAAAAATAGATGATCTTGTGTTATAATCTACAAATAAAGCAGAGTGAAGTGGAACAATACACTGCTCTGCTTTTCTTTTGGAGGTAGAACATGATATTTGATACACATGCACATTATGATGATCAGCAATTTGATATAGATAGAGAAACACTTTTGCAGTCTATGGAAGAGCAGGGAGTGGGAACCATTGTAAATGCAAGTGCAACGGTTGAATCCTGGCAAAAGGTTTTGAAGTTAACGGAGCAATATCCATTCCTGTATGGGATGATCGGAGTGCATCCGGATGAAGTCGGTGCGCTTGATGAAGAACGGTTTCAGGAGATGGAGAGACTGCTGCGAGAGGAAAAGATTGCTGCTGTAGGAGAAATCGGACTGGATTATTATTGGGACAATGAGAGTCATGATATCCAGAAAAAATGGTTTATCCGCCAGCTGGAACTGGCAAGAAAGACCGGACTTCCTGTGAATATCCACAGTCGGGAGGCTGCGGCGGATACGATGCAGATTTTAAAAGAATACGGACAAGGGATGAAGGCGATTATTCACTGTTATTCGTATTCTAAGGAAATGGCAGAAGAATACGTGAAGATGGGGTATCTGCTCGGAATCGGCGGAGTAGTGACGTTTAAAAATGCACGTAAATTAAAGGAAGTGGTACAGGCTGTGCCGATCTCACATCTTGTTTTGGAGACGGATTGTCCGTATCTGGCGCCGGAACCGAATCGCGGGAAACGAAATTCTTCTATTTATCTGCAAAATGTTGCAAAAGCAATAGCAGAGTTGAAAGGGATGACAACGGAAGAAGTGATTCAGATAACAGAGGCTAATGCAAAAGCGTTTTATCAGATTTGATAAGTGTTTGAGAAGTGAAGGAAAGAGGAAAATCATATGAAAGAACCTACCTTGGGAAATCCACAGAATACGATTGCGGTACTTCAAAAGTATAATTTTACATTTCAGAAAAAGTTTGGGCAGAATTTTCTGATCGATACACATGTGCTGGATAAGATCATCCGCTCCGCAGAGATTACAAAGGACGATATGGTATTGGAGATCGGACCGGGAATCGGAACGATGACCCAGTATCTTGCCTGTGCTGCGGGAAAGGTTGTTGCGGTTGAAATCGACAAAGCGCTGATTCCGATTCTGGAAGATACGTTAGATGGTTATGAAAATGTACAGATCATCAATGAGGATGTTTTAAAAGTAGATATCGCAAAACTGGCAGAGGAGGAGAACGGAGGACGACCGATCAAAGTTGTTGCCAATCTACCATACTATATTACTACGCCCATTATTATGGGGCTGTTTGAAAATCATGTGCCGCTGAAAAGCATTACGGTGATGGTTCAGAAAGAGGTGGCAGACCGGATGCAGGTGGGACCGGGAACAAAGGACTATGGGGCATTGTCACTGGCAGTTCAGTATTATGCGAGTCCGTATATCGTTGCGAATGTTCCTCCGAATTGTTTTATGCCCCGTCCGAAGGTGGGATCTGCAGTGATTCGTCTGGAGCGGTATGAAGAGCCTCCGGTTCAGGTGGATGATGAAAAATTAATGTTTCGGATTATTCGTGCATCGTTTAACCAGCGGAGAAAGACGCTGGCAAATGGTTTGAAAAATTCACCGGAATTACATTTTACAAAAGAAGAGATTGAAGAGGCGATAGAGGCGCTTGGAAAAGGCGCCAGTGTGCGTGGTGAGGCGCTGTCGCTGGAAGAATTTGCGAAATTAAGTAATTTGCTTGGAAAATAGGGGAATTGCGAGAGGAAACAGGGGATTTTAACGGAGTTAGTTCATAAATTTTTAATAGACCAAGTCATTGTATCAGTCTCCTATTTTTAGTATAATAATAAGAGTTATTACAAAAAAGGAGGATGATTGCATGCAGAAAGATATCGACAGCTTGATTTTTCAGAATACTTCGAAGATCATGGAGCTTGCTCAGAAGTGCGAAGAAAACAATGCAATAGAAAGAGAATTGTATACAAAATATGACGTTAAGAGAGGTCTTCGTGATTTGAACGGTAAGGGTGTACTTGCTGGACTGACCAATGTTTCAGATGTATGTGCGAAGAAATTGGTGAACGGGGAAGAAGTTCCTTGCGCAGGAAGTCTCTATTATCGGGGATATAATATCAAGGATATTGTAAAAGGATTCCTGGATGCACATCATCCTGGATTTGAAGAAACGGCATATCTGCTGCTTTTTGGAGAACTTCCGACCAGTACGGAACTCAAGGAATTTCGGGAGCTGCTTGTAGAGCGGAGAATGCTGCCGCCGAACTTTGTTCGTGACGTGATCATGAAAGCACCGAGCCGGGATATGATGAACGGTATTTCCAGATGTATTCTGCAGTTATATACATATGATATGAAGGCAGATGATACTACGATACCGAACGTGCTGCGTCAGTGTCTCAATCTGATCAGTCAGTTCCCGATGTTGATGGTATATTGCTATCATGCATATAATTACAGAAGAGGAAAAGATCTGTATATCTATGCACCGGATCCGACGCTGTCAACTGCGGAGAATATTTTGATGATGCTGAGAGAGGATCGAAAGTATACCCAGTTAGAGGCGAAGATCCTGGATATGGCGCTTGTGCTGCATATGGATCATGGCGGTGGTAATAACTCTACATTTACGACCCACGTGGTGACTTCTTCGGGAACAGATACATATTCTACGATTGCCGCTGCAATGGCATCTCTGAAAGGTCCGAAGCATGGCGGTGCGAACATTAAGGTAACGCAGATGTTCGAGGATATGAAGAATTCACTGACCGACTGGGAAGACGAGGAACAGATTCGGACCTATCTGGAGGCATTGCTGGATAAACAGGCGTTTGACCGAAAAGGTCTGATCTATGGAATGGGGCATGCGATTTATTCGGTTTCTGACCCGCGTGCAGATATTTTCAAGGAGTTTGTACAACAGCTTGCAAAAGAAAAGAACAGAGAGCATGAGTATGCTCTTTATGCAAAGGTAGAAGAGATGGCGCCGAAGATTATCGGTGAGAAACGTAAGATTTACAAAGGTGTAAATGCCAATGTAGACTTCTACAGCGGACTGGTTTACAGTATGCTGGATCTGCCGCCGGCGCTTTATACACCGATTTTTGCTGCTGCACGTATCGTTGGCTGGAGCGCACATCGGCTGGAGGAGCTGAAGAATGTTGATAAGATTATCCGCCCGGCATACAAACCGCTTGCACCGCATCGTGAATATATAAAATTGGATGATAGGTAGAGATTGACATGAAAGACGAATTCTATTTTCCATCCAAGGATGGAAATACAGAGATTCATACAATTGTATGGAAGCCGGAGGGAGAAGTAAGAGCCGTTCTTCAGCTGGCACATGGTATGGTAGAGTATATTGACCGTTATGACGAGTTTGCAAATTATTTGTGCAAAAAAGGAATCTATGTGGTGGGCAATGACCATCTCGGACATGGAAAGTCCGTTCAGAGTAAAGCAGAGTACGGATATTTTCATAAGAAAAACGGCAATGCCTGTCTGATTGCGGATATGCATACGCTGCGAGCCCGTATTTCAAAAAAATATCCGGATGTGCCATATTTCATGCTGGGACATAGTATGGGATCGATATTGATGCGCCAGTATATGCAGATGTATGGAAACGGACTGAGTGGAGTAATCTTGTTAGGGGTTGTTTCTGAACGACCGAAAGCTGCGGTGTGCGGCGGAAGGCTTTTGTGTAAAGTGATTTCATTTGTAAAAGGCGGACATTATAGAAGTAAGTTAGTAGATACACTTGTAACAGGTTCGTTTAACCGGAAGTTCAAACCGACGCTTACCCGGGCAGACTGGGTGACCAGTGATGCCGAACATTTGGAAAAGTATGTCAACGATCCACTGTGTTCGTTTGTATTTACTGTAAATGCATATTACCACATGTTGGGCGGTTTACAGCAGGTCAGCAGGAAAGAGAGTGCGTTTATGATTCCGAAGAATCTTCCGGTACTGCTGGCAGCAGGTTCTGATGACCCGGTAGGGAATTGCGGAAAGGGCGTACGCAAAATTTTCGAGCGGTATAAAAAGGCAGGATTGGAAGACGTTACCTTACGGCTTTATGCGGGCGACAGACATGAGTTGTTGAACGAGACCGATCGGCAGCAAGTGTATGCGGATGTATATGAGTGGATCAATAATCGGATGTAATGGAAATGACGCTATAGAATCAATAGAATAGTGAGAATGAACAAAATGTGAGTATGAGAATGGAGATTGCACAGAGAAAATGCAGTCTCCATTTTTGTTGCTAGCGTAAAATTTTTGTAGGACACATAGAAAAGGAAACACCAGTTTTGTGTT
>CAJKWK010000026.1 GCA_905203555.1 uncultured Lachnospiraceae bacterium
TTGGTGCTTTAGACAGACATATCCATTTTTCAATTACACTTTGCGGAAACTCAAGAGGAAATTTATGGAGGTATCCCTATGAAACTTGTCTTTCTTGATAGAAAATCAATCGGTGACGATATTGACTTTTCCCCGTTTTACCAACTGGGAGACGTAGACGAATACAATTTCAGTACACCGGAAGAAGTGCCGGACCGCATACAAGATGCAGATGTGATCATTGTCAATAAAATTCCGGTTAACGAACAGACCATCGGTCATGCTTCTCATTTAAAACTTGTCTGTGTGACTGCAACCGGAACAAACAACCTAGATAAAAGCTACCTGGAACAACGGGGCATTGCCTGGCGTAATGTTGCCGGATATTCTACCGAATCCGTTGCACAGCATACCTTTGCCATGCTCTTTTATCTCCTGGAGCATCTCCGCTATTATGATGACTATGTAGCGCAGGGACATTATCTCAACGATACCATGTTCACACATTTCGACAAGCGTTTTCGTCAAATCAATGGCATGACCTGGGGAATCATCGGTCTGGGAGCCATCGGACGCAGAGTGGCTGAGATTGCCCGTCTGTTTGGAGCAAATATCATCTACTATTCGGCTTCCGGAGCCGCCCCGCAGGAAGGCTATCAACAAGTAGATTTTGATACCTTGCTCTCAACCTCTGATATTATATCCATCCACGCTCCACTCAATGAACATACACAAGGCCTGATCAATTCCGATGCCTTCCTTAAGATGCAGAAACATACGATTTTACTGAATGTGGGACGCGGGCCAATTGTGGACGAGGCAGCACTTACTGATGCATTAAAGAACAAACAAATTGCCGCTGCCGGACTGGATGTCCTGTCTGTGGAACCGATGTCTGCCGACAATCCACTGACAGAACTTCTCGGGAACGAAAATTTACTGATCACCCCACACATTGCATGGGCAAGTGTAGAGGCCCGCACTCGTCTGATGCAAATCATCGAAGAACAGATCCGCACGTTCTTCCATCTCTAAACACAAAACAGTCTACCGGACTGTTTTACCGCATGCATAGCAAATTAAATACAGCAGGAAAGAAAGCGAACTCAAAAAGTTCTCCTTCCATCCTGCTGTGTTTCTTTTTTCCTTTTTTCTCTTTTTCAGAATTATTTCCGTTTCTTACGAAAGACAGAAGACAATACAACCAATACGCTGCCTGCCCCAATCATAAAATCGGCAAGGTTAAATGTAATCGCTGTCACTTTCTTCCATTTTGTCTGAAATCCAATATAATCAATTACATATCCCCGGAACCATCTGTCAAACGTATTGCTCCATGCGCCCGCTGTCATAAGGGACAAGCCCCATTTTCTCAACCGCTGCTTTTTACACATTAAAGTAAATAACTGCCAGATTGTCAAAATCGTCGCTGCAATCGCAGATCCATACTTCACCAGTTCTTCTTTCTTCTCGCAAAGACTGAAACTAAATCCCCGATTGTACACCTTCCGAAAAATCACCTTTCCCTTACAGGCAGTTCGCTCTTCTTTCTGCGTCATAGAACTCTCAACGGTAGACTTGACTGTAATATCAAGCAACGCCAAACAGAGTGTGATACTGATTAAAACCAGAATACCCATACCTAGTCTTCCTTTTCTTCAGACTTTTCTTTTAACTTTGCTGTTACTTTCTCTGCAGTATCCTCTACTTTATCTGCGGCTTTCTCTGCCAGATCCTCTACCTTTTCTGCCAAATCATCCACCTTCTCAGCCGCTTTTTCTGCCAAGTCCGCTGTCTTCTCTTTCAATTCTTCCGCATATTCTTCTGCTTTTTCTTTTAAATCTTCCGGAGTCTTCTCTCCGCAATATGGACAGTATGCCATTCCCTTTGCAACTGTCTTACCGCAGGAAGGACACGCAAAATCTCCTTTGACATCTACGATCATCTTTTCATATTCGCAAATGCTCTCCTCTCTGCTCTGGATCGCCTCACACAAACCGGAGGCCTCTACGCTCATGTCAGCCCCATTCTTAAACTGCCCGTAAACCATACGTCCCAGCTCTGCATAATCACTTTCATTTCCATTTTCAAGTGCACGAATCTGGCTCTTCAGCTTCTGAATCTCCACCATTTCTCCTGCTTTATTTGTCACAGTTTCAGCTGTTTCACCAAATTTCTTTCCAAGATCTTCCCAAAATGTTCCCATAGCTAAAATCTCCCTTCAAATAAATCTTGTTTTTATTTTATCATATTCTTTTCTAACTTCAAACCATTTCCTTCTTTGTTTACATTTATTTAATAGATTGTACTTTTTTCCTGAGAACATACATATAGTAAAAGAAAAAAGGAAATCTATTTCCATGATCTCTTCTGAAATCTGTAAAGAACGTATTCTTTCTGACGACTACTATGATTTTATCGTAGACGATATCCGCACGCCATTTTTATCCGGTGTCCTTCTGGACAATGTCTGTGAACAGCCTGCAGGAAATAACTATCGTTGTGTTTATTTGTCTCGTATTCAGGTAGCTCCCATTACATTAGAAAAATTCAGCTATAATTCCATTCCCAAATGCTTTTCTCCTACCAGTATGGAGACAATGAATCAGGCCGGAATCCTTCCACTTCAGACATATCCGACACTAAAACTCACCGGGAAAGGAGTTTTGATTGGATTTCTTGACAGCGGCATCGACTATCAAAACCCAATTTTCCGAAATCTGGACGGAACAACCCGCATTGCAGGCATCTGGGACCAGACGATTCAAGATGGTACGCCGCCGGCAGCATTTGCCTACGGCAGTGAATATACACACGAACAAATTGATCAAGCACTTCTCCTGGAAAACCCTCTGGAGCTCGTTCCCTCTGTCGATACCGATGGGCATGGCACCTTCACAGCCAGTCTTGCCGCCGGCAGCGGCAATCCAGAAGAGGCTTTTTTAGGCGCCGCCCCGGATGCTGTCATAGGTGTTGTCAAATTAAAACAGGCGAAACAGTATCTGAGAGACTATTATTTCATTTCCAAAGACACCGTCTGCTATCAGGAAAATGATATTTTACTCGGTCTTCACTATCTGGAACAGCTTGCCAAACAATTAAATCTCCCACTGGTATATTGTATCAGCGCAGGCTCCAGCGCTGGAGGTCATGTGGGCGCACTCCCACTTTCACAGGTTTTGAACAACTACGGCACATACGCCAACCGGGTGCCTGTAGTCGGCACCGGAAACGAATCTGACAAACGACACCACTTCTACAATGAAATTCCGGACAACAACACCATCCAAACGGTGGAAGTCCGCGTAGGAGAATCCGTTCCCGGCTTTACAATGGAATTATGGACTTCCATTCCAAACATTTTATCCATTTCCCTGATTTCCCCTTCCGGTGAAAATACAAACCGCATCCCCATCCGGGCAAACGCGCATACTACCTTCGATTTTCTATTTGAACGTACACGCGTGACCATCGATTATCAATTAATCGTAGAGAAAGAGAATTCCGAACTAATCTTCTTTCGTTTTGATGCGCCTTCTGCCGGAGTCTGGAGAATCAATGTCGAGCCAATTCGTATTATAGACGGCCGCTATCATATCTGGCTGCCTGTCACAGAACTGCTCCAGGGGGAAGTATTTTTTCTCAACTCCAATCCCTATTACACCATCACCAACCCCGGAAATGCAAACAGCGCCATTACAGTTTCTTATTACGATGGCGCCTCTAGCTCCATTGCCACAGCTTCCGGACGGGGATATGGCAGAAATGAACAGATCAAACCAACGATCACCGCCCCCGGAATCAATGTCAAAGGGGCTCTTCCCAACGGCCGCTATGCGATTCGTTCCGGCGCAAGCATCTCTGCAGCAGTTACTTCCGGTGCCGTTGCTTTGCTTTTAGAATGGATTATTTATCAACTGGGGTTTCCCGCCATTGATTCTTATCAGATCAAAAGCCTTCTGATCCTAGGTGCTGTTCGCAGCTCCAATATGGAATTTCCAAACCGCGAGTGGGGGTATGGCCAGTTGGATGTATATAATACATTTGAAGAAATCCGGCAGCTTTAACCATTGCTGCCGGATTCCCTTATGATAACAGTGGTACGCTCTGTCCCCTCAGGGAAATGATCGGTCCGCCTGTTCCTTCAATATATGCTCTTGTAATTGTCACCTCACCAATATTTTCATCCTTCGGAATCTCATACATAATATCCAGCATAAATTCTTCAATGATTGCGCGCAAGGCTCTGGCTCCTGTATCTTTTGCCATTGCCTTCTCCGCAATGGCTTCAAGAGCTCCTTCATCAAAAATCAGATTCACCTCATCCAATGCCAGTAATTTCTGATATTGTTTGAGAATTGCGTTCTTAGGCTCTTTCAAAATCTGTACAAGCATATCCTTATCCAGACCTTTTAAAGAGAAGATGATCGGCAGTCGTCCGATAAACTCCGGAATCATACCGAAATTCCGCAAATCTTCCACCGTAACCTTGCTGAGCAAATCTTTGTCATTGTCATACTGATCCTTCAATTCCGCATTAAATCCCATAGATGCTTTATTCGTCAGACGTTCTTTGATAATGCCTTCCAGATCCGGAAATGCGCCTCCGCAAATAAACAGGATATTCTTTGTATTCACTGTCGTAAGCGGCACCATTGCATTCTTGCTGTTTGCTCCTACCGGCACCTCTACTTCGCTTCCTTCCAACAGTTTCAGCATTCCCTGCTGAACAGACTCTCCGCTGACATCCCGCTGACTGGAATTTCTCTTCTTCGCAATCTTGTCGATCTCATCGATAAAAATAATTCCCTGTTCTGCGCGTTCCACATCATTGTCTGCCGCCGCCAGGAGCTTGGAAACTACGCTTTCGATGTCATCTCCTATGTATCCTGCTTCTGTCAAAGAAGTCGCATCTGTAATAGCCAGCGGCACATCCAGCAATTTTGCCAGAGTCTTTACCAGATATGTTTTACCACTTCCTGTTGGTCCGATCATCAGCATATTGGACTTCTCAATCTCAATATCATCAACCATATTGGTAAGTACTCGCTTATAGTGATTGTATACCGCTACAGCCATCGCTTTCTTCGCATACTCCTGCCCGACTACATACTCATCCAGACGGGCTTTGATCTTATGCGGCGCCGGAATATCCTTCAGCGTCAGTTTCTTCACCGGTTTCTGTTCTTTTTTCTTTTTCTTTTTAATCTTCTGACTCTTAGGAAAACTATTTTCCAAATCCGATAAATTCAAGAACTGAACCCCCGGGATGTTCATCATTTTACTGAAATCAATCGGCATATTATTCATCGCATCAAAACTTCTCTGCATGCAGTCCTGACACACCGTCATATTATTCGGCAGCTCAACCATCTTTCCAGCCGTGCTCTCAGGACGATGACACAACACACAGACTTTCTCATACTCATCCTCTCCGGAATCTCCATCCCCGGTCTTCTCCTCGACTACCGATACTTCCGCCGGATCCTCCGTAACATCTGTGCCTTTTCCATCTGAAGAACCATCTTCCGCATGTTCTACATCCACTTCACAGAAATCAATGGTTTTTCCCTCGGAAACTGCTTTCTCCTCTTTCTCCTGTTCCTCTGAATCTACTATAATAAAATCATGATCTGACATATCTATTCCTCCAAAAATACTTCTGCTACAATCCAATATTATAACGAAAACCGACAATATAGTAAATAACAATTGCCGGTTTCCTCCTTTAAATCCTATTAAATTTTTCTAAAATGGTTCTTCTAACATTTTCAAAAATGCCTCTTCTGAAAGAATGGGAATCCCCAGCTCCCTTGCCTTTTTGTTTTTAGAAGATGTCGATTCTACATCATTATTGATCAGATAATCTGTCTTCGAGGTCACACTTCCGGTCACCTTTCCTCCCTTCTTCTCAATCAGCTCTTTCACCTCTGCCCGATTCGCAAAATGGTGTACACTTCCGGTTATAACGAAATTCTTTCCTTCCAAAATCTGTATTTCTGACTCACCCGTTTCCTGAGGAATTTCTACCTCCTGGAGCAGTTCTATATATAGCTTGCGATGTTTTTCTTCTGAAAAATACGCCACATAAGACTGTGCGATCACCTCGCCAACTCCCGGAATCGCACCCAGTTCTTCAACCGTTGCATCCGGCAGTTTCTGCGGATCATTTTCCAACGCCTTACAAATCATCTTGGCATTAGCAAGCCCGATATTGGCAATTCCCAGACTATATAAAAGTTTTGGCAATGTGGTTTTCCTTGCATGTTCCACACTCTTCTGTAAATTGACATAGGATTTTTCCCCAAATCCTTCCATCTTTTTGATTTCTTCTTCATAACGATCCAAATGAAAAATATCAGTAAAATCTTTTACAAAACCACGATCGATAAACTTCTCCAACGTTGCTTCTGACAGGCCTTCGATATTCATTGCATCCCTGCTTACAAATAAGGCAAATGATTTCACTTGCTTTGCCTGACACTGCGGATTGGTACAATACAACATTCTAGTGTCATTTACCATAGAAATCCTTGTCGTTCCGCCACATACCGGGCAGTGTTCCGGTATCGGACAAGTTCCACTTCTGGTCAGATTTTCCGCAATCTGCGGAATGATCATATTGGCCTTATAAACCTGAATGGTATCGCCGACTCCTAACTCCAGCTCTTCCATAATGCTAAGATTGTGTACACTTGCGCGGCTTACCGTTGTCCCCTCCAATTCCACCGGTTCAAAAACAGCTACCGGATTGATCAGCCCGGTTCTGGAAGGACTCCACTCAATTTCCTTTAACGTTGTTTCCCTCACTTCGTCTGCCCATTTAAAAGCAAAAGAATCTCGCGGGAATTTTGCCGTTCTTCCAAGAGACTGCCCATAGGCAATATCATTGTATACAAGCACCAGCCCGTCTGACGGAAATTCATTCTCTACAATCTTTTCTGCAAACCAGGCAACTTCAGACTCAATAGTCTCCGCTGTAACCAAATGATGCTCCACTACTTCAAAGCCCTGATTGCTGAGCCACTCAAACTGCCTTGCGCGGGAATTTTCAAATTCCACACCCTCCGCACGCACAAGGGAAAATGCAAAGAAACGAACATTTCTTTTTGCTGTCACCTCATTGCTCAATTGTCGGACCGAACCGCTGCATAAATTGCGGGGATTTTTGTATTTTGCATCCACATCTTCAATCTCTGCATTGATTCTTTCAAAATCCTGATACCGGATCACAGCCTCTCCCCGCAGAATCAGCTCTCCCTTATAGGAAATATGCAGCGGAAGATTTTGAAATACTTTTGCATTGTTTGTAATTACTTCTCCTATTTCTCCGTTTCCGCGTGTAACCGCCTTTTGCAGCGTACCGTTCTGATAGGTGAGAACGATTGTAAGCCCGTCCAGCTTCCATGAAAGCAACGCCTCCTGGCTGCCAAGAAACTCTTTGAGTCTGGAAACTTCTTTTGTCTTATCCAACGACAGCATCGGACTCTCATGCCGCTCTTTCGGGAGTTCACTTTGCACTTCATATCCCACATGAATCGTAGGGCTGGAGGCGAGAGTTGTTCCCAGCTCCTCTTCCAGTTCCTGAAGTTCATCGTACAATTTATCATATTCGTAGTTACTCATGATCTCTGTGTCTTCCTGCTCATATGCACGTCGGGCACGATTTAAAAGTTCTACCAATTCCAGCATTCGCTGTTTCTTTGTGTCCATCCTTGTCTGCTCCTGTTCCTGTATATTTTTCTGCAAGATCAGCTCCACACTGTCTCATTAGATGAATTCCGGATCTGTTCATACAATGCATTTAATTCTGCATCCGTAAGTCTGCGGTATTCGCCTTCCTTCAAACTTCCCAGGTCAATATTCATAATCCTTGTTCTCAGCAAATCTTTGACTTCATACCCCAACGCTTCACACATCCGCCGGATTTGTCGGTTCAATCCCTGGGTTAAAATAATCGAAAATGTATATTTACCGATTTTCCGAACCTCACATGGTCTGGTCACAGTATCCAAGATCGGGACTCCTGCCGCCATCTGCCGCAGAAAATCAGTGGTCACCGGCTTATCTACCGTCACCTTATATTCCTTCTCATGCCGGTTTCCTGCCCGCATCATTTTGTTAATAATATCTCCATTATTTGTCATCAAAAGAAGTCCTCGCGAATCCTTATCCAGCCTTCCGATATAAGTCACACGAATGGGATAGTTCAAAAACCGTACGATGCTGTTTCTCTCTCTGCGTTCTTCCGTACAGACGATTCCAACCGGTTTATTGACCGCAAGCACGACCATCTCATCCTGTCTGGAGACAACCCGTTTTCCAACACGTACTTCCTGTCCCGGAGTCACCTTCATCCCCATCTGTGCACGTTTTCCATCAATTGTCACTTTCCCGCTTTCAATCAGCCGGTCGGCTTCCCTGCGGGAACACACGCCCGCCTCACTTAAATATTTATTCAAGCGGACAGGCTCGTTCTTCAACAAATATTCCTGTTCAATCTTATTGCTCACTGCTTAACACTCCACTGATATTGTTATCCTGAAAAAAAGTATTTCCACTATATAAAATCAAAGTATCTGTAATCCGGTAGGTATCCATGATCTCATCAATCGTACCGCCATAATACTGCGGATCAACTACTACAATCTCTCGAAAATACGGAGTCAGAAACGGCAGAAAACTATTGGCAAACGAATCCTTAACCACCAGAAGTCTTCTTGTACTCTCAGACACCGTTTTTATATCTATCACAGAAGAATCTCCGCCCAAAAATACCTCGTACTGACTGGAGCCTTCCAACTTGGAAGAATCATAAAGAGAAGTAGACTTTCTCTGCTCATCCACATAGTTTACAATGACATCGGTATCCCCTTCCAAAGGGATATAAATCTCTATCACTTCTTTTATCTGTTTTTCACAACCGCTTTTTGCCGCAAGATCTCCGTTAAATGTCGCAGAGATTGGGTAAGTTGCAAATTTCCCGGAAACTCCTTTCGAAATTCCCATCGTCTCTGCCGCAGCTTGAAATACATAGTATGCACCTGTTGATGTCCAGTGTTTATCTGTCTTATAGTATATCGAATCGTCTGTATGCTTATTCAGAACACTTTCCACATCAATCCACGTCACATGATCATCCAGTTCCCGCTTCACCTGTGCAATCATTCGTTTTTGATCTGCTGCAGTATATAGCAACGGAAGATCTTTGCTCAGCACATTCGCCGCATCCGGAACCAACATCATATATACCGGCATCTTTTGATTCTTTTCTGCAAAATCAACGATCGCATCCAGATTATTTCCCAGAACTTCCTGATCCGGAACCAGCAATTTTTCCATCAGCTGACCATTTTTTCCAATCAGCACCCCATTCTCCTCTCTGCTGCCTCCCAGTCGGTCCAAGGCAACTCTTCCATTTCGCAAAACTTCCCTTCCGGCAAACTGATCAGAAAGATATTTTTCATACTTTTCCATATACTCCCCTGACAAAAGGCTGTCTGCCGAAAATCTCGGTCTCCCTGCCAATCGGCGATTCTCGTCAGCTGATACTTCCTTATTCGGCACCAGCAGATTCAATACCATAATCACAACAAGAATCGTAACAAAGACCAAACTAAAAAAAACATCTGCTTTTTTTCGATTTCTTTTTTTATTACGCATGTTCCCACCTAAAACTGTATTATCATCCCGCCGTCCAGCGTTCCTGTCACCAGAAATGCAAGACTGACTAAAAAGATGATGGCATAAATTACATTTGCTGCTATACTTTTTCCCTGAGAAGAATTTGGCACATCAATCATGGATTGAATGACTGCATTTCCTCTCGCAGACACTCCCAGAATACAAAGCACCAGTATCAGCCAGTGCGTCATAAGGAAATAGAGCGCCTGACGGTCTGCAAAAGCACTTGCACCGGCTCCAAACATCACTCCGATATAATCCAGCGCCGCCCCGAGATTCGGACTAAAGAAGAAGGTCCATCCGAAGAAAACAAGCGCAATGGTATAAATATGCTGGATCAGCCGTGGAAGTCTGTGCAGTGCCTGCCCCCAGACATACTGTTCCAGTATAAGGAGTATCCCACAGTAGATTCCCCACCATAAAAATCTCCATTCTGCGCCATACCAGAATCCAACCAGCGCGCCTACGATCAGAAGATTCCAAAGAGAACCCGGAACACCTTTCTCTCCACCTCCCATTGACTCAAAGACATAAACCCGGAACCATGTCGTAACAGAAACATTCCACCGTTTCCAAAATTCTGAAATGCTGCGTGAGAGATACGGATAATAGAAATTGCGATGCAGATCAAATCCGAAAATTCTTCCGAGTCCCATAGCCATATCTGCATAACCGCTCAATTCAAAATAAAACCGAAATGCAAATGCCGCACACCCAATCCATGCAGTCAGCACTGAAAACGAGCCCATCTGCAGCCCGGTAATCTCTTCCTGTAAAATTCCGATGGAGTCTGCGAGAACTGCTTTCTTAGCCAGACCACACACAAACAAAACAGCTCCGTTTCCAAAACGCTGCGGCGACCAGCTTCTTTGTTCTAACTGAGATTCCATATCTGCATATCGTTCAACCGGTCCGGCAATCATCTGCGGAAACAGCGCAAGATAAAGTGCAAAATTCACAAACTTTTTCTGCGCCCCTGCTTCTTTTCGATAAATATCGATGAGATAAGAGAGTGCTTTCAACGTATAAATCGAAATCCCGATCGGAATGGTCAGCTCTCGATACGGAATTTCCACCGAAACAATCTCATTGATATTGTCCATCACAAATCCGTAATACTTAAAAAATCCAAGCAGAAGTAAATTGATGACAATCGCAAAAATCAAACTTCTTTTTGCTCTTCTATGATCTTCCCACTTTTCTTCTATATCCCGTCCGCAAAAATAATTAAACACAGACGACAAAAACAGTAAAATTACATATACCGGCTCGCCCCACGCATAAAAAATCAAACTGGCTGCCAGCAAAACAAAATTCTTTCCCCTTTGCGGCACTAGAAAATACACCAGAATGACCGCCGGAAAAAATATAAATAAAAATGAAATACTGCTAAATAGCATATCTCTTCCTTTCCTTCTTATAAACTATTGGTAAATAACGAACTATATTCCTGTGCATTTTGCGATACGATCAGAAATACAAATCTTCCTCTCACCAGAATCTGTGCCTTTTCCAAAACCGCAACCTGATCCGGTGCTATATTTTCAAAGCTATTCTTTCGGCTCTCCACACGCTGCCAGACCGCATCCTGCAGACTCTGGACCTGCCGGTCTGTTTTGACCTTCACAAGTAAAATCTCTTCCGGGGAAATACTGTCTTTGGACGTATATAACAGCACGCCTTCATAATCCGCACTGTTCACCCCATAATACCGTTTTACTGCCTGTGCATTCTGTTTGACCAGATGTTCCTTCTCAATCCCGTCTTCCACCTGATTCGCGACATCTTCAAAAGACTTTGTACTTCCGCTGGAATAGATAAGAAGTAAGGCAACATATACAAGCAGCAAAAATACCGCCAGATATTTCCCGACTTCTGCAAAATGAATCGTCTGTGAACTGCCTGTCCTTTTCTTATTTCTCATAATGCAGCCACCTCCGCCATCCGTTCTGCCCAGACCGGATAAAACTCAGACTTAAAATGGATCCCATCCTCTTCGTAATACGCCGCAAGCGAAAGAACTGAATTGTCTACAAACGCAATCTGCAGTTTATCACACATCTCCTGGAGCTGCTCATTATATTCCTCTGCCGCCTCATATCTCTGTTCTTTTTCCAGTGCGGACGAACTCACTGCAAACAAGGAATTCACAAATACACTTGCATCCGGAACTGCCTTGCGTACGTCCTCGATCCGCTTACGATATTGTTTGATATAGGTCTTCACGTCCCCATCACTTCCCAGAATATCATCGATACAATATGCCAGAAAAACCACTTTGGGATTGACTTCTTTTAACTTCTCCATCTGTTCTTCCCATTCTGTACTCGTTCCGGAAATCACACTGGACGCATTCAGAACGTCAAATTCTGAAAAACCTCCTGTGATCGTATCCCCCAGCACAACTGTACTGGAAAATCTCTCTTTCAGACTCCACTGCTGCCCCTCTTCTCCGGCGCTGTTCTTCTCCTCGAGTTTCTGGATCTTTATCTCGATCTCCGATAAATCTGCCTGTTCTGCCTGCTGAATAATTTCCAAACCTTCTGACGTATCTATATTCTTTCCGGACACCCCTCTGGCAACTTCAACTGCTGCAATTGCTACAACCAGAATTGCCATAAAAACAAGGCATCCGATAATCAGTTTTCTTTTGCTTTTTTTATTCTCCAATTCTATCTTCGTACCTTTCAAAATCAATTCTTTCTCCAGTATAATAATACTTTTTTTATAGATAAAAGTCAATCTCACTTCACCATGCGCATTTTTTATGTTATGATGATTATATTATTCATCGCAGAGGAACTATTTATGATTGCATTAAAACTGACAAACCGAAAACTCTTTATGAAACACCTGCTTCTTGCGGAAACATTTGACCATTTTCTTTTTATCGAAGGAGAGATTACCACCTTCAATAAGTTTATCATTGACGGCTATCTTCAGAAAAACTTTTTCGATGATGACAAACCGGCTGTCGAATTTTCTTTCTGGAAACAGATGCGTGATTACTGTTTTTCCATCATCAAGGGAAAACGGACTCCTTTGAATTTCAAATTCATCTTCAGCCTTTCTCCGGAAAATATTGCCCGCTTAATTTCACAGAACGAATTGGATTTTCACCCGGAAGATGTACAGGGATTGTACCTCAATATTCGTTTTGACGGAAATGATCTGCAATGCATTACCGGCACATCTCTGAAAACCTTCTCCATGGATCGTTCTCTGGAACAGGCATGGGATCAAATGGTGCAGAAGTTTTTTATCCAGAAAGAAATCTCCTTTGAGATCGAATCTTAATATAAAAAATGTATCAGATAAAATCTGAAATAGAACCTGTAAAAAGGGAAGTTGTATCTCATGTTTCGAGAAACAACTTCCCTCTTTTCATTTTTCATCCATTACGAATGGCTTCCAAAGGACTGAGTTTCATCGCCCGTACTGCCGGAAAATATCCAGCCGCCATTCCAACAAAAATTGCAAACAGCATGGAACCTGCAACCAGCCAGAGCGGAATATACGAAATATTCCCATCCATTCCCATCATACTTCCATGCCCTGTTATGACATTGATTGCAAAGGACATCAGAAAACTAAGTATATTTCCAACAAAGCCCCCTATAAAACCGATAAATCCTGCTTCCAGCAAAAACATTTGCTTAATATTGCGTAAACTGCACCCCAATACCTTGATAACTCCAATCTCTTTGGTTCGCTCATAGATGGACATCATCATTGTATTTGCAATTCCAATCGCAGCAACAAACAATGACACCGCACCGATTCCACCTAACACCGCCTGCACCATTGCAAACTGTTTCTGCATACTTTTTAAATACTCTGCATTGGTATTGACACGATATCCCAGAGACTGAATCTCCGCTGCCAGAGATTCCACATTGTCTATGTCATCTGCCTGCACCATTGCACTCGTATACGCAAAAAACCGAAATGGCTTGCCTGTTTTTGTCGTTGGCTGTCCCGGAATCGCACGACCTGCATACTCCTTCTGCAGCATCGATTTTAATGCATTAATATCACAATATACATTATAATAATTTGCATTGTAAGTATCGATATCCCCTTCTACCATGCCACTTCCCTGCACTACGTATTTTTTTTGTGGTTTTGTCTGCTTCACTACGCCATTTTCTGTTTCACCGGAACCCATAGCTCCCGCATTTTGACTCTGCGAATTGAAATATGCCTCCTGATCCAGAATCAAAAACATCTGATCATTCATAAAATCGATATCCGGCGGCTGCTGGGTATCCCAGTAACCTTTGTCCGTTCCCTTTTCATAAAACATCGTTCCCACACCATTTCCAAAAATCAGATCCAGAGTAGCAGATCCTTCTTCCGGCAGACGGCTTCCTTCTACCAGTTTCATATTCTGCCGTTTCATTTCCTCCGGTGTCAGACCCACAAGCTGTACATATCCATAATATTTGCCCGCAAGCATAACAGAACTCATGGTCAGAGTAGGACTTACGCTTTTTACATGTTCAATTTTTTCAAGCTCCTGAATCGTCTCATCCGTAATATATTTGGTACTCTCTTCCTCCGAATTATCTCCCATATAAAACATCTGGTCTCCTACAGCTTTTCCGTTTACTGTAATCGCAGTCATTCCTCCTGACTGTTCGATTTCCCGGTAAAGTGACTGCTGCATTCCCAAACCCAGAGAAATCATAACAACAATCGATGCGGTTCCGACGACTACTCCTAGAACTGTCAAAAAGGTCCGAAGTTTCCTTCTCCTGAGGCTGCTGCTACTCATCCTCAGTAAATCTATCCACCTCATCCATCAGATCCTCCTCTTCTGCCAATGCCTGTTTTTTCTTTTTTCTGCGAATCATAAAAACTGTCACTGCAACTGCTGCCACAACAATAACTCCGATCAAAACCTGAATCAGTGGAAATCCTTTCTCTTCCACAGGCTCAGCTGTCACCATTCCCATATCTTCTGCCGCCGGAAGTACTTCCACTTCAAATTCTTCTTCTTTGGATGATACTTTACCGGCTTCGTCCTCATAGCTGACAATCATTTTGCATTTTGTACCTGCCGGCATCTCACTCTCTCCCAAGAGCATTCCATCAATCATTCCGGTTGCACCGGAGTCCACATTTCCAACAAATACATCTTTTGCACTGATTCCGTCTCCACTAAACTTCACCTTCACGTTATACATCTTTGTTCTTCCGGTATTATACAGACTGCAGGTCAGATTCGCCTCCTCGCCAACTTGAATGCTGGTCGGAGCTATTTCAATCTCACTAAATTCAAATCTGGCCGCCTGCTGCACCGGAATTGCCAGACTGGAACTTCCTTCAAACTGTGCCGCACTGCTGTCTTCGTATTTCATACTCATGGCGATACTATATGGTTTCTGTACCAAATCTGCTCTTGCATTCAAGTCTATCGAAATCTCCCGCGTTTCTCCTGCCGGAATGCAGTCCAGATAAATGGAACTGGAACCGGATGCCGGCAAAAATGCCGGAGCCTCTGCTGCCGCCTCTGTTCCTGCGGAAGGAGCCTGAAGATCAAACAACATATTCGATACCGCAGTCGTTGTTGATGCATTTTTGATCTGCACCGTCAATTTAAAATTACTTCCCGCATTGACAACTCCCGGCTCTGTACGAAAACCTGTTACGATGACTCTTGGAACAGACGCATTTCCGGAACCCCCGCCGGATACAATCGGATCTCCATTATAGATACCTCCGCCATCCATTAATGCCGATCCTGCATCTCCTGTTCCATTTGACGGAGGTGTCTGCGGCTCTGCTGTTCCCGGTTTCTGAGTCTGATCCCCTTTATCCGGAGCCTTCTCCTCAGCAGTAGTACGAACATAAATTGACTTGTCCTCTTTATGCTCATTCACATCATCATTATAGGAAATCCTGAAAACCAACTTATAGGCTTTCGTTTCAACATCGGAACGAACCTTCCAATCCCACTTTGCCTCCTGTGAACCTTTGTTCGGAGCGATTTTTTCTAACAATAACTCTTCATTCATATTCTGAATCACAAACGGCCAGTCTTTTTCATTTTCTATAATTGGTGCAATTCGAACATTTTGCGCTTCTTTGGTTCCTTCATTTTCCACTTTTACTGTAAACGTAACCTTTTCTCCAGCCTTATAATTCGGCGTTTTCTGTCCATTTCCTAACGAAATTCGAATTTCCGGTATTGCTCTTGCTTCTTCTGCTTTTACATTCATTCCCGGCAGAACCGGCAGCATCGCTACTGTCAGTACCAATGCCATAATGAGATGAATCATTCGTTTCCCAATTTTCATAATATTTGTTCCTCTCTTTCCTTTATTTCACGATTGTTTTCTACCTTTACGATTTCACCGTCTATAATATGAAAAACCCGGTCCGCATAGGTCGCCAGATGATTATCATGAGTCACCATAACCAAGGTTCTTTTTTGCTCTTTTACAACCCGCCGCATCAATTCCATCACTTCTTCTGACGTATGCGAATCCAAATTCCCCGTAGGTTCATCGGCAAAAATAATCTTCGGCTCTACTACCAAAGCCCTTGCCACACCGACTCTTTGCTGCTGTCCTCCGGACATCTGATTCGGCAGATGCTTTTTATGCTTTTTCAGATTCACCAAATCCAGCATCTTATCCGCTTTCTGTAATCGCGTTGCTTTCGGTTCTCCGCGGAAACTAAGCGGAAGCGCAACATTTTCCACCGCATTCATCGTTCCGATCAAATGGAATGACTGGAAAATAAATCCCACATTCTCTCTTCGGAATCGTACCAGTCCATCTTCGTTCAGCTGTTCCATATGCTGTCCGCTGATGACAACTTCTCCCTTGGTTGGTTTCTCAAGCCCTGCCAGAAGATTCAACAGCGTAGATTTTCCGGAACCGGAAGTTCCCACAATGGCACAAAACTCTCCTTTATATATATCAAAGCTGACACCGTTCAATGCCCGCACCACAGAATCACCAACCCGATAGAGTTTATACAGATTCCTTACCTCAATCACTTTTTCCACATCACACTCTCCTTTCACTCCTCACCCATGTTATTTATATTACAAGAGAAAGCGAAATATTTTCATCTGAAAAAAATTAATTCTTTCTTAATTTTCCAAAACAATTTTATGCGCTTTGTCTACACTTTTGTTGTAAACGCTATTTTATCGCATGTATGGCTATAAAAATAGAGAACCTGTTTCCAGGCTCTCTCAAAAGTTTAATATTCCAATATTTAATTTCAACATCAGATCTGCCAGTCAATTGGTTCCACACCATGTTTTTTAAGGAATTCATTGGTCTGGCTAAACGGCTTACTTCCGAAGAATCCACGATAGGCAGACAGCGGACTTGGGTGAGGTGCTTTTAGGATCAAATGCTGCGGATTATTCAGCATCTTTTCCTTCTTTTGCGCCGGTGCACCCCAGAGAATGAATACCATTGGTCTGTCCTGTGTATTCAGCACCTGGATTGCCGCATCTGTAAATTCTTCCCAGCCGATTCCACGATGAGAATTTGCCTGATGTGCACGCACTGTCAATACAGTATTGAGCATCAGAACTCCCTGCTCTGCCCATTTTGTCAGACATCCATGATTCGGAATCGAACACCCCAGATCATCATAGAGTTCCTGATAAATATTCACCAAAGACGGCGGAACCTGTACTCCCTTCTGCACTGAGAAACAAAGTCCATGTGCCTGTCCGTAATTGTGATATGGATCCTGTCCCAAAATCACAACCTTCACTTCTTTCAACGGAGTCAGATGAAACGCATTGAAAATATCATTTGCCGGCGGAAAAATCCGCTGCGTCTTATACTCCTGATTCACTGTATCGAATAATTTTTTATAATATGGTTTCTTAAACTCACCTTTTAATGCCTCATACCAATCACCATTAAGTCCAGACATTCCACTGATCCTCCCCTTTATTTGTTTTTCCGGTCACACTACAACCGCACAGAAATGCCTTCTCTTCTTAAATATTCTTTGACTTCCCGAATTTCCAGTTCTTTATAATGAAACAGTGATGCCGCAAGCGCTGCATCTGCTTTTCCTATGGTAAATGCATCTTTAAAGTGCTCCAATGTTCCTGCGCCGCCGGATGCGATCACCGGTATCGCAACTGCTTCTGCAATGGCTTTCGTTACCTCCAGATCATAGCCTTCCTTTGTTCCATCTCCATCCATGCTTGTCAGCAGAATCTCTCCTGCTCCCAGAACCTCGACCTTTTTCGCCCACTCTACCGCATCCAGTCCGGTATCAATTCTTCCACCGCTCCGATACACATTCCAGCCGCTGTCGTCCGGTCGTTTTTTCACATCAATCGCCACGACCACACACTGACTTCCGAATTTTTCTGCCGCATCATGGATCAATTGCGGATTCTGGATTGCTGCAGAGTTGATAGAAATCTTATCTGCACCTTCCCTGAGCAATGTTCTGAAATCTTCTACTGTACGGATTCCACCGCCAACTGTAAACGGAATAAAGACACATTCGGCAACTCTGCGAACCAGATCTACCACTGTATTCCGCTCTTCTGAAGTTGCTGTAATATCCAGAAAAACAAGCTCATCTGCTCCAGCCTGATCATAGGCTTTCGCGATCTCTACCGGATCGCCTGCATCTTTCAAATCTACGAAATTAACTCCTTTTACCACCCGTCCGTTATGTACGTCCAGACAGGGAATGATTCGTTTTGTATGCATTGTCCGCCCCTCCTTATTCTCACAAACTCACGAAATTATTCAATATCTTCAGCCCAACTTCTCCACTCTTCTCCGGATGGAACTGACAGGCAAATACATTTTCCTTTTCTACAGAAGCATGGATATGAGTTCCATATTCTGTGGATGCTTTCACACAGGATTCTTCTTTCGCCTTCAAATAATAAGAATGTACGAAATATACATACGCCTGTTCTTCAATTCCCTCGAACAGCCTTCCCTGATGATCCAAATGCAGCGAATTCCATCCAATATGCGGAATCTTCAGACCCGCCGCTGCCGGAATCCGCAGGATCTCTCCCGGCAAAATTCCCAGTCCTTCTACACCGGGGCTCTCCTCACTACGTTCAAATAAAAGCTGAAGTCCCAGACAAATCCCGAGAAACGGAGTCCTCTTTTCTACAACCTGATGGATCACCGTATCCAGACCTCTTTCTTTTAGATTCCGCATAGCATCCCCAAACGCGCCTACTCCCGGCAAAATCACCTTATCTGCCGCAAGAATCTCATCCGGTCGGTCTGTAATCTTGACCTCCTGTCCCAGAAACTGCATTGCCTTTTCCACACTTTTAATATTTCCCGCATCATAATCAATTATTGCGATCATTTCCCCGCCTCCTCTTGACTGCACAGGCATTTGGAATCCAGTTCAAACCAGAATTCCACACCATTATCGTAATTTTTCACACCATATTCCTGATGGAAAGATTCCATGATTGCCTTCACGATAGACAGTCCGATTCCATTTCCACCATATTCTCTTGTATGCGCCTTGTCCACTTTGTAAAACTTATCCCACAATTTCTTCAGATCTTCTTCCGGGATCGGCTTGCCGCTATTAAAGACTGTTACGCGAACCGTATCTCCTTTTGGGATCACTCGGATTTCAATCCTCTTTTCAAATTCTGCATGGTGAATTGCATTGGTCAGATAATTTCGAATCACCTGCTCCGTCTTAAACTCATCTGCCCACACACACACCTCTTCATCTGCGATAAAATCAACCGTTGCCTCCGCCTGTTGGAGTAAAATCTCACAGCTCGCCAGAACGCCTCGTATCAGACGCACAACGTCAAATCTCTGCACATCCAGTTCCTCAGAGCCAAATTCCAATTGATTCAATACAAGCAGATTTCGAACCATCTTATTCATCTTATCTGCTTCATCCATAATAACGTCACAATAGAACTCCCGACTCTCCGGATCATCACTGATCCCTTCTTTCAAGCCTTCCGCATATCCCTGAATCAATGCAATCGGCGTTTTCAATTCATGGGAAACATTCCCCAGGAATTCATTCCGCATATTCTCAATCTTTTCCTTCTGCTCAATATCTTTCTGCAGCTGGTTATTTGCGCTCTTCAATTCAGAAATCGTTTCCTCCAACCTCTTAGACATCAGATTGAAATTCTCACCCAGAATTCCGATCTCATCACTTCCTCCGCTCGTATACCGGGCGTCAAAATCCAGATTCGCCATCCGTTGTGACAATTCCGCCAGTTCCAGAATCGGACTAGTGATCCGCCTGGAGAAAAACCACACAAACAGCGCGCCAACCACGACTGCCACACAGCCTACATAAATCAGGAACCGATTGGCAATCCGGGCACTATCCTGAATACTTGCCAGCGGACTCTGCATCAAAAACAAGTAGTTATCTGAAATAATACCATACATTTCCAGATACCCGCCACTATTATCTGGTCTTTCTGCCTTATAAATATTGTATTTCTCCTCGGTAATGACCGGTTCCCCTTTATTTTTACCGAAAATATAACCCATCAGCTGAAGATACATAGAACCATACTGCTCCTGCATTGTCTCCAGAACGATCTCATGTTTCTCATTCATAACCATTACAAAGATATTATTTCTCTGAATCTTTCTCCAGATGGAATTTTGCACCTCCCGGTCCTCGATGGTTCCTTCCCGCAGTGATTTGTCTATGAGCTGATACATTTCCTGCATCTCGATTGTTTTACGAGATGTATAATAATGCTCCAGGAAATTATTATTCGCAATAAAGATCAATCCCATAATCAAAGCAATCAGACATATAAACACTGCTGCCAGCTGTTTCTTGATCGATTTCTTCAACTGTTTCATCCTTCTACCTCGAACTTATAGCCCATCCCCCAGATGGTCTTAATATAATCCCCCTTCTCTCCCAGCTTGCTCCGAAGTTTTTTTACATGCGTATCAATGGTTCTTGCATCTCCAAAATAATCATAATTCCAAACATTATTTAAAATCTTTTCTCTGGACAATGCAATTCCCTGATTTTCCATAAAATACACCAACAACTCAAATTCCTTATAACTCAACTCAATCGGCGTTTCCTCAATCATAACCTGATGCGCTGCTTTATCGATTTCAATTCCGCCGGCACTGAGCTGTTCATTTTTATCCGTTCCAACCGTTCTTCGCAAAATCGCCTCCACTCTGGCAACCAGTATCTTCGGGCTAAACGGCTTAGAAATATACTCATCTACGCCCAGTTCAAATCCCTGCAATTCATCCCGCTCTTCTGACCGGGCTGTCAGCATAATAATCGGCACTTTTGAATGTTCCCGTATTTCTCTGCAAACCTGCCATCCATCCATCTTCGGCATCATCACGTCCAAGATCACCAGCCCGATTTCTTTGTCCTCATAAAACAAATCCATGGCTTCCATTCCGTCACCGGCCTCTAAGACAACATATCCTTCCCGCACAAGAAAATCTTTGACAAGCTTCCGCATCCTGCTTTCATCATCTACTACAAGAATCTTAATTTTATCCATAATTCCTGACTCCTTTTTTCTTCTCCTGTTATTTTACGCACTTTTATATGGTGATTATATAGAAAAAATATGTCTCTTTTGTGAACTCCGTACAGAATCCACACAAGAGACATATTTCGCTTTATTCCACACTCTTCAAAGACTCAACCATGTCAATCTTCTTTAATTTAAAATACATGACCGCATTGACCAGGATCGAGAAACCAAATGTAATCAAAAAGCCATATACAAAACTGCTGATATCAATATTTCTTCCAAACATCGTAGATTCGATTTCCACTGTAACGATAATAAACCGATGCAGAATTTTTCCAAACAGGATACCGACCAGTCCTCCTATAAATGTAAGAATTATATTTTCCCGATACACATATTCTGCAACTTCCATCGGATAAAATCCCAGAACCTTCAACGTTGCAAGCTCTCGTTTCCGCTCTGTAATATTAATATTATTCAAATTATATAATACTACAAACGCCAGCATTCCGGCAGATATAACCAACACCACAATTACAATATTCAAACTTCCCAGCATATCCTCCAGCTGTGCCTCAAATCCACTCGTATAAGAAACGCTCAAAGCTCCCTCTTCTTTCAGGACCTCCTCGCCTACTTTTTTGATCTGATCTTCCTTTCCTTCCTTGACACTGTAATATACGGAATTATATTCCGGCTCCTCTCCATACCCTTTTTCGTATTCTTCCGCCGTCATATACAGATAATGCTGCAGATAATTTTCGCATACCGCTGAAATCTGATAAGGAATCTCACCATTCGTTTCATCTTTGATATAAATCGTATCTCCTGCCTCAACTCCCAATTCATCTGCCATCTTTTCTGTCAGAATCACACTGTCTTTTTCCAACGAATACTCTGTCCCTGTTATACGATCCCGGAAAACCATAAAATCAGATATTTCTTTTGTATCTTCTGCAACATTTAAATAAACGTCCTTCCACGTTTCTCCATTGCTGATCTCAACCTGCTTCAACAGATTCACCGCAGTATGCTGCACCCTGGAATCCTTTTTCAGTTTTCTGATCGCAGTTTCCTGCTCTACCTCAGTCGCATCTGAATTCAAAATAACATTTCCATCAAATAACTGCAGCTCATGATACTGCAAAACGCCGATATCAAAGATTGAATCTTTCAATCCAAATCCCACCAGTAAGAGTGCCATACAACCGCCGATTCCGAAAATGGTCATAAAGAAACGCTTTTTATAACGCACCAGATTGCGGATGGTAGACTTCCACGTAAAACTCAATCGGCTCCATAAAAATGTAATACGCTCCAGTAACACACGTTTTCCCTGCTTTGGAGTCGGCGGACGCATCAATTCAGCGGCCTGTTCTCTCAATTCCTTATAACAGGAGAACACCGTCGCCAGAATTGTACATGCCAGCGCTGCCAATGACGCCAGCAGCGCATATTGCACATTATAAGGAATCACAAAGGAATTCATATGTTCATACATGATTCCATACGCATAAATGATGATAAACGGAAATACTTTTTCACCAAACAGCACGCCCAGAATACATCCCATAACCGTTGCCAAAAATGCATATCCCAAATATTTTCCGGCAATGGAAAAACGGTCATACCCCAACGCTTTCATCGTACCGATCTGCGTTCTCTGCTCTTCGACCATTCTGGTCATTGTCGTCAGACTGATCAGCGCAGCTACGAGAAAAAACAAAACCGGGAACACCTTGCCGATGGCACGCATACGGTCTGCATTTTCTCCATATCCGGAATAATCATTTAAATGAGTTCTGTCATAAATATACCATTTAGCATTTTTAATCTTTTTAATCTGATCTTCTGCATCTTTTAATTCTGACTCTGCATCTGCAATTTTTTTCTCCGCATCTGCTTTTCCCTGATTATATTCTTTCTGTGCATCATTGAGTTTCTGTTCATTCGCAGCGATTTCTGTTTCGGCAGCTTTCAGCTGTTCTCTCCCTTGTGTGATCTGAATCCAGCCACTGTCAATCTCCGCCTGTGCAGCATCCAACTGTGCCACCCCAGCCTCTAACTTCGCCGCTCCGTCATTGAGCTGCTGCTGTCCTGCTGACAACTGTTCCTGTGCGGCATTGAACTTCGCCTCGCCCTCATAAAACGCATCCCAGCCGTCCTGCAATTCCTCCTCATAAGGTTTCAACTGCTCCCAGCCCTTATCCAACTCTTCCTGTCCACGATTTAATACCGTTTCCACCTCTGCTCTATGAAGAATGACTTCTGTATTAATCCGAATCTGCAGCTGATGTTCTTGCTTTTCTGCCTGCTTTTCTACAATAAGCGCCGCCTTTTCCTTGATCTGCTGCTCCAATGCCTGCAGCTTGCTCTCCTTGTCCGGATCCTCACTTTGTTCCAGTTCCGCATACTCATCTTGCAGCTGTTCTATTTCCTGTTCCAATGCCGCGATTTCCGCATCCAGCACTTCCACTGCCTTCTGCCGTCTTTCCGTATCCTGTTCCCGGCCGTTCAGCCATATCCAACTCGAATCAAGCAATGCCTGCGCCTGATTCAGAGGTTCTTTCTTCTCATCCAGTTCCGCCTGACCCTGATTTAACTTTTGCCGATTTTCTTCCAAAACAACTTTCTGAGCATCCAGCTCCGCCTGACCTGCATTCAGCTCCGACTGTTTGTTCTGCAGTTCCGCCTGCTGAACCGCAACAGATGCCCGATTTGCATCCAACCCTTTTTGGCCGGATTCCAGTTTTTTCTGCGAGTTCTCCAATTCTGTATAAGATGCCGCAATCTTTTCTTTTCCTTCACTTAATTGTTTCCAGCCGTCATTCAACTGCTTTCTTGCGTCTGCCAGTTCTTCATCTGCTTCTGTCTTCGCATCTTCCAGTTTCTTACGCCCATCCTCGACTTCCTGTTCCGCTTCAGCAACAATCTCTTCTCTCCTTGCCTTTTGACGTTCCTCTCGAATGGCCTCTATATTGGTAATCGTTTCCTTTACCTGCCCGGAATACGCATCTGTAAACGCGGTCAGTTCTGCTGCTCCAGCTACGGTCGCATACACTTCTGTATACACATCCATCTGAAAACTATCTTCCAATACACTCACAAATCCGGAAATACTTCCTGTTCCGATATTTGTACTTCCTCTTCCAAATGAAATATAACATGGACTGCTGACTGTACCTACAATTGTAAATGTATCCGTTGTCAATGTATCTGTAATTTCCGAACCGTTCCCGGAAGTAAAATGCAGCTGATCTCCGATCTTATATCCACTGCCTGCCAAAAAATCCGCGTCTACCACGCACTCTCGATCGTTCTTAGGCAATCGACCTTTCTCCACCGTCAATTCATTCATTGACGGAAGAATTGACATAATATGTACTGCAACCTGACTATCCTTTCGCATACACAATACATCCACAGAATAGCCCGCCTCTACTTTTTCAATCCCTTCAACTTCCCGCAGCGCCTTTACATCGTTCTCCGATAATCCTAATGTACTGATCACCTGTACATCCATCAATTGTTTCTCATCAAAATACTGATCCCCGGAATATCTCATATCCGGTTCTGACGCACGTATACCTGAAAAAAATGCTACACCGATTGCCACAATAAAGAAAATAGACAAAAAGCGCCCCAGACTTTTTCGGATTTCCATATAAAATTCTTTTTTGAGTGCTTTTTTCTTCATATCCATCCCCCCTACCATTCAATATCTTCAATTGACATAGGGTTGTCATTTTTCTCCATACCGGATACCTTTCCATTTTTGATCTTAATCAGCCGATCTGCCATCGGCGCAAGTGCAGAATTATGTGTAATTACAATCACCGTCATTCCTTTTTCTCTACACATATCCTGCAAAAGTTTCAGAATGGATTTTCCGGTATTATAATCCAGCGCTCCTGTCGGTTCATCACACAATAATAACTTCGGATTCTTTGCCAGCGCCCGCGCAATGGAAACACGCTGCTGTTCCCCTCCGGATAGCTGTGCAGGGAAATTATCCAGCCGATGCCCCAGCCCAACATCCTGTAATACCGTCTGAGCGTCCAATGGATCTTTACAAATCTGAAGTGCCAATTCTACATTTTCCTTCGCAGTAAGATTCGGCACCAGATTATAAAACTGAAACACAAATCCAATATCATCCCGGCGATATCCCGTCAACTGACGCTCATTATACTGTGTAATATCCTGACCATCCACCAAAATTGTACCACTCGTGGCCGTATCCATTCCTCCCAGCAGATTAAGCACCGTCGTCTTCCCCGCCCCACTGGGACCTACGATCACCACAAATTCTCCTTTTTCGATTTCAAAATCAATCCCGTCAACTGCTCGGATCTCGACTTCTCCCATCTGATAAATCTTCGTAATTCCTTTCAGACAAACAAATCCTGCCATTTATGTTCACCTTACCTATCATTGTTCTTACCGGCTATTTCTGCCCATTTCTTTTAACGTACATATTTCTATCATAAGTATAACATGCCACAATCGAAATGTATGGATTTTCTTCTCATTCAATTTCTAATATCATTTACTTCTAATATCATTTACCATTTATTCTATAATCCCAATTCCCGATTTAATTTTACTGCTTTGTGGAACAGCAACAATCCAATCACAAACAACACAGAAATCGCACTGACGCCCACATTCATCCGCCCGGTCAACTGACTCATAACAGAAACAAGCGTGGTTCCGAGAACCGCAGCTCCCTTGCCGCAAATATCATATAAGCCAAAAAATTCTCCGGATTTTTCAGCCGGAATAATTTTTCCAAAGTAAGAGCGTGACAGCGCCTGCACACTTCCCTGAAACATTCCAACCAAAACTGCCAGTATCCAAAAATCAGTCTGTGTATCCAAAAAATATGCATAAATTGAAATACCAAGATATGCCGCAATACAAATCGTAAGTACTTTTGCCGGATCAATTTTCTTTGCCACCTGATTCAAAATCAGCACTGATGGGAACGCAACAATCTGTGTCAAAAGCAATGCAAGCAGCAATCCTGTACTATCCAGTCCAAGCGCCTGCCCATACGCAGTTGCCATATCTATAATCGTATACACTCCATCAATAAAGAAGAAAAACGCAAGCAAAAAGATAAAAATATGTTTTTCCTTCCGGATCTCCAAAAAAGTCTTTCCCAATCTGGCAAAACTATCTTTGATTACATGTCCGCCAATCTCTGCATAATATTTTTGTTTATAAGAAGATACCAGCGGAAGCGCTGAAACAAGCCACCAAACCGCCGTAATGAGGAACGCCAAAATCATAGACGTCTGCATTCCCAGACCCAGTTTGCCTCCACCCAATACAATCGCCAGACTGGCAACAAACGGAATACAGCTTCCAATGTACCCCCAAGCAAACCCCTGGGAAGATACCGTATCCATCCGTTCCGGTTCTGTCACATCTGTCAACATAGCATCATAAAAAACAAGACTTGCAGAATAACCTGTTTTTGTTATCACATAAGCAACCAAAAACCAGATCCAGGAAGAACAAAAGCCCAGAATCACGCAGCCCGTCACTCCGATTGCAAGAAAAATGGTAAATATCTTTTTCTTAAAATCTTTTGTATCGGCGATTGCCCCCAGTGTCGGTCCCATTAACGCAACCAGTAAGGTACACAACGAAGTCGCATACCCCCAATATGCCAGATAATCCACATCAGAGATTCCTGCATTTCCTGCAAGATAATTAAAATAAATCGGGAAAATAGTTGCAACCAGCATTGTAAAGGCAGAATTTCCCACATCGTATAATACCCACTTCTTTTCCAACGGCGTCATCTTAAATTTCATATTTTTCCTCCTCATAGCACCCTCAAATTGTTCGATCCTATCGCACTCTTAAAATTTTTTATTACTCTTAGAGCGGCAGGGATTCCCAGTTTTCCCCGGCTCCAAAAGTCTCATGGAAACGCTCCGGCAATTTTTCGTTCTGGAACAGCACCTTTTGATAATTCAAAATCAGTCCCACCGCCAGCGGAACAGCTCCCGCATATTGTCTCTTCAGCACCCGGCAATATGTTTCACAGGCTGGATTTGGCTCCAGACTCATTACCATCCCCTTTCCAGTGTCATACATACCAATCAATTTCATAACCCCAAACAAAAGCGATCTCTTAAATTTTTTCGGCGCCAACAGTCCCTTATGCACCCAGTTCATCCATGTCAGAGACTTTTTCAACTCTTCCGGAGAAATATTTTCATAGAATGGCGCAATTACCTCTGCATTCTGTCTGGTCGGATGAATATGCTTTGTTCCATAATAGGTAACAGGGTTGATATAATCCTCCGTCAAGAGCAATCGGTCAAACTCCATTTCAATCTCCGAATGACTGATGCCGCTGACCTGAATCATCTTCTCCACATATTTATGACACTCACTGTCCAATGCAAAATGACAGATTACTCCATAAATATAGGATCGTGCCGCTCCTTTATGTTCAGCCTGCTCAATGACTTGTACCGCATGTTCAAAAAACGCATCTGCATAGAGATCATGCAGTTGAAATCCCTGTTGATTGACATGATTTTTCTGAAAAAAACGATAATAAAATAAAATATCCGGTCCATGTAATCCTATATCAAATAATTCGCGATGTGCCTCTATAGACTGCTGCAGCGGCTGCGGAAGAGGATGCATCACATCTTTACCGAATCTGTAATGTGTATAAGTTGTAGGCATAGAAAAATTCCCCTTTCGTGTAATATCCCCCTCAAACTCCAATCCCTGCTTATATTCTATCATATCACATCATGTAAAAGAAAGATGCAAATTTCTGTTAATTCTGCGAAAACTCCTTGACTTTCTGTTCTACTTTCTATAGAATTAATTTCGTACAGGAAGAACAAGGGCTTGTACTGGTTTCGACAGGGATTCTGAAGATGGAGAAGCTATCCGCAGGCAGATGCGTCAAATCGCAAACTTAAAATTAAACGCTAACGATAATTTCGAATTAGCTGCAGCCTAATTGCTGCATGTCAGCCTTAGAGCACTCACACTTTAAGAATCTGGCACCGACCATGTGAGAAACGATATCGACAAAGCTTTGCGTCGATAGGCGTATTATGAAGCTACTGAACCCGTAAGGATGTTCGTTTTCGTACGGCAGAGGGAATGTTAAAGAACGGACTATGATAGTAGAAGTACATGGGATGGGTTTTTGGACGCGGGTTCGATTCCCGCCAGGTCCACCAAAAGTACCTTACTCGAACTTTTAGGTTCAAAAAAATTTGAATCGTTCGAGGAAGTTTCGTATAAAGTGGAATTATTAACCGCATAAAGACCGCATCCAAAGATTTTACGGATGTGGTCTTTTGCTATGCCTATGTATTTGCTCACTTTTGCGGAGCTTCTGTTCATTGCGGCATTTACGGACGAGATATCATCCCTGATAGGCTCCAGTATCTGATCGTAAGGAGCTCTAAATGTTACATCTACGCTGAATTCAGTATTTTCTCCATTGCTAATGTAAAACTTTTCGAATATGGCTTGATTCATTAATTTCTTTATCGTATCGCTACCATTTCTATATGCCTCTCCGCAATTTTCGACTATATCTAAGGTTAATTTTAAGTTTGCAGAAATTTGTTCGAAGGTAGTATTGTGCATTTTTATCTCATGATCTATATGAGATAGTTCTTTAGCTATTTTCTGTTGCTCGGATTTCAAAAGGTCAAGCGGTATTGCATCGTTATAATGAGCCTCAAGTAATTTCTTGCGTTTATTCTCTAGTTTGGCTTTTTCGCCTTTTAGCCCATCTAATTCGCTTTCGTATTTAGTCTTCTCTTTAGCGATGAGTGCTTGAATTTGAGATTCGAGGAGAAGTCGCACTTCGGTCGGAAGTTGATAAGTATCATAAATTCTTTCTATTTCTTTTTCCACGACATCTATTAATACTGCCTTTGTCTTGCAATCCGGCTTTCTCTTACTATGGCGTCCTCCGCAGACGAAGTACGGATATACTGTGCCGTTCTTTTTCTTTTCGTTACTAACAAGCATGCGTTCGCCGCAGTAGGCGCAGAATATACTGCCTTTTAAGAAGTGCGGGTGTTTTAGGTTGCGGTTTCCATTTAGCCTCGATGCTAAGATGGTTTGTACTTTATCCCACATTTCTTCATCTACAAGAGCCTCATGACTTCCGGGATATTCGATGCCTTTATACTTCACGACACCTTTGTAATATGGATTTACGAGAACTTTATGTAATGTTTTTAGAGTAACTGGCTGGAATGGAGAAGCCTTCATCATTTCCGCCGCCACGCTCAGCTTGTCTGCGAGTGGATACGCGAAGATAAGATACGGCAAATTTTGGCGTCATGGAGTCCATAAGCGCCTGAGCCGTATTTGCCATTGCAGTATTGCTCATAGAATATACCTCCTTTCATTGGTAGGTAGTGTCAAAAACTACCTGTTTTTTATTGTTCTGAATCCTTAAAAACCTTGATTTATTGGAGGTTTGCAAATAAAAAGAGCATTGACCTCCCTTTTCATGTATAATGTCAGTGACCAAACATCCAAAATACAAAGGAGACAATGCTCATGGACATTATACAATACTTACTTTCTATAATTCAATATCTTTACCAGCAAAACTGCTGGCTTATTAACTTTATTTGCAGATATATCCCTCTTAAGCAATGGGCTTTCGATGATTCCCACTCCCCAAAGTACCAAAAGTTCAAAATCGATGAACTCCCTCTGATCACGGACTTCCGTCAGGACTGGACTTACAAAGAACTCATTCCTTACTACGAAAAACGTTATGGTAAGAAGATCCGCCCAATCAGCCGCCGATCAGAGTGTAACATCCCTGATTCCTGTACCTGCCCCCGCTGTGATGCCCCTAAACCATTTCTCTACAAGAACAACGGTTCCAAAGGTCAGCTCCTGTGCAAGATCTGCGATGCCAGGTTCTCACCGGATGAAAGCAGATTTTCCGCTGTAAAACTACGCTGTCCCCACTGCGGCAACACTCTGGTTCCTAAAAAAGACAGAAAACATTTCATTGTCCATAAATGCGTGAATCCTAAGTTCTCCTACTATCTGCACAATCTAAAAAAAGTAGATAAGGCAGATCTGAAAGAAGACTATGGCAAGAATAAATACAAGCTCCATTACATCTACCGTGAGTTCACGATGGATTTTTTCAGCATGGATTTAAATACCCTGCCTAAAAATGCTTCCTCACTGAAATTCAGCAGACACAACGCTCATGTCATGTCCTTATGTCTGACGCTGCATGTCAATCTGGGACTTTCCCTGCGCAAGACATCACAGGCTTTAAAAGACCTGTATAACATCAGCATCTCCCACCAACAGATTGCCAACTATTGTAAGACTGCCGCCATCTGCATCAAGCCTTTCGTGGATCAGTACCCATACGAAAAGAATGAGGTATTCACTGCTGATGAAACCTACATCAAAATCCGTGGTATCAAAACCTATGTCTGGCTGATCATGAACGCCGCTACCCGCTCTACCCTTGGCTATCAGGTATCTGATAACCGTGGTGTCGGGCCCTGCATCCTTGCTATGCGTATGGCCTTCCAGAATCTCAAAAAGCTCCCGGAAAACTTTAAATTTATTGCTGACGGATACAGTGCTTATCCCCTTGCCGCTATGGAATTCGCAAAGAAATTTGGCAAAGATTTCACTTTTTCCGTCACCCAGGTTATTGGACTTACCAACGATGATGCTGTCTCTACAGAACATCGTCCATTCAAACAGATGATTGAACGACTGAACCGTACTTATAAAGCTTCTTACCGCCATACAAATGGGTTCGACAACATCGACGGTGCCAACTATGATCTGGCGCTCTGGGTCGCTTACTATAACTTCCTGCGTCCACATAAGCATACAGGCTATAAAGTCCTCAATGAAGTAGAAATGCTTCAGGATGCCGACAATATGCCTGGCAAATGGCAACTCCTGATCTTCCTTGGGCAACAGACCATTCTTAATATGCAGAAAAACAGCACTGCTACACCGGAGCGGAACTGTTGTCAATAGAACCGTGGAATACCGGAACAGACGGCTTTGCCGGCTGTGAGGATATGCCGCGAAAATCTATTGACATAAAGTTCCTGGATTATCCTGTCCAGCAGAAAAGGGGCAACTGCACCCTTTTCCTGCCTTCCGGCGAGGATGGGTTCGGGCAACGCCCGATGATGGGTCAAGGGACTGGTCCCTTGTAGGTTCTTAGGGCAACTCCCTAAGCCCTCGGAGAGCTTATTGGAATTAATATCTGCAATTTTCAAGGTTCATCTGAGCCTTTTTTCTTTAGCTCTGTTTTTCATAACTTATTTGACACTACCGTTATACGACGAGATTACTACGGTTACAGAATGGGCAATTATCTAATGGCTTTACTGGAACCCAGAGTGTCTCACCGAAAAAAGAGAACTCTTTATGCATCGCAGTATCCATGAAATCCAAACCATATTTTTTGCCTGCATTTGGAGCAAGGCGCAAGAGTACGAGATTTCGATCGGCTACTTCATCCAGCATATTTGTATATCGATTATTTCCTTTGTGGTACAGCAAAAGCATCAGAGCTATCTGTGCTTCAAGAGCATTTGTCTGCAAGACAGACGGATAGATTGTTCCTTCGGATGTTACAGTATTTTTATATCCTTTTGCGTACTCTTCATATCTATTGTGCAGGATGCACTTAGGACAAGTTTTAGTAACGCCGGGATAATAGAAGGTAATCTCGGAAGCCAATCCGTCAGCATACATCTGCGGAGCCATGAATGGAACACCTAGTTTTAATGCAAGGTTTAGGATTGCATCCTGAGCAGAAAAATCATCTGTACTTGCTACGATGAGAACCTTGCTCGGATCTTTGAATGTGCCCTCTGGAAGCATTTCGACGAATTCTTCGATAGTAGTATCTTTGGTAATAGCCATCCAATGAATATCTACTTTCGCTTTTGGATTAACATTGAGAATCTTATTGGCGAGTGCTTTTACTTTTGCTTGTCCCGAGTCGGCTATATAGGAACGCTGAGTCAAGACGTTACGAGCCTCGCAAATATCGGGGTCTATAAGGATAAAATTGCCTACACCACATCTCGCCATCGCTTCTGTAGCCCCAGCAGAACCACCGCAGCCAACTTGGATGATAGTAGATTCCTGAAGCTCATTGATGGGAACCGTGTTCTGAATTTTAGAAAATAAGTTCGATGGAACCTGTGGTTGGCTTCCGGGTAAGATATTAACTTCGCGAGGTTCGCCAGTAAATTCTTTATTGCGTTCCAGCGTATACCAGAAAATGGCGCAGCCGCCATCATATCGTGGATCTAAGATTATGATTGGAAGTTCGATACTTTCCATGTCGAAGGCTTCCATAATCCTATCGGCATATTCAATGTCAGCGTCGGATAGCTGAGAATAAGCGCCTGGGTGCGAATGTGCAAATCCGCAGAATGCAATGTCTTTTTCGTACCACTCCCGAATTTTTTTATTACAGACTTCAATATCTGGTTCGCAGCTGGTTTGTGTCGATTTTGATTTATCAACGAAAAATACAGTATCTATATGCTTTCCATCCGACGAACCAAGCATGACGAGCTGTTCGGGCTGCTTGCACGCGATAGACTTTTGAATCTCATTGAGTAATTCCTTTGTAGGAACTAACGATTGTTCTTTTTTCGTAAACTTCATAGTGGTTTTCTCCTTTTTGTTTTGTTAGATTTTTACGGATACATTTGCGTTGGGCGCTTATTGATAAGAGTGGTAGAGTAGGTTAGAGGGCTTCTGCCCTCTTTCCCCTCATCAAACCGTGCATGAGGTTCTCCCTCACACGGCTTTCCGACATTCTTCTTTCTACAGCATTACGTCATGCTCCAGCCATTTTCCTTAACCCTTTTTCATAAATGCTATTTCTAACAAATCCCACCTTTGACATACGATTTCGCCTTTGGTGTTTCTTGTTATACCACCTTGTAAAAGTACAGATAATATACCAGTCTATTGCTTGCATCCACTTTGCATTTGTCTTGGTAGAATAGTAATTCTTCCACCCTGTGATTTTGGGATTCAGATTCCTTATTAAATCTTCTTCCTGTGCAACCAGTAGGCTACGACTGTTTACATTCCTTTTAATCTCTGCCTTCATTTTCTTCATGGCTTTTCTGCTTGGATATTGATAAGTCTCCTTATATAGCTGTCCTTTGCTCGTTTCCGTTGTCATTCTTCTGTGGTGCATTCCCAGAAAATCAAATCCCTCTTTTCCATCCCACATACTGACAATCTTTGTCTTTACCGGATGTAGCTTTAAATCCAGTTTTTCCATGATGTATCGCAATAAGTTCAATGCATGTTTTGCACTCTTCTTATTCTTGCAGATGATTACCGTATCGTCTGCATACCTTACAAGAATTCCGTGAGTAAGTCCATACTTTTCCCACAGTCTGTCTAGTGTATTTAAGTAGATATTTGCCAGTAACGGAGAAATGACCGAACCTTGGCTCGTTCCCTGTTCAGAGATCGTCAGTATATTTCCGTATAATACTCCCGATTTTAGCCATTGCCTTATCAGTTTTAGTATTCTTCGGTCTGATATTCTCTGTTCCACTAACACCATCAGTTTGTCCTGGTTTACGTTATCAAAGAATTTCTCAATGTCTGCATCTACTACATAGTAGCCTTTGTTGTTACATGCTTTTCTGACTTTCTCCAGTGCTTGTTTTGCACTTCTTTTCGGTCTAAAACCGTAGGAACAATCTCTAAAGTCAGCTTCGAATACTGGTTCTATAGCTATCTTTGTAGCCATCTGCACAATTCTGTCTTTGACCGTTGGTATTCCAAGCGGTCTTTCACTTCCGTCTGGCTTTGGTATCATTACTCTTTTTACTGGGGATGGTTTATATTTTCCCTCCCTCAGTTCCGATTTGATTTCTGATAGGTATCTCTCAATTCCCATCGCTTCAATATCTTCGATTTTAATACCATCTATACCACTGGAACCTTTGTTAGCTTTTACTCGTTTCCATGCTTCCATAAGTATATCGTCCCGATATACTTTATCGTATAGTGCATGGAATCTTCGGCTGTTACATTTCTTGGCTGTCAGATATAGTTTGTTTTGAAGTTGTCGAACTTTTTCTTTGGAGTTGTTAGTCTTCATGACATTCTCTCACTCTTACCCTCTCTACAAACATGAATGAAGTAAGGAACCTTCCCATAAACTGCGTTTTCTTGCACAATCATTATCGGTACTATGTTCCTCTCCGACTCCCTCTCATCAGAAATGCGATTTCGCCAAGCTTATACGCTTTCTCTTTACCTTTCGGTGATGGGTAGGGTCTCTCCAGTTCCGAACCACACTTTCCATACATACCGCTTCCCCTATACCGAGAGATTCTTCCGTGCTGCTTTTCCAGTTTCTTCACACGTTCCATGGTTTTCGCCTATATGCACAAGGCTCAACTTCTCTTTACTCTCTTTCGATGTTATTCCGCATTTTATCTGGTCCTAAACCATGCCACATTCAAGCAAATTAAAA
>CAJKWK010000027.1 GCA_905203555.1 uncultured Lachnospiraceae bacterium
AAACACATCCGGCAGTTTCTGCCACTATAATTCCTACAGTAAATTTACGCCGCCATTTTTGTTAGAAAGCATTGTTTAATTTATATCAAAATGTTATAATTGAAACAGACTTTTCGTGCAAAATAGACAAACAGAAAGAAGGAGTTGGAAGATGAGCAGAGACACAAAGATTATTGCATTGACAGGAAAAGGCGGTGTTGGAAAGACATCTATTTCAGCCGCTTTGGTAAAACTGCTTGTAGAAGAATTTCCTGAAAAGAAAATTCTGGCAATCGATGCAGATCCGGCAATTGGACTTGCGACTGCGCTTGGGATTGAGCCGGAACTGACATTGGATGATATTCGCAATGAAATTGTTGCGAATGTGGAGGGCGGAAAGACACAGGAGGCCATGGAGCTTTTGTCTGAATCTAGGTATAAGATTGCAGAAGCGGTTGTGGAAAAGGACGGATTTGCATTTTTGGCGATTGGAAGACCGGAGTCGGCAGGCTGTTACTGCAGGGTGAATTCCTATTTAAAAGATGTAATTACAATGATTTCCGGACAGTTTGATTATGTTGTGATTGACGGGGAGGCAGGAATCGAACAGATTAATCGGAGAGTAATGGAAAAGGTTACGCATCTGCTGTTGATTTCTGATACGAGCAAGAAGGGATTGGAAGTCATCAAGACGATTGAGAGTGTAGCATCGGAGCTGGTTCAGTACGATGAGATCGGTCTGATCGTGAATCGGGTGGAGGATGAGTCCATGCTGGAAACATTAAACACTCGCGGTCTGGAGCTTTTGGCGGCGATCCCGTCAGATAAGACTCTGGCAATGTATGATTTTGAAGGAAAGTGTATCACAGATCTGCCGGATGAATCGCCGGTTGTGGTACATGTGCGTAAGGCGATGCAGAATTTTGGGATTTTGTAAAGGAGACTCTTATGAAAGATTTAAAACATATGATATTTTTTGAGCAGCTGCTGGACAGTGCGTATAATGATCTGGTTCGGGAAGCACAGTCACAGGATCGGGTGGCAGTGGGATATACGTGTTTTCACATTCCGGAGGTGTTGTTGAATCTGGATAATTGTTTTTCGGTTAGATTGAGAGCGCCGTATATGGGTTCAACGGAGATTGCTACTTATTATCTGGCAAGCAGTTCGTGTGAATTTTCCAGAGCGTTGCTGGAGCGGGCGATAGAAGGCGGTTTTCAGTTTTTAGATGCCATTGCAGGAGTGGATATCTGTGAATGTATGAACCGTTGTTATGAAAATATGGAACTTTTGGAGATTCAAGGAAAGAATAAAGATCAGTTCTTTATCAGTTATGTAGATGTGCCGGGAAAGGATGAAGAGATTACGGTGGAGCATGTGGTAGAACAACTTCAGCGAAAAGTATTGAATCCTCTTCACGAACGTTACGGAACAGATATTTCGGATGCGGCTATTCGAAAAGCAGTGGAGAAACACAATGAGATCTGTCGGATCATTACGGAGATCGGAGAGATGCGTAAGGCTGAGAATCCGGTGATTACCGGGGCGGAATTCCATAAGATTGTGCTTGCTACATATGTATGCCCGAAAGATTTGCTTTTGGATAAATTGTATGAAACTCTGGAAGAGTTGAAAACAAGGGAACCGGACAAAAAATCTCCGTTTAGAGCACGTGTGGTAATCGTCGGAGGAGAGATTGACGATCCGGATATGATTGAACTGGTGGAAGACAGCGGTGCTTATGTTGCAGCGGACCGATTCTGTTATGGTTCTATTCCGGGAAGAAAAGAGATTCCTTTGCGTGATGATGAGGATGCGTTGACTCAGATCGTGCGTTTTAATATTGAGGAAACAGCATGTCCGCGTTATGTTACCCCGAATAAGATTAAGTTCCGTCAAGATCAGGCGGCAAAACTGGTGGAGGAATATCATGCAGATGGGATTATCTATGAGCAGATGAAATTCTGTTCTTATTGGTCCTTTGAGCGGACACTGCAGAGTCATGTGCTGGCGGAAGAATATCAGATTCCGACATTGTCGATCGACCGTCCGTATCAGGCGAAGTCTAGTGGACAGTTGAGGACGAGGGTGCAGGCATTTGTGGAAAGTCTGGAGATTAAGAAGATCAAAGCGCGCAGAGAAAAGGAGGCCGGACAATGAAAAAGCAATCGTTTTTTGGAAAACTCAAAGAAGCAGCTCCGGGTATCGTCAAGGATATCAAACATTATGCGAAACCGAGAGTGAAGCTGCATAACGAAGGTCTTGGAGATTACTACACAGAAGGATATCGAAGTCTGAATCAGAGAGAGTGGAAAGGGGCAAAGGATACGGCGTATGACTTTGCATCATGGTTAAAGGTATATGGATATATGGCTGTAACTTTGGGAAAGCATCCGGTTGCACTGGTAAAAGCGTTTGAGCGTTACCCTTGGATGTCGTCTTATCTGACGGTTGCGAATATGCTGGACCGCCATAAGTTAGGGCTCCGCGGCAATCAGCTCCGGTACACGCAGGAACAATTTTATGGCGTTGTACACAATTCCGTTGACGTTATAGTGAAAATTCTTGAACGTGATGAGAATTTAAATTCTCCGAAAAATAAACGAGCAGCAAAACTGCGGGCAAAGACAGTGATGTTTGATGAAATGACGCCGTCTATCATTATGGCGGGATTCCCTACGCTGGATTGGATTGATGTTGCCATGTCTCCGGTTTGTCTGCCGGGAGAAGTGGATCAGAATGCAAACGTAATTTATGTGGATGCGGCAGAGCGTATGGGTCTGGCAGCAGATGTATGTCCGCTGCCGTCAGCAGAGGTTGGCTGTGCGATTATGGACGATTATCCGCAGGTGGGAAGTTCTTTTATTACCAGTTCCATGCCATGTGACGGCTCTCTTGGCGCCGCATTGTTTATGGATCGTTACATGAAGAATGTACCGAGTTTCACATTGACACCGCCGCAGCGGTTTAATGAGCCTGAGACCAATGCATATGCGGTAAAAGATTTGAAAAATTGTATTAAGTTTATTGAAGATACTTATAATGTAAAATGGGATTGGAATGCATTTTGGCAGAAGGCATCTGAGTATAACCGGACAACACAGTGTATGCTGGATAAATGGGATGTCAACTGTACTCCGTATCCACAGGTCATCGGAAGCGCTCTTTCTTTACAGAGAGAGTATGAATTTCAGACGGCAGCCTGCTTAGATCCATTCCTTACAAGGCAGGATGAAAAGGTCAATGAAATGATGCTGAAAGGGTATGAGGAAGATAAGGCGGCAGATCGCAGAGATTATAAGTACCGCGCGATCGTATGGTGCTGTCCGGCGCATTATTATACGCATTTTACAACATGGGCAGAGCATACGTGGGGCATTCGTACATTGGTCGATATGGAAAGTATGCTGAGTTATCATTTCTATCATATCGGAGATGAAGAACAGGCGTTGGTTGATATGGCGATGGCTTATGAGCGGATGATGATGCGATCACACAGTAACGGCGGATATATCAATGCATTGGATGAATGTTGGAAGATGTGCGAGAAGTTCAATGCAAATATTGTTATTATGTACGATCATGTATCTTGTAAGAACTTTGGCGGATTACATGGATTATTTGAAGATCAGGCAAGAGAACGCGGAATTCACCTGATCTGGGTACAGCATGATTTGATGGATCCGAGAACAGTTTCAAGGAAAGCAATGCGTGACGCTGTAAACAAATATATGTCTACTGTATTTCGCGAGACACCACTGGATGAGACCTATTTGGACTACAGTGATGAATTGACATGGTAGAAATCTGAGCAGATAAATTGACATGGTGGAAATCTGAGCAGAAAGAGCAGATAAAAACAGGAGGTTGAAAGGATGAAATATTTCGGTGGATGTGATGTAGGTTCTACTTATACAAAAACAGTGATTCTGGATGAAGAAGGGAAAATCGTAGCAGCAAATACAATTAAGAGTAAGATTAACAGTGCGGAGAGTGCAAAAGCTGGTTTGGAGCAGGCATTGAGTGAGGCTGGTCTGAAGGAAGTTTCAGATCTTACATATTTGATTGGAACCGGATATGGCCGGAACAAGGTGCCGCAGGCGGATGAAAATATTTCTGAGATCAGTTGTCATGCAATGGGGGTACATGTGACAGACCCAGCCGTTCGTGCAATCATTGATATCGGAGGACAGGATGTGAAGGGAATCGCAGTGGATACAGATGGAACTGTTAAGACGTTTGCAATGAATGATAAGTGCGCTGCCGGAACCGGAAGATTTTTTGAATCTATGGCAAATGCTTTTGAATTATCCTTGGAAGAGTTTTCAAAATTAAGTCTGACTGCAGAGAATGTCATTCCGATTACGGCACAATGTACGGTTTTTGCAGAGTCAGAGGTTATTACACTGGTAGGTGAGGGAAAACCGAGAAACGAGATAGCGGCAGGTATTCAGCAGGCAGTTGCAAAACGTTGCTTTGTGATGGCGAAAAAAGCCGGAGCTAAGGATGCGATTACTTTGACAGGCGGCTGCGCAAAGAACCAGGGATTAAAAGCTGCTATTGAGAAAGTACTTCGGATGAAGGTGATTGAATTGAAAACAGACCCACAGTTGATGGGAGCTCTTGGAGCAGCAGAATATGCAAGACAAAAAGGACTGGATTTGTAGGAAAGGAGCGTTTTCGATGAAGAAAGTATTGAAATTTATCCTGAAACTGCTTATGATTACTGCGGCAATTCTCGGTCTGTTGTTTGCAGTTTATATGACGAATGCAGATTCCAAGCTGGTTGAGTTTATCTATGACAAACTGGCAAAATATCATGAGTCAAAGAAGGTAGAGGATCGTATTTAGCAATGCAGGTATATGACAAAGTAATCAGAACAACAGAAGAACTATTGGCGCCTTTTTCGGTGCGGGATCTGACGGAAAAGCCGGCAAAACGCTGGCCGCTGTTAACGGAAAATGAATTTCTTCTTCGCAATGAAGTCGCTTTTGAACTGGGAGACCGGATGGAACCGGGCACTTGTTACCAGGCAGTGACTTCGACCGAACACTTAGTCGGAGAAGATAAGATTCTTCTGTACGGACCGGATTTGCAGGAGATTAAGGGAAATGTTCCGTTTACGCGAATTACTTGGATGCAGATGGAGCCGGAGGAAAATCAGGATAAGGCGTATCGGCAGATAAAGAAACTGGAATTTGCCAGATTTAAAATGATTCCCAAGGGGTATATGATGCTTTCGTCCAGTATGGAACAGAAAGAGCAGGTACGAGTAAGCAAACAGGCAATACAAAATGGACTTGATTTTGCGACCATTGGGCATATGCTTATAGATAAGTATAAAAATGAATTTGGAATCAAGCACGTACAGGTTTTGTTTATTACGGAAAAGCTGCCGGTGATTTCGCAGTTGATCGAACAGGGGAAGAAGGTAGATGAGATTACCAATGCATTTGATCATATTCTAAAAAATATTATTTTGGATTGTGATCTTTGTCCTCTTCATCCAATCTGTGATGATGTAGAAGAATTGCGAAAGATTCACTTTGAAGTCAAACAAAAATAAGATAAAAGTCAGGAAAAGCCATTAGATTATAAGAGAAAATAAAAAAAGCTCTTATATTTAATGGCTTTTTGCGCTATACTATAAAGTTGGTAAAATTAATGAAAACGTAGATTCTCTACCCAGAAAGGAAAACAGGGGGAATGCAAGATGAGTGAAATAAAACAAAAGAAGAGTCGATATGAAATCGATATGTGTAATGGATCAGTTATGGATAAATTGATATCTTTTTCGATACCTTTGATGTTATCCGGTATTTTGCAGCTATTGTTTAATGCGGTTGACATTATTGTTGTAGGAAGGTTTACAGGAAGTTATGCGCTGGCGGCTGTCGGTTCTACGACAGCATTGATCAATGTATTTACCAATTTATTTATTGGGGTTTCTTTAGGGGCAAATGTTCTTGCGGCACGTTTTTATGCGTCAGGGCGAGAACGTGAAATGTCTGAGACCGTACATACAGCAATCACTTTTGCACTATTAAGTGGTATTGTGATGGTATTTGTGGGACTTTTATTTTCCAGAGGCGCGTTGGAACTGATGGATACTCCGCAGGATGTAATCGATCAGTCTACATTGTATATGCGGATATATTTCGCAGGAATGCCGTTTTTTATGGTTTATAATTATGGAGCGGCAATTTTAAGAGCAGTTGGAGATACGAAACGTCCGCTTTTGTTTTTAATTGTTGCGGGTGTCACAAATGCGTTACTCAATCTATTTTTGGTTATCGTAATGCATCTGGGTGTTGCGGGAGTCGCAATTGCAACGGTCATTGCACAGATGATTTCTTGTATATTGGTGCTCCGGTGTCTGTACAAAACAGATAGCTGTTATCAATTGCGCTTTTCTAAATTGATGTTGAAATGGAGATATTTGAAACAGATCTTTCAAGTTGGAATTCCGGCGGGGATTCAGAGTACGGTCATTAATTTTTCAAATGTACTCTTACAGTCATCCGTAAACTCATTTGGTTCTATAGCAATGGCAGGATATACGGCTGCCAATAATATTTTCGGTTTCTTATTTGCCTCGGTAAATTCCATTACGCAGGCATGTATGAGTTTTACCAGCCAGAATTATGGAGTTGGAAAATGGAAACGGATGGATAAGGTTCTGCGCAACTGTATCTTGTTGTCTGTAATCGTATCCCTTGTGCTTGGCGGAGGTTCTTATTTGTTTGGACCGGAATTACTGAAGATTTATACTTCTGATCAGGCCGTTATTCAGTGCGGAATGGAAATCCTGCTGTATACGACAGTAACCTATTTTATGTGCGGTCTGATGGATCTGTTTCCAGGTGCATTGCGAGGTATGGGATATTCAGCAGTTCCAATGCTGTTGTCTATTGTTGGTACAGTAGGAACCAGAGTCGCTTGGATCTTCTGGGTATTCCCAAAACATCGGGCATTGGATGTGCTTTTTATTTCCTATCCGGCATCCTGGCTTGTAACCATAATCCTGCAAGTAATCTGCTATTACTTTGTACGGAAAAAGGTAAAAAACAAATTAAAACAAAATTAAAATAAAATGGATAAAAGGAGTCCTGCGATCGCAGAACATCCCCACAACGTTCCGAGTATTTTAAGAACACGTTTTTTATCCGGGCAAGTTTTAAAGAGAACAAACAGCCCCAGACCGGTGCTCGCACAAAGACCGGAAACAAGTGATGCAAAACTCAAAATTCCTTCTCCGAAAAGCTGAGTAAGTAAAATGGATGCGGCACAGTTGGGAATCAATCCGATCACTGCGGTAAGCGCCGGCTGGAAGATGGAATTTTTTAATAAGAGAGATGCAAGTTTGGAAAATCCAATTATCTCCAATAACAAATTCAACGCGAGGTTAAATATAAAAATATAAAAAAACAGATTTATTGTATGCTGCAGTGCGTGCACAATGAGATTGTGATTGTGGTGGCAGCAGCCGGCATGGTGTTCCGGCAGTTCAGTTTCTTCCGCTGATTCGAAATATCCGGAAAAGAAAAAATCAAGAATATATCCGCAAGTGACAGCAATGATTCCTTTGCAGATCAGCAAAGTCGGAATGACACCTGAGTGTTCCGGCATTCCGAGTAAAATCAGGATCGCTTCGTCAGAAGAAGAGAGAAAAACTGCAAGCAATGTTCCGGGAGATATCAGAGAGGAAGCGAATAGATTTGCTCCCAGTACGGGAATTCCACATTCAGGAATACATCCCAGTAAACCTCCGAGAAACGGACCGGCTTTTCGAAAACGAATCAGCATCGTTTTGTTTAAACGCCCGGAATACTTTTCCAATAGTTCCAATATTAGAAATGCAAGGAAAAGAAAAGGAAAAAGCCGCAGACTGTCGATCGCGGCATCTGTAATTAAATTAATTAGCATGTCAATCACCTCGTCAATATATTGGTCTATTCTATCACAAAAATGTAAAAAAGGATACGTACGGTGTTAAAATTATATAATATTCCATGTTTGAAAGTTGGAGAAAGAAAAAATGATAGAAAAATTGAAAATGTTAAATTTGACAATTCAAAAGTCTTTTGCTAGAATAAAGATGTAAATAATAAGGCACTACTGATAGTTGGTTAGTCCAAATTTGATAAAGTTACAAAAAAGTAACCGTATTCCTTTGGTTGAGGGGCGGTTACTTTTTTGATTGATTTATATATGCTATCAGAATCGTTACAACGATACTCAGTATCATTAGTACGATGGATAGGAGTTCAAAATCGCTCATAAGTCAAGCCCTCCTTTCCCAGATTTCCTGCAAGCAGGATTTCTATGTAATCAGAGGGTTCAGTCCCTCTGTTGAAGGACTAACCGCCTACCATTCTCATGTAGTGCCTTGTCTTATTCTATCAAAGTGAAAGTTTTGTGGCCAGATGTTCTTTAGCGTACTATTGTAGAATTTTAATTATTTGTAAAATTTGTTCTTTAAGTTTTATGTCACATGAACTCAATTCTTTTAGAATTTCATTATCTAATACAGAGGTAGTAGAAACATACTCTTTCGATAAAACAAAATCAATGGTTACATCTAAAGCATTGCATACGAGCATTAAAGTTTGTAAAGAAATTTTCACTCTGTTATTTTCTATATTACTAATATGACTGACATTGACATTTGCGATTGTTGCCACATACTCTTGGGTCAGTCCTTTTTCATTTCGGATTTCCCGTAATTTATTTCCAAGAGCCTTGAAATCAATACAATTAGTTTCATTGTTCATAATATCACACCTTTATTTTTCTAATTGTAATATTTATATAGCTGTGGTATAATAACCTAAAACTATAAAATATATACTTACAAAACAATAAAGGGAGAGAGTAGAATGAAAAATGATGGAACAAAGTTATGTAAACACTGTAAATCTGAAATACCAGCGGGTGCAAAGGTATGTCCTAATTGCCGCAAAAAACAGGGCATGAAAATTTGGCAGATAATTTTGATTGTAATTGTTGCGCTTGGTATCATTGGAGCTATAGCAGGTGGAGGAAATGAACAACCGACATCAAAAGATAGTGGAAGTCAGAAAGAAGATTCAGCGACAAAGCAGGAAACAAAAAAGGAAGAAAAGACAGAATTTTCACAGAGCGAAACAGTTACTTTTAAAGGTGTTGATTTTACTGTGACAAATGTAGAAAAAACTACAGGAAGTGAATTTGACACAGCAAAAGATGGACATGAATATGTGATTGTTGCTATAAAAATAGAAAATAAATCAGATGAAAAAATTTCATATAATTCATTTGATTGGAAGATGGAAAATAGTAATGGACAAGAAGTTGATACAGCAATTACTATTGTAAATACTGATACAGCATTAAATAGTGGTGATTTAAATGCTGGCGGTGTGGTTGAAGGGACTTTAGCATTTGAACAACCACAGGGAGATACCGGATTAAAATTGAACTATTACTATAACGCATTATTTGATGAAAATGCATCATTTAAAATTAAATTAGACTAATTTAAGATTGGTATTTTATGAAAAGGGATATGAACAGAATAAAAAATATGGAGTAGAATTAGACAAAAATTGGAATAGATATGAATTGAGATTTTAGCAGGAAATGGCAGTAAGTGTAGTACAGGAATTATTGAGATATAGAGATGTGGCAGGACTGGCAATGGAAATATTGAACAGCAAAATACGATTTTTAGAAAAGTGACAGAGAGTGATATGTACCCTCTTTACTGGACAGTCCAGTAAGGAGGGTTATTTTTATGCGCTACTCACATGAGTACAAGTTAAACTGTATTGAATTATACAGACAAGGCAAATGGCCAGAAACGCCGGGAGGAATTGATGAAAGATATAGGCAAGGTGAAACTTACCATGCAACAATAGAAGAGAAGTCTGCAAAAGGTATGGAAAATAGACAGATGTGGAAACAGCGAAAACCCGTTAACCTTCCGGCTAACGGGTTTCGTTGTTTTTATAGTTATCTAAAGGAATGAGAGTAAAGTGCGACATCCGGAGGTCTCCCCCTGGATGTCAATACTTTATGAGGGGGGAGATAGTTGTCTTATCAACTATCTGAGATTAGTATATCCAATAAATGTGTCTAAAATATGTTGTAACAATAAAAGAAAAGGAAAAAATATTATCAAAATCTAAAAAATAAACAAAAAAATAAACAATAAAATAGGTCTACAACAGGCAAGAACCCGCGGATCTTCTGGACCTGCGGGTTCTTGATTGTTTTATAATTATACAAAGGAATGAGAGTTACGTGAAGCTCCGGGGCGCGTTCCCCGGAGTGTGTTCACGTTTATGAGGGGGGAGATAGTTGTCTTATCAACTATCTGGTAATTAGTATATCCAGAAATTGTGTTCAAAGTATGTTGAATTTATTAAGCTAGTGAAAAGATTCTTTGTTTTTTCTAAAATGTGTAAATGAATTTTTGAATTTTGAAATGCCCTGGTTATGGAATCCGGATGGTTGTTCCGGCATAAATGAGGTTTGGATTGGAAATGCCGTTTATTTGCGCGAGCGCCTGAACGGTGGTACCGAATTTTTGGGCGATTCCGCTTAAAGTATCTCCCGGCTGAATCGTATAGTAGCGTTCAGAAGTGGTTTCCGGAATTTTTAAAGTATTTCCGGCATAAATAAGATTTGGATTGGAAATACCGTTTATCTGTGCCAATGCTTGAGTGGTAGTACCGAATCTCTGTGCGATTTCACTTAAAGTATCTCCCGGTTGAATAATATAGGTTGTGTAATCTATATTCGGAGGAGGGGTGGGAGTACCGCCGTTTAAGTGGTTTAGTCCGGCATTGCGAATGACAGAGGGATAATCGATAAATCCAATGTCCAGATCAACATTTCCGGAAATTCCGGGGATACTTCCTTGATTTGTATATTGCCAGATTCCACAATTCGTACCATCGAAACTATTCGTATAATAAGCATACCAAAGTGCATAGCGCGAAGAGAAGTCAGCAGGAAAATAGGTATTTAGAAAGTTCTTATTTGTATAAAACATGGCATAGTAACCTTGTTCTTCGATATAGTTACAGAAGGCAGTGACGATATCAGTTGCGAGAGATGAAGTAATTGTAACGCCATTTTGTGCAGCGTAATTAACGGAATCTTGTTCGATATCGTAACAAACAGGATAATCCAGTCGATAACCGGAAATGGCATTCAGACATCCGGTGGCTTCCTGAACAGCAATGTCTGGATTGAGTGCGTAGCAGAACCAGTAGGCGCCGATCGGAATTCCAAGACGATTACATTCAGAGGCATTTCTTTGAAATTGAGGGTCTATAGTATTAAATCCGTATCCGGCGCGGAGCATGGCAAAGTCATAGCCGGCCGCTTTTACTTGCGACCAATCTATAGTGCCTTGATATTTACTGACATCAAGTCCTTTGAAACTCATAAACATTCTTCTTTCATAAAATAAGTATCTATATAATATATGCATTTTAATAAGAAAAAGAAAGCGAATTAATAAATTCATAAGATTTTCCCCAAACCTCCTTAAATTTTCGTTGATATCATGTATACTGTAAGGGAGGTGATGAGAAATGTACAATATATTAGTTTGTGATGATGACAAGGCAATTGTAGAGGCGATTGAAATATATCTTAGTCAGGAAGGCTATCATATCTTGAAGGCGTATGATGGGGAGCAGGCATTGAAGGTATTGGAGACGGAAGAAGTCCATCTATTGATTTTGGATGTGATGATGCCAAGGCTGGATGGAATCCGGGCGACACTGAAGATTCGGGAGAAACATAGTATTCCGATCATTATTTTGTCTGCAAAGTCAGAAGATGTGGATAAGATTCTGGGATTAAATGTAGGAGCCGATGATTATGTAACAAAGCCGTTTAATCCGCTGGAGTTGATAGCAAGGGTGAAGTCTCAGCTGCGCCGCTATACCCAGCTGGGAGGAACTGCAAAGGAGACATCGGATCAGATTTATGAAGTTGGCGGTCTGCGGATCAACGATGATCTGAAAGAAGTGACTGTAGACGGAGAAAGTGTAAAATTAACGCCAATTGAATATAACATCTTATTATTGTTAATGAAGAATCAAGGGAGAGTATTTTCTATTAATCAGATTTATGAATCGATCTGGAATGAGGATGCGATTGGGGCGGATAACACTGTAGCGGTACATATCCGTCATATCCGGGAAAAGATAGAGATTAATCCGAAGGACCCTCGGTATCTGAAGGTTGTATGGGGAGTCGGATATAAGATTGAGAAAAATGGATAGGTGATTGAGTATGAAGAAATGGTATCGAAGTACGCTGGTGAAGACAGTCTTTGCCGGAACAGCAGTGCTATCTGCGATTATTGTGAGTCTGAGCGCCATTTTGCTAGTGGGATATCAAGGGGAAGGGAATGTAAGTCCCGATCAGATCTTGCAGTTTCAGATAGAGAGCTATGAAGATTCTGCTGTCTTTGCAAGTCGTATGCAAGATGTGACTTATGACGTGTTGGATGAAATTACTGCAAAGAAACGAATTGAAACGGAAGATGGGAAGTATGATCCCAATCGTCTCGTGGATATTATGCAATATAAAGAAAGTCAGGAAATTTCCGGAGAAAATATTTCCGGGCTTGCGTATACGCTGGAGGAATTAAGTGACTGGGGCGGACAGTATATGGCTGGAAATAGTGAGACAGCCAATATCGTTGTCTGTGAAAAAACAGATGGAACGTATTATTATTACTATGTAAAGGATTTTGAAGTATTATTAAGAAATAAAGAACTGCAGGTTGAGAAACCGAATGAGGAAGCGGAATCTCAAAGCGAAACAATATGGATTGGTCAGGTGATCAGCATGATGGACGGCGGTTATACACCGATGGACTACTATGGTGAGAATCTGTTGGTTCAAGATGCAGAAGGAAAGGTCATCTATCGTGATTTTTGGCCGTTTCAGACTGGAATTAAAGAATTGAAAGCGCCGCAGGGAGCTAAGAATATTCTGGAAGTAGTCAACAGCAGACCGGAATTGAATGGAAAATTGGATGAAGTTTTTGCTGCATTGGAATTTACATTGTACTCTGTGGCGACGGATTTGAATGTGTATCAGGAAAATGGAAGCCTCTGGGAAGAAGGAAATACCAACCTGCAGTATTTACTGGTAGATATGGACAACAAAAAGGTATATACGAATCAAAGTGCATATAGCGATTTTGCGAAGGTGGATACTAGTATAGAGGCGCTCAAGGCTCTTGGAAAATATGTGATCGTGAAACCGAAACTGGCAGATTTTGAGAGTAACCTGGATGTATCTGCATCAGAATGGAAGAATTTAATCGAAGGTTATAATATCGGCAGTGGAAATTATGTATTTGTGGCAGCGGTGGATACCGAATATCCAATTCAGGATCTGTTCTATAAAGGGGAAAAGGAATATGGAAAATATGCACCGTATCTGGCGTCAGCATTTATTTTTATAATCCTTGGAGCAGTAATTTTCATGATTTCACTTGTGTGGCTGACCATCTTTGCCGGACGCAATCCGGAAGACGAAGAGTTACATTTGAACGGATTTGATAGATGGAAAACGGCACTGGGGGCGGCAGCAGTAATCGTTCCATGGCTGTTTATTTCTTGGATTTTAGCGATGAATTGGAATGGAATCGGATATCAGGCAATGTCGTATGGGGAATATCAATTCCATACAGGACACGTATACTATATGTTCACTATGACGACTACAGATGTTATGATTATTGCATCGTATGTGGGAGTGACGGTTGTGTTGTTCCTAATCGGATATTTGAGTCTGGTGCGTCGGATCAAGGCGAAAACAATTTGGAAAAACAGTGTGAGTTTCTGGTTGTATCAGAGATTTAAGGAATTTTGGAGTCACCGGAGTGTGTGTCTGCGGGTACTTATAGGAATCGGCTGCTTTATCGTTGTGCATTGGCTGGCATTCTTTTCCTATGGAAATGGATTCTTCATTCTTATGACATTGGCGGTGGACCTGTTTGTCCTTTATATCGGGATTCGTGGAGCAATTGAAAAAGATAAGATCAGAAAGGGGATTCAGGAAATTGCTTCCGGAAATGTAGATTATCAGATTTCGACTGAAAAAATGCATGGGGAGAGCCTGGAGATGGCTGAACTGGTGAATACGATAGGCGATGGCTTGAAGAAGGCAGTGGAAGCCGCAGTGAAAGGGGAACGGCTGAAGACGGATTTGATTACCAATGTATCACATGATATTAAGACTCCGCTGACGTCGATTATTAATTATGTAGACTTGCTGAAACGAGAGAATTTACAGGATCCGAAGATACAGGGCTATCTGGGAATATTGGAGGCAAAAGCACAGCGATTAAAAACATTGACAGAAGATGTAGTAGAGGCATCGAAGGTCAGCAGTGGCAACATTACATTGGAAATGATGGATGTGAATCTGGTAGAGATGGTAAACCAGACGATCGGAGAAATGTCGGAGAAAATGGAAGCAAAGAATCTGACGATTGTTGCATCCCTTCCGGAAGTGCCGGCGATTGTCCATGTGGACGGCAGACGGATGTGGCGTGTGCTGGAAAATATTTTCAATAATGCGGCAAAATACGCGATGCCGGGAACCCGCGTATATGCGGATCTGCGCGTAAAGGATAGTGGAAATTCAGAGAAGAAACGGGTAGAATTTTCACTGAAAAATATATCGGAAAATCCGTTGAATATCAATGCAGAGGAACTGACAGAACGGTTTATCCGCGGAGATGTGTCGAGAAGTACCGAGGGAAGTGGCTTAGGGCTCTCGATCGCAAGGGATTTGACAGAGATGCAAGGCGGAAAATTCCAATTATATGTGGACGGTGATTTGTTTAAGGTAATGATCGAGTTCTGAAAATAGAGGGCGCCAAGCGTTTACAAAACGCTTGACGCCCTTTCAAATATAACTCTATAATTCTGATATATTCAAAAATTCTTATAACATTTATGTAGGTGAATGTTGCTATCAGGAAAATCAAGTTTAAAGTCAAAGTCTATCACTAAAAGATCTCAAAATATAAAGAAAAGAATAGATATACAGCGGATACATAAAAAGGAAGACTGGAGGAATCACGTGTATGAAATCAGAAGAAATGGAGAAAAGAAGAAAGCTGTTAGGCTACAGTTATGCAGAAGTTGCGGAGATGACAGGTATAGATGAGAAACGAGTACGGGAAGTGTTAAGGTGTGAAGCGGATCATCTCTATCTGGAGGATGCATTTGCGTTAGAAGTGGCAGTGACAGAGCCATATCCCTTAACAAGAGAAAATGTGAGGAAAATCGTAGCAGAGATGTTGCGGGTTTCGGATGAATCGGAAGCAAGGCAAGATAGAAGGAAGAACGGATATATTAGAGAGACACCGGTATATCAGATCAAGTCTGCCGTCAGAAGAAAGCGACAGGGAGAATATACCATTGCGGACTATAAGAGTCTGCCCGATGAGACGATGCCCTATGTAGAAATGATAAACGGTGTGTTTATTTATGCGAGGTCATCACCGACGCCATGGCATCAGCTTGTGTTGCAAGAGATTATGTGGACAATGGATTCGTATATTAAGAAAAATCAAGGAAAGTGTTTTGTGTTTGTTGCTCCTGTAGATGTGTATATTCAAGAAACGAAAGGTCAATCTTTAAGTGAAAAGGGGAATACATTTTTAAAACCGGATGGATTTATTGTCTGTAATCGTGAGAATATAAGGGATGCCGGGGTGATGGGAGCGCCTGATTTTATAGTGGAAGTGTTGTCGAAATCGACAAGGAGGAATGATCTGAAAAAGAAGAGGGTATATCAGGAAAGTGGTGTGCGTGAATATTGGATGGTGGATATGGAGCATGAAAAAATCATTGTGTATTGTTTTGAAGACAAGTCAGAGCCTGTAATCTATGGTTTTGACGATGAGATACCGGTGGGGATTTATAACAGGGATTTGAAGATTCATTTTCAAAGGATTCACGAATTGCTAAAAAGAGCGGGATATCAATCGAGGGCAGATAAAGGATGATAAAAAATCAAGGAAGAATCTGGCTATGGGGGCAGAGTCTTCCTTGGTTACAAGTGCTTCTTTTTAGAATTTTTTATTTTGTTAATATTTCAATGCCGTTTTCTGTCACAAGCACCATGTATTCGATCTGGGCAGAGAGCCCGTCATCGATGGTATATACTGTCCAATCGTTGTCTTCATCTACAAAGAAGTCAGGGCTGCCTTCGTTGATCATCGGTTCAATTGTAAACATCATACCGGGAACAAGGAGCATCTCACTTCCTTTAGGGGTGACATAGCTGACAAATGGGTCTTCGTGGAACTCAAGGCCGATGCCATGACCACCGATATCTTCAACAACGGAGTAACCGTTCGCCTGCGCATGTGTGTTGATCGCATCAGCAATATCTCCGAGATGGCCCCATGGTTTTGCGGCTGCAAGACCAAGCTGTACACACTCTTCAGTGACTTTGACGATACGCTGTGCACGTTCAGAAATTTTACCCATGGTGAACATACGGGAGGCGTCTGAATAAAATCCATCCAGAATCGTGGAGACATCTACGTTAATAATATCTCCTTCCTGCAGGATAATATTTTCATCCGGAATTCCATGACAGATCTCGTTATTGAGTGAAGTACATACACTCTTAGGAAATCCCTGGTAGTTCAATGGCGCCGGGATTCCGCCGTGTTTGGTTGTGTAGTCATAAACAATTTGATCAATCTCGGCAGTGCTCATTCCGATGTGAATTCTTTTTGCAACTTCATCCAAAACCGCAGTATTAAGAGCGGCGCTCTTTTTGATCATTTCAATCTGATAAGGTGTTTTCAGAATTTTTCTGCTTGGAACAATCTCACCATTGTCTTTGTGAAGTTTGATCCTTTCCTCAATCTGCATATGACATTTTTTGTATTTTTTTCCGCTGCCACACCAGCAAGGGGCATTACGTTCCATGTTTTTACATCTCCTTTTCTTAACTCCATGTCAATTTAAACATGATAATTGATTTCTGTCAATGTGCAAGCCTATATCTGACATACATATTTCCATTTTATTTTTCATTTTCAAATTTATGAATCAACAATCCGCTGCGCAGTTTTGGTTCAAACCAGGTAGACTTCGGAGGCATCAGCTGATGGGCGTCCGCGACAGACAAGAGCTCTTCCATGGAGGTCGGATACATGGCAAATGCGATCCGTTCCGGTTTTTCCTGAACAAGTTGTACGAGCCTGTCAACACCGTAGATGCCGCCGACAAATCGGATGCGGGAATCGGTGGTCGGATCCTCAATGCCGAGCAGCGGCCGGAGTACATGATCCTGTAAAATAGATACATCCAGGTCGTGGACGAGATCTCCGGTATATAAATGCGGTCTGGCAGTCAGCTGATACCAGTTTCCGTCACAGAACATGGAAAAACTGCCTTTGCTGCGTGGCGATTTTTGGTGAGACGGCCCTGTAATCTGGAAATCTGTTTGTAATGCGTCCAGTAATTCGGCTGGAGTATGTCCGTTGTGATCTTCAACCACTCGGTTATAGTCATATATTTTCAGTTCATCTTCCGGAAAAAGTACGGACAGAAAAAAATTAAATTCTTCTTCACCGGTGTAATCCGGATGTTCGGCTCTGCGTTTTAGCCCGACCTTTACAGCGGATGCGGCACGATGATGTCCATCCGCAATATAGACAGATGGAATATCCTGAAAGAGATGTGTAATCTCGTGGCAGATATCGGAATCGGCAATCTTCCAGACTTGATGCCGGATCTCGTCTTCACTTACAAAGTCAAAAAGCGGAGTTTGTGATCCGGCCTGCTGAATGATCTGATGTAAATCAGGATTGCTCCGGTAAGTAAGAAAAATAGGTCCGGTCTGAGCGCTTAATGCATCGATGTGGCGAATGCGGTCCAGTTCTTTTTCTGCGCGCGTATTTTCGTGTTTTCGGATGATACCATTCTGATAATCGTCAATGGATGCACAACCGACGATCCCTGTCTGAGTACGTTCTTTCATGGTCAGAGCGTACAAGTAAAAACAAGGACTGTCGTCCTGTACAAAGGATCCGTCTGCACACATTTGGTGAAAGGTGTCTCGTGCACGAGCATATACCTCATCGGAATACATATCTACCGTTGGTGGAAATTGTGTTTCGGCACGATCAATCTGCAGAAAAGAGAGTGGATGTTGTTTTACAATTTCAGCCGCCTTCGCCCGATGGTATACATCATAGGGAAGTGCGGCAATAGCTCCTGCAAGTGCAGGGGTTGGATGGATGCCGTAAAATGGCCGTATGACAGTCATAGAAAAAGACTCCTTTTTTATAGTTATTCCAATTTTTATAGAGAGTGTAGCATAAATAAAGTGGATTTTCCAGAAATGTAAGAAAAATAATGGGAATTAAGAAAATGAGAAAGAAAAAGTATGGAAGGTTCGGTTGTTTTTGTTTTAGAAAAGGATTGGAAAATGAAAGAACTTACACTATAATAATGAAAGAGAAAAGGAGAGAAGAACGAGCGGATGAATATTTATGATATTGCAGAAATGGCAGGGGTTTCCATTGCAACAGTGTCAAGAGTCGTGAATGAAAGCCCCAATGTAAGTGAGAAAACAAAACAGAAGGTACTGGCGGTTATTGAGAAGTCGAATTATATTCCAAATGTATTTGCCAGAGGGCTGGGCCTGGATTCTATGAAAACAATCGGAATCCTTTGTCCGGATATTTCGGATGCTTATATAGCAGCGGCGGTGTCAATTCTGGAGAAGGGGCTGCACCAGAATGGCTATGACTGTATTTTGGGATGCAGCGGGCATGAGCGGCAGGCGAAGGAGTACCATACGGAATTGCTGCTTTCGAAACGGATTGATGCGCTGGTTATGGTGGGCTCTACGTATGCAGAAAAGGGAGCACAGTGTTCGGAGGCGGAGTACGTTCGAAAGGCTGCCCAAAAAGTACCGGTCTTTTTAATCAACGGGTATGTAGAAGGGAAAAATATTTATTGCTTTTACGGAGATGACCGGCAGGGGGCTTATGATGTGACTGCGGCTCTGATTCGAAGAGGAAAGAAACGGATCTTATTTTTGGCAGATTCGCATACATATAGTGCACAGCAAAAACTTGCCGGATATGAGGCGGCGCTTTCGGATGCCGGATGTCCGGTTCTTGGCGATTTGAAGTTTTATACGAAGAATGATGTGCTGTATGTAAAAGAGGCATTGCTGATGAATAAGATTCTGGAATTTGACAGTATATTTGCCTGCAATGATACGCTGGCGGTGGGCGCTCTGAAGTACGCAAAAGCCAAGGGGCTGCGGGTGCCGGAAGAACTTAGTATTACAGGATATAATAACTCCGGCATGACAATCTGCTGTGAGCCGGAACTGACTTCGGTGGATAATAAGGTTGGCGTACTTTGTGATGCGGCGCTGGATTATCTGGTGCGTGTTCTGAAAGGCGAAGAAGATCTGCAGCAGGAGCATAAGGTGGCGTGTGAGATTGTAAAAAGATGCACAACTGATTTTTAAGCATAAGGAGATCGAGTTATGGATGAGATGAGGCTTGCAAAGAAACATTTTTCAAAAATCGGCGGAATTTATTTTGTTGGTTCCATACTGACTTTTCTGGTGCAGTTTGCGGTTATGCAGATTGCCGCGGTGTTGATTCCGGAGAAGATCTCAGATATGAATGTGGCTCTGGTTATATCTTCGGTGGCAATTAACTTCATTGCGATGCCACTGATCGTATGTATGGTTTGGCGTGTGCCTGCAGTGAAGCTTCCGCAGCATAAGCTGGGAGCGGGCAAATGGTTCGTGGCATTTTTGATGAGCTATGTCCTGATGTATCTGACGAATCTGCTGGGGCTGTTTTTGACAGGAATCCTGGGTTTTGTGAAAGGATCGCCGGTGATAAATCCGCTGGAGCAGGTTGTGAGTGACTTGTCTCCGGTGACGGCGTTTGTTGTCATGGTGATGGTGGCTCCTGTTGTAGAAGAATATGTTTTCCGGAAAATCTTAATCGACCGGATGGCGATGTATGGAGAAGGAACTGCGATCATTCTCTCAGGACTGATGTTCGGGATGTTTCATGGAAATCTGAATCAGTTTGCGTATGCCTTCAGTTTGGGCATGTTTTTCGGATTTATCTATGTAAAAACGGGGCGACTGCGGTACACGATCTTACTTCATGCGGTGATTAATTTTATGGGATCGATTCCGGGGATTATCATGATGAAATGGATGGAAACGGATATGTGGATGTTCTTCCTGTATGCTATATTTGTGTTATTGTTTGTGATTGCAGGAATTGTTTGCTGGGCTCTACATATAAAGAAGATAAGGTGTACGGCGGGGACATTTGTAATTCCGAAAGGGCAGCGGTTTCGTACAACGATCTGTAATCTTGGAATGATTTTATATTTGTTGTTCTGGCTGTGGCAGATGGTGAGACAGGTTTTGGAATAATTGTTGTGTAACAGCAGCGTTTATGAAATCTATGAAAATGAAGGAAAATGTGTTAAAATAAATCAGAAAAAAGATTGAGCAGGAACAGGAGGAATCAGTTATGTTACGAATTGGTATGTTGACAAGCGGTGGAGACTGTCAGGCATTGAACGCTGCCATGCGCGGAGTTGTGAAAGGTATTTGCTCCAAGCGGGATGATGTGGAGATCTTCGGATTTGAAGATGGATATAAAGGGCTGATCTATGGAAATTTTAAAATGCTCACATCCAAAGATTTTTCGGGAATTCTGACCCGGGGCGGTACAATTCTGGGAACTTCCAGACAGCCGTTTAAGCTGATGCGGGTGCCGGATAAAGATGGCATTGATAAAGTTGCTGCTATGAAACATACATATCACAAATTGAGTTTGAATTGTCTGGTGATTTTAGGTGGAAACGGAACGCATAAGACAGCGAATCTTCTGCGGGAAGAGGGATTGAATGTCATTACACTTCCGAAGACGATTGACAATGATCTGTGGGGAACGGATATGACATTTGGTTTTCAGAGCGCGGTAGATATTGCTACAGATACCATTGACCGGATTCATACAACTGCTACTTCTCATAGTCGGGTATTTATTATAGAAGTAATGGGACATAAGGTCGGGCATGTAACACTTCATGCAGGAATCGCAGGAGGCGCGGATATTATTTTGCTGCCGGAGATTCCGTATGAGATTGATGCGATTACGGATGTGATCCAGAAACGAAGTGCAGAAGGCAAGGCATTTACCATTCTGGCAGTTGCGGAAGGCGCAATTTCCAAGGAAGATGCGAAGTTAAAGAAAAAAGAGTATAAAGAGAAATTGGCAAAGAGAAAATATCCGTCTATAGCATATGAACTGGCAGAGCAGATTCAGGCGAAGACAGAGAAAGAAGTGCGGATCACTGTTCCGGGACATACCCAGCGGGGCGGTTCACCATGTCCTTATGACCGGGTATTTTCTTCTAGAGTTGGCGCTAAGGCTGCGGAGCTGATTTTGAATGAGCAATATGGATATATGGTTGCGATGATAAATAATGAAACAACCGCAGTTCCGTTGGAGGAAGTTGCCGGTAAACTGAAGTATGTGGATCCGAATTGCAGCTTGATCAAAGAGGCAAAATTACTGGGAATCAGTTTTGGTGAGAAAAATAAGTAAAATAGAAATAAGAAAAGTAGAAATAAGAGGAGTTTTCCATGTCATATACGGCATTATATAGAAAGTTCCGTCCGACTGCGTTTGAAGATGTGAAAGGACAGGAACATATCATTACGACATTACAGAATCAGATTAAGGCGAATCGAATTGGACACGCATATTTGTTCTGCGGTACGCGGGGAACCGGAAAGACAACCGTCGCCAAGATATTTGCTAAGGCAGTGAACTGTGAGCATCCGGTAAATGGAAGTCCATGTGGGGAATGTGCCATGTGCAGATCCATTGCGGCGGGGACATCTATGAATGTGATCGAAATCGATGCGGCATCTAATAATGGTGTGGATAATATTCGTGAAATCCGGGAGGAGGTTACTTACCGTCCGACCGAGGGAAAATATAAGGTGTATATCATCGATGAGGTGCATATGCTGTCGATCGGCGCTTTTAATGCGCTCTTGAAAACGTTGGAAGAACCGCCGGAGTATGTTATTTTTATTCTGGCAACAACGGAGGTGCATAAGATTCCGATTACAATTTTATCCCGTTGTCAGCACTATGATTTTAAGCGGATTACGATTGATACGATTTCAGCCCGGATGCAGGAACTGATGGATGCGGAACAAGTGGAGGTCGAGGAAAAGGCAATTCGCTATATTGCAAAGGCGGCAGACGGGTCGATGCGAGATGCGTTGAGCTTGTTAGACCAGTGCATTGCATTTTATCTGGGGCAGAAACTGACGTATGACCATGTGCTGGAGGTACTTGGCGCTGTGGATACCGATGTGTTCAGCAGATTGCTGCGAAGTATTCTGGCAAGAGATGTACCGAAGGTTCTGGATATGGTGGAAGAGCTGGTGATGCAGGGCCGGGAGCTGACGCAGCTGGCAGCAGATTTTACATGGTATCTTCGGAACTTGCTTTTGGTGAAAACGTCTGATAGTATAGAAGATGTTCTGGATGTATCCAGTGAGAATCTGGCGCAGCTAAAGGAAGAGGCGCAGATGATCGAGGTTGATATGCTGCTGCGGTATATCCGTATTTTTTCAGAATTGTCCGGACAATTGAAGTATGCAACACAGAAGCGAGTGCTTTTGGAGGTGGCATTGATTAAATTATGTACACCGGCTATGGAAGTGAGTCAGGACTCCTTACTGGATCGGATCCGGGCAGTGGAGGAGAAACTGGAGCAAGGTGTTCCGGTCCGTCAGTACGGCAGTGAGCCGGAGAGAGAGCAGCGGATCGAGACAGTCAGTCAGCCGAAACCGGAGGTGCCGTTGGCAATTCCGGAGGATGTGCGGGAAGTTGTGAAAAACTTCCGGTCGATAGCTGATGAGACATCGGGACCGGTACGGACTTATCTGAAAAAGGCCAGACTGAGTCTGGGTGGAGACAATCGGCTGATGGTAGTGCTTCCGGATGGGATGGGCGCCTCAATTGTAGGGCGGGAAGACCATAAGGAAGAACTGGAGTCATTGATCGAGCAGCGGATCGGCAAAAAAGTAGAGGTAGAAGTGCGGCAGGTAGAAGACGGCCGACGTTTTGAAGATACCTTTGTAGATTTGGAACGACATATGGAAAATGTCATTCATATGGAAATAACAGTGGAGGATTAAAGACATGGCAAAACGTGGTGGATTCCCGGGCGGTGGTATGCCGGGAAATATGGCAAATCTGATGAAACAGGCACAGAAGATGCAGCGTCAGATGGAAGAACAGGCAAAAGAGATGGAGACAAAGGAATTTACTGCAACCGCAGGTGGCGGAGCAGTTGAGATCACTGTGTCCGGCAAGCGTGAAGTGCTGAAAGTGAAACTGGCGGAAGAAGTGGTAGACCCGGATGATATCGAGATGTTAGAAGATCTGATCGTGGCGGCTACAAATGAAGCGCTGCGCAAAGTGGAAGAAGAGTCCGGAGCGGCAATGTCCAAGCTCACAGGCGGTATGGGAATGGGAGGATTCGGCTTATAAATGGAGTATTATAGTAATCAGATCAGCCGGCTGATTGAGGAATTTTCCCGACTTCCGGGAATTGGAACGAAGTCGGCGCAGCGTCTGGCATTTCATGTGATCAATATGCCGAAGGAGCAGGTAGAGCACCTTGCCAAGACGATGGTGGATGCCCGGAACAATGTGCGGTACTGTGCACAGTGCTGTACGTTGACAGATCAGGAATTGTGTCCGATCTGTAAGAACCCGGACAGAGATCAGAAGACGATTATGGTAGTGGAGACTCCGAGGGATCTTGCGGCTTATGAGAAGACCGGAAAGTATAACGGAGTTTATCATGTACTTCATGGGGCAATTTCTCCAATGCTTGGAATTGGTCCCGGAGACATTCGTCTGAAAGAATTGATGGAACGACTTCAGGGAGAAGTGGATGAAGTGATCATTGCAACAAATTCCAGTCTGGAGGGCGAAACAACGGCAATGTATATTAGCAAGCTGATTAAGCCGGCAGGGATTAAAGTCAGTCGAATCGCCAGCGGTGTTCCTGTGGGCGGCGATTTGGAATATATCGATGAAGTAACGCTGCTGCGTGCTCTGGATGGGCGCACAGAGCTGTGATCAGACAGGAACAGAGAAAAGAGGTACGAGTGTTATGAATAAAAAGAAAGTAACCTCTTCGGATGTAGCCAGACGTGCCGGGGTCTCGCAGGCAACGGTATCGATGGTATTGAATAAGAAATATAACGTATCCTTTTCCAAGGATGTCATTACAAAGGTAGAGACTGCGGCGAGGGAACTGGGGTATGAACTGCCGAAACACCGGGCACGCAGGGAAAGTAAGAAACAAAAGCTGCTGGTTGCGTTTTGTCCGAATCTGACGAACCCATATTATGTGATGCTGCTGCAGGGGATTGAGTCAAGAGCGATTGAACAGGGATATGGTCTGTTCGTGTGCAATACGCAGCGGAATCTCGAATTGGAAGAACGGTATTTGAAAATGCTGCCGTTTTTAAATCCTCTGGGAGTGATCTATATGTGTAATCCCAGTCGGATGTTCCTGCCGATGATTGAGGAGATGTCGCAGAAGATCCCGTTTGCGGTGATCAATAATCAAAATGAGCGGCTGGATGTGGATGCGGTGGAATTGGATAATTCCAAGCTGGGACGGATCATGGCAAATCATTTGCTGGAGCTGGGACACCGGGATGTGGCGTATATTGCTCCGCCGCTGACAGTGCGGCAGAAACAACGCTCCAAACGTGTGGAAGGATTTTTGAAAGAATTTCAGGAGGCCGGTCTGGGCGATCATGTTGTGATCAAAGCTGCAAACGAATCGATCGATGAAGATGTGACGGGAATCGATTCGGAGTATCGGATCGGATATGATCTGACGCAGGAATTGCTTAAAGAGCACAAACAATTGACAGCGATTGTCGGACTGAATGACATGATCGCATTTGGAATACTGGATGCTTTGTATGATGCAAAATATAAAGTGCCCGGAGATATGTCGGTCATGGGGTGTGATAATACATTGTTTGCAGGTATGCATAAGGTAGCGTTGACAACGATCGAGCATTTTGTTATATATAAAGGGCGTGATGCCTGTGATATTATAATGAAGAAGATCAAGACACATGAACGTAAGTATGCAGAATTGGAGCCGGTCAGCATTTATCATGTAGAGTATGAACCCCGTCTGGTGAAACGAGGAACAACTGCGAGTCCCAGGGTAAAATCAAGGAAATGACAGGTTGTCAAAAGAGGTAAAAATGAATTAAAATAAACGAATTTTTTGATATTATTAATAATAATTTGAAAGCGTGTTAACGAAAATAAAGAGATTAGTAGTGATTTATGAATAAAATGTATTAATAATTTTGATTTATTAACAGTCTGAAATTATTAATAATTACGAGACCTATTGACCGTTGCTTTTTTGCTGACTATAATCGGAATTAAGAAGCAAAAAGTTTTTCATTTATTATTTAAACGGAGGGTAACACTATGAAATTTTTTATTGACACAGCAAAGGTTGAGGATATCAAAAAGGCGAATGATATGGGCGTGATCTGCGGAGTAACTACAAATCCTTCTTTGATTGCAAAAGAAGGACGTGTATTTGAAGAAGTGATTGCAGAAATCGCATCTATCGTTGACGGACCAATCAGTGGAGAGGTAAAGGCTACAACTGTTGACGCTGAGGGTATGATCGAAGAAGGTCGTGCAATTGCAGCAATTCATCCGAATATGGTCGTTAAGATTCCGATGACTACAGAAGGATTGAAGGCATGTAAGGTGCTGACTTCTGAAGGGATCAAGACAAATGTAACATTGATCTTTACTGCTAATCAGGCACTTCTTGCAGCAAGAGCCGGAGCAACTTATGTATCTCCGTTCCTGGGAAGACTGGATGATATTTCTGTACGTGGAACAGATTTGATCGCAGAGATTGCACAGATCTTCGAAGTTGCAGGAATTGAAACAGAGATTATTGCAGCAAGTGTGCGTAATCCAATGCATGTTACTGACTGTGCTCTTGCAGGCGCAGATATTGCAACAGTACCATATAAAGTAATTGAGCAGATGACACATCATCCGCTGACTGATGCGGGAATTGAGAAATTCCAGGCAGATTATAAAGCTGTTTTTGGTGAATAATAAGGAGGAACTCATGAACAAACTTGAATTGATGAAGACTGCGAACGAGGTTCGCAAAGGCATCGTAACTGCGACACATAGCGCAAAATCCGGACATCCGGGTGGATCTATGTCTGCAGCTGAGATTTTCACATATTTGTATTTTGAAGAGATGAATATCGATCCGGCAGATCCAAAGAAAGCAGATCGTGACCGTTTTGTATTGTCTAAGGGACATACAGCTCCGGGATTGTATTCTACTCTGGCAAACAGAGGATATTTCCCGGTAGAAGATCTGAAGACTCTGCGTCATGTAGGATCTTACTTGCAGGGACATCCGGATATGAAACACATTCCGGGTGTGGATATGTCTTCCGGTTCTCTGGGACAGGGAATCTCTGCGGCAGTAGGTATGGCAATTGCCGGTAAGCTGAGTGATGCAGACTACCGCGTATATACATTGCTGGGTGATGGAGAGATTCAGGAAGGACAGGTTTGGGAAGCTGCAATGCTGGCAGGATTCCGCAAACTGGATAACCTTGTAGTTGTCGTAGACAATAATAACCTTCAGATCGATGGTGCGGTAACAGAAGTAAACTCTCCATACCCGATCGATAAGAAGTTTGAAGCATTTAATTTCCATGTGATCAATATTGATGGAAATGATTTTGACCAGATTGACGCAGCTTTTAAAGAGGCGAGAGAAACAAAGGGAATGCCGACGGCGATCGTTGCAAAGACAGTTAAAGGAAAAGGTGTTTCCTTCATGGAAAATCAGGTTGGCTGGCATGGAGTTGCTCCGAATGACGAGCAGTATGCAGAGGCTATGAAAGAATTAGAAGAGGCAGGTGAAGCATTATGTCAGATGTAAAGAAAATTGCAACAAGAGAGAGTTATGGTAATGCTTTGGCCGAACTCGGAAAAGAACATGAAGATGTTGTTGTTCTGGATGCAGACCTTGCAGCAGCAACAAAAACCGGAATCTTTAAAAAGGCATTTCCGGAGAGACACATCGATTGCGGAATCGCTGAGTCTAACATGATGGGTGTGGCAGCAGGACTTGCGGCAGCAGGAAAAGTACCATTTGCAAGTTCATTTGCAATGTTTGCGGCAGGACGTGCATTTGAGCAGGTGCGTAACTCTATTGGATACCCGCATCTGAATGTGAAAATCGGCGCTACACATGCAGGAATTTCTGTAGGTGAAGATGGAGCTACCCATCAGTGTAATGAAGATATCGCATTGATGCGCACCATTCCGGGTATGGTTGTTATTAACCCATCCGATGACGTGGAAGCGCGCGCAGCGGTAAAGGCAGCTTATGAGCATCAGGGACCGGTTTATATGCGTTTTGGAAGATTGGCAGTGCCGGTAATTAACGATAGAGAAGATTATAAATTTGAAATCGGAAAAGGTGTGGTTCTTCGCGAAGGAAAAGACCTTACCATTTTTGCAAGCGGTCTTCCGGTAGGTAATTGTCTGGAGGCGGCAGAGATGCTTGCAGCAGATGGAATTGAGGCAAAGGTGGTTAATATTCATACGATTAAACCTTTGGATGAAGAACTGGTTGTTGCGGCAGCAAAAGAAACCGGTAAAGTGGTTACAGTAGAAGAACATTCTGTAATCGGAGGTCTTGGAAGTGCAATCTGTGATGTATTGTGTGAGAAAGCTCCGATGACTGTGAAAAAAATTGGAATCCAGGATACATTCGGTGAATCCGGTCCGGCAGTAGAACTGCTGAAAAAATATGGATTGGATGCAGAAGGTATTTACAAGAGCATAAAAGAGTTTTTGTAAAAGAAAAGTGCAAAAAGAAAACAGTTCAAAGTTAGCTGTTAGCAATTAATAATTAAAATCCAGCTCGGTCGGAGAAATTCGTCCCGATGCTGGATTTTTATAAATTATCAGAAAATTAGATAAAATTAATACAATTATGAATTTATATAAAAAATATATTCAAAAAGGTTGACAACTTAAAAATCGTGTGCTATTATAAGGTCAATCAAAAAACAAGAAATTAAAACTTCTTGAAATAAGATGAATATTAAGAAAAGGAGGTAAGAGTCCCATGGACAACGTTTCAGCATTTTATATTCAATATGTCAGTGGTATGGTGAATGGAAGTTCCTGTGATGAAGTGACTTTTACCTATACACGATAAAGGACATTCGGTAAAGAAAAAGAATGAAAATAACAGACGAGTCGGAGAAGTAATAGAAGACCGGATGATGAAAATAAATATATTTGTTAAGATTTAACATTCATAGACATATTGAAAAGATACATACCACATTCAATTCGATTTCAAAAGATGTGTAAAGAAACATCGAAAGAATACTATTTCATAAAGAACATACAATAGTTATAGAAAGAATAATCAAGTAAGGTGTCAGGGTATTGAGGTAATGATATCGTGGCAGTTGAACAATTATAGATGGAATAACTAAAGGATATGTTTTAAAATATGATAATAATACCGCAAGGATCTGAATTGTAAATAGTTAAATAAACAATATTTTATCAACAATTGTTCCAACAATCATTGATATTCGTTTATATTATAACAGGGTTTAAGTCTACAGGAATTGAATCGAGAGTTTCCTCCGATTTTATAAATATTATAAAAGAATACAATTAAATAATTATAAAAAGTGCATCCTCAATGTCAATTGAGGATGTACTTTTTTTGACAATCCGGTTCTGTTATGGTAAACTAGTGAGTGAATTATAATAAGTTGATGAGGTGAGTGCAGTGGACAAGTATGAGTATAAGTTGAAGACAGAACAGATGCTTGAACTTATGAATGACGGCGCATACAATAAGGCGGCAGAGATTGCGGACAGCATTGACTGGAAGCGGGTACGTAACACTACAATGTTAAGTACGGTCAGCGAGATATATGAAAAAAATAGAGATTATCAGAAGAGCTATGATGTTCTGGCGATTGCTTATAGTCGTGCAGAAGGGAGCCGGAAGATTGTATCACGTCTATGTACACTTGCATTAAAGACAAGAAATGTAGATGAGGCAATCGATTATTATGATGATTTTATTGAGCTTGCTCCAAAAGATCCGAACCAGTATATATTGAAATATCAGATTCTCCGGGCTCAGAGAGCTCCTATTGAGCAGCAGATTCATGCGCTGGAGGAGTTCAAGAAGGCGGAATATATTGAAGAGTGGGCGTATGAGCTGGCTAAGCTGTATCAGGAAGCAGGCATGACAGCAGAATGTCTGGAAGAATGCGATGATCTGATTTTGTGGTTTAGCGAAGGCAAGTATGTATATCAGGCAATGGAGCTGAAGATGCAGTATAAGCCATTGACTCCGTCTCAGCAGGAAAAATATGACCGCAGATATGAAAAGCCAACGACTGAGACAGAAGAACTTCCGGATTTGACACAGTATCAGAAGAAGGAAGAGCCTTCTGATGAGGAAGTGGAAGAAGAGTTGGAAGACAAACTGAATGAAAGCGAAGAACAGATGCAGGAGACCAGTAAGAAAAAGATTGGGAATACCATGAAACTGGACGAAGCATTGAAGAGTCTCTTGAATATTAAGTTAAAAGGTGAAGCAGATGAGGAATCTTCTGATGAGGAAGCAGAAGAAGAGGAAGATCTGACTGAATTGGAGAGCGAGATAGAAGAGATTGAGTCCGTTGCAGATTTGGGATTTGCAGAGAAAGTCGCAGAAGAAAAGAAAAAAGAAACAATAGCAGTAGATCCGGATTTGGAAGAGTTAAGACCTGATCCGGAATTGGATGAAGAAGTTATGGAAGAAGATGCTGAAGACGAAGAAATAGCTGAGGAAAATGTCAGCGAGGTAAGTGTCTTTGAGGAAACAGAAGAGGATGGCGATCAGATTGCAGGCCAGATGAGTCTTATGGATATTCTGGAAGGCTGGGGAGAGCCTGAGTCGAGTGCAGAGGATTCAGCTGAGAATGATGAGACGATTGAAGACGTAACCACAGCTGAGGAGTTTGTTGAAGAGGAAAGTACAGAAGATATTGATGCGTTGGAGTACGAAGAGGCAGAAGAGTTTGAAGAGCCGGAGTACGAAGAGGCGGAAGAGTTCGAAGAGCCGGAGTATGAAGAGGCGGAAGAGTTCGAAGAGCCGGAGTATGAAGAGGCGGAAGATTTTCTGGAAGAAGAGTATGAAGAAAGTGAGACTGGCGTTGGGGGAGAACAGCCAGAATTTGTTGAAGATGCTGAAGAAGATTGGACTTCAGAGGCAGATGATACATTTCCTGAGAAAGAGGGAGTTATGGAAGATAAGAACAAGGGTACAACACCGATATTGTCACCAGACATTCAGAGACTGATTGATGAGATCGAAGGTAATATTCCGCCGCAGGAAGAAAAACCTGCAGCAAAAGCAGATTATTATGAAGAAGATGATGAGCCGCATGAAAATATGGGAGCGTTGGCTGATGAACTTCGTATGGAAGATGAATCGGATGAATTTGAGGATTATGATGATCTCTTAGATGAGGATGAGTACGAGGATGATACTTTCGTATGGGGTAAAGAAGATGCAGTAGACGCAGATGAGGCAGAATCTTTTGGATTATATGAAGAAGATGCGTATGGCGATGAGTTGTCAGAAGATTTTGAAGAGGTCTATGATGATGAATCAGCGGAAGATTCTGAAGAGGTCTATGATGATGAATTAGCGGAAGACTTTGAAGAAGTATATGACGATGAGTTGTCAGAAGATTTTGAAGAGGTCTATGATGATGAATTGGCGGAAGGCTTTGAAGAAGTCTATGATGATGAATTGGCGGAAGACTTTGAAGAGGTCTATGATGATGAATTGGCAGAAGACTTTGAAGAAGATTACGAAGACGATTTGTATGAAGACGATCTTCAGTCTGTAACAGAGAGCTTTGAAGAAGAATTCCGGCCGCAGAAACATTTTGATGAAGTGGATGATCGTGAGATTCCGGATGATGACGATGAAATTGATTTGCTGTCGGCAACGACTCCACTGAGCCGGAAAGAGACTGCGAAGTTGATTGCAACAGGAAAGACAGCACCGTTGCCTATGGATGAGATTTCAGATGCACTTTCTATTTCAAACACCGGATTTGTAGTGCATGGAAGATATGATCTGAAGGCACAGAGTGGAATCGGTACCCGTGCAGGGCTGACAGATGAACAGAAGAAATTGTTCTCTTATTTCGTTCCTGTTCGTGGTATGAGTGAGCAGCTTGTGGATGTGCTGGAACAAGATAAGAATTGTACAAATCGTAAAGGAACTTCTTGTACAGGAAATTTATTGATTATTGGTAATAAGGGAAATGGAAAGACTGTTCTTGCTGTTGATGTTGTGAAGGCGATTCAAAAACAGCGGGAGATTCGTCAGGGAAAAGTTGCAATTGTAACGGGTGATTCTTTAAATAAAAAGAAAATCAGTGACATTTTTGCAAAATTGTATGGTGGAGCGCTGATTATTGAAAAAGCCGGTAAGATGAATGAAAAGACGGTTGCAAGATTGAACAAGGCAATGGAAAGTGATACCGGAGAATTGCTGATCGTGTTAGAAGACCAGAGAAAGCCTTTGGATCGATTGCTGAGTTCAAACAGAGAGTTCCGCAGAAAATTTACAAGTCGTTTGGAAGTGCCGGTATTTATTAATGATGAGTTGGTTACATTCGGTCAAACGTATGCGCAGGAGAATGGATATCGGATTGATGAAATGAGTATTTTGGCATTATATAGCCGGATTGATTCATTACAGAGAGAAGATCATGCAGTGACAGTTGCGGAAGTAAAAGAAATCATGGATGAGGCAATGGCACATTCGCAGAAAGTATCTGCAAAGAAACTGGTGAAGAGAGTCTTTGGAAGAAATACAGACGATTCCGATCGGATTATACTGACGGAGAAAGATTTTAACATATAAAAGATCTAGTTACCAACAAATTCACAGTGGTTATCAACAAGAAACACATGGATTTTATGGGAAGTGTATGCTAAGGTAGATATACACTTCCCATTATTTATTTAAATACTAATTAAGTAAAATTTTTCGGCAGGATGTTCTTCCTGCTACAGTTCTATGATGGGTTTCATTTCGGCGCCTGAATCAGGCACGATCCATGAAAGTAAAAAGTGATAGACACAACGGAAAAAGGTTTCAAACAAAAAGGAGGACGTGCCTATGGCAGTAAAGCTGAAAGAGTATTTTCCGATATTAAAAGAGCGGGAAACATTGCTTTCTGAGATTCAGAGCAAACCGGATCTGAAGAAACTATTTGAGGAATGGACAGAGGAGCAACAGAAGGAATTTTTGGATTTCTGTACCGGAGTACGCGGAATCAAGTTTCTATATGATGGATTTTTTAAAGAAGTGATGAATCCGGAGTATGTACCGGAGAGATTGGAGGAGTTTCTGTCATTAGTTTTGGGGAAAGCGGTGAAGATTCTCGAGATCCTGCCCAACGATTCCACTCGAATTGCAGATGAGATGACATTATTAATCATGGATATTGTTGTACAATTGGAAAATGGTACGATTGTGAATCTGGAAGTACAGAAGATTGGCTATAAATTTCCGGGAGAACGATGTGCCTGTTATTCTGCAGATTTATTATTACGCCAGTATAAACGGGTGAAAGGGCGGAAGAAAAAGAAATTTAGTTATAAGGATATCAAAGGGGTATATACCATTGTGTTATTTGAAAAGAGCCCAAAGGAATTCCATAGATATCCTGGGATATACCGGCATCGGTCAAAGCAGGTGTTTGACAGCGGTCTGGAGTGGAATCTGCTGCAGGAATATGTCTGTATTCCACTTGACATCTATAAGGAAAGCTATCAAAA
>CAJKWK010000028.1 GCA_905203555.1 uncultured Lachnospiraceae bacterium
TCACGAGGTTTTTCTGATTTTTGATGTTTGAATAAACAGGCATTTTATGATAAAATAATTATATTACAGTTTAGGAGGGATCATCGTGAAAGAATTATGTGAAAAGGTGGCAATTGTAACAGGTGCAGGGCAGGGGATCGGTAAAGGAATCGCTCTTTGTCTGGCAAAACGCGGAGTGAAAATCATTGCAACAGGACGTCGTCTGGAGCCGATTGAGCAGACTATCGCAGAGATCAAGGAACTGGGCGGAGAAGGGTTTGCGATGAGCTGTGATTCCGCAGATCGGGCAAGAGTAGAAGAAGTCGTAAAAGCTGCTGTTGATACGTATGGTACGATTGATGTCATTGTCAACAATGGACAGGCAATTGTTCCATCTGCACCGGTAGAAGAGACAACACACGAAAGTATGGTAAAGGCATGGGAAAGTGGCGTTATCGGTTCACTGAACTATATGCAGGCTGCATTTCCGTATATGAAGGAACAGCATGAGGGAAGAATCATTAACTTTGCATCTGCTACAGGAATGTTCGGAATCGCAGGCCAGCTTGCATACGGCTCTAATAAGGAAGCTCTTCGTGGATTGACAAAGATTGCCGCAAAGGAATGGGGACAGTATGGTATTTGTGTTAATATCGTGCTTCCGGGCGCAGAGTCTCCGGCTGCAAAGGCATGGGCTGAGAAGTTCCCAGAGGAATATGCAAAACAGGTGAATTTGAATCCGATGAAACGCTTTGGTGATCCGGAGAAGGATATTGCTCCGGTAATCGCATTTCTTGCAGGACCGGATTCCTGTTATTATTCAGGACAGAGTGTCATTGTAGATGGTGCAAATTCAATTATGCCGTAATTCATACGGAGGAAGAGTTCGCTCATAGTGATCAAAACCGGAAAATTGGCCAGAAAAGGCTGAGATTCCGGTTTTGTTTTCGCATAAATGCAAAAGAAAAATCTTTTTGATAAAAACAGAGTGCGCTCTTGATTTTTGAAAAGAGCAGTATTATAATGAGTACAGTTCAAAATACATTCATGAATTAAAGCAATGACGTGAACGATGATATATGTTTCTTTACTGGAATGGAGGAGATGGAAATGGAGAAAAAGAATATAGACTGGGAAAATCTGGGATTTGGGTATATTCAGACAGACTCCAGATATGTAGCGAATTATAAAGATGGAAAGTGGGACGAAGGCGGTCTGACGGCAGATGCAACGATTACAATGAATGAGTGTGCCGGAGTTCTACAGTATGCACAGACGGTTTTTGAAGGAATGAAAGCCTATACAACAGTAGATGGAAGGATTGTTACCTTCCGTCCGGACTTGAACGGGGCACGTATGGAAGATTCAGCAAGACGTTTGGAGATGCCGGTCTTTCCGGCAGATCGTTTTGTGAAGGCTGTGGAAGAGACGATTCGTGCGAATGCAGCTTATGTTCCTCCATATGGTTCCGGCGCAACGTTATATGTACGTCCGTATATGTTCGGAATCAATCCGGTGATTGGAGTGAAACCGGCGGATGAGTATCAGTTCCGCGTATTTACGACACCGGTGGGACCGTATTTCAAAGGCGGAGTAAAACCACTGACAATTTGTGTGTCAGATTTTGACAGAGCCGCACCGCATGGAACCGGACATATCAAAGCCGGACTCAATTATGCGATGAGCCTGCATGCGATTGTTACAGCACATGCAAATGGATTTGATGAAAATATGTATCTGGATTCTGCTACCAGAACAAAAGTAGAAGAAACCGGTGGGGCAAACTTTATCTTTGTAACAAAGGATAACAAGGTCGTAACTCCTCATTCTGATACGATTCTTCCATCCATTACCCGTCGTTCTCTGATGTATGTTGCAGAACATTATTTGGGACTGGAAGTAGAAGAGCGCGATGTCTACATGGAGGAAGTAAAGGATTTTGCAGAGTGTGGTTTGTGTGGAACAGCAGCGGTGATTTCTCCGGTTGGAAAGGTAGTAGATCATGGAAAGGAAATCTGTTTCCCGAGCGGTATGGAAAAGATGGGACCGATTACACAGAAATTGTACGAGACATTGACCGGAATCCAGATGGGACAGATCGAAGCGCCGAAGGGATGGCTGCATGTGATTGAATAGTATCATGTGAGAAATGAAAGGGCAGTAGAACCTCAAAATTTGAAAGAGGTTTACTGCCTTTTTGAATGTCATATGTGATCAAAGCTGAAAGACTTGTGTGGCAATCTGGAAATAGATGAGGATGGAACAGGTATCTACCAAAGTTGTGATCAGCGGTGATGCCATAATTGCCGGATCCAGCCCTACTCGATTTGCCAGAAGAGGCAGGAGACAGCCGATCAGCTTGGAAAGTATGATGGTTGCCAGAAGGGAAAGTCCGATGACGAGTGCAAGTGCTGCATTCTGGTACATGATCAGAATACGGATCCCGTTTGCCACAGCCAGGATCATTCCTACGATCAAGGAAATACGAAATTCCTTAAATAGGACGCGGAAAAAATCTTTGAATTGAATTTCATTTAATGCAAGTCCGCGGATGATCAGTGTAGAACTTTGCGAACCGCAATTTCCTCCGGTGTCCATAAGCATGGGAATGAAGGCAACCAAAAGCGGAATGGCAGCGAAAGCATTTTCGTATTTGCTGATGATGGTTCCGGTAATGGTAGCTGAAAACATCAGGATCAGCAGCCAGACAATACGATTCTTCGCATGACTCCATACAGAGGTCTCGAAATATGTTTTTTCACTAGGGTTGATGGCAGCCATTTTAGTAATATCTTCCGTTGCCTCTTCTACCATAACATCGATGGCGTCATCAAAAGTGACGATTCCTACGATATGGTTGTCAGCATCGACAACAGGCAGGGAGAGAAAATCATATTTTTGAAACAGGCGGGCAACCTCTTCCCTGTCTGTATGAGTGTTGACGGAGATGAGTTCTGTCGTCATTAAATCTTGGATCTGTACATTATCGTCTGTTGTCATTAGATCTTTTGCGCTGACAATGCCGATCAGCTTGCGCTGATGTGTGACATAGCAGGTGTAGATGGTTTCTTTATGGATGCCTGTCTGTTTGATCTGTGCCATTGCCTGGGAAACGGTCATGTCATTTCTGAGATTTACATATTCCGTTGTCATGATACTTCCGGCGCTGTCTTCCGGATAATGTAAAAGGACGTTGATCGTATTGCGTTTATCCGGTGTTACAGCGTTTAAAATACGGCTCACCAGATTGGCAGGAAGTTCTTCCAGCAGATCGACGGTATCATCCATGTAAAGATTGTCAAGCAGATCTTTTAACTCTGTTTCTGTAAAGATTTCTACAATATAGGTCTGTAATGCCGGTGTCATATTGGCAAATACTTCTGCGGCCTTGTCTTTGGAAATCAGACGAAAAGCGAGAGCAAGCGCCTGGTCTTCCAGTTCGGAAAGAAGTACGGCAATGTCAACAGCATTCATGACCTCTAAAATCCCCTGGACTGCTTTGAAGTTTTTCTGTTCTAAAAGTGTTGTAAAAATTGTTTTATCCATCATAAGAATGCCTCCTTTCGATTGAGCAGGATTTCAGAAGGTGGCCTTCCTCAGGAAAAATAAAACGTCATTGCCTGAGCAATGACGTCATCTGATTCTATCTCCACTTCATCGTTCAAGCTTTAGTATCACAGGGCTTATAAATTGCATTAGGTTATGCCTTCACGACATATCCTGCTAACCAGCGCATTGTGTCTCCACAATCTTGCGGCAGCAATCTTAGGAATGATCCAAATCCCTGTGGTAACCTCACCTACCGAAATCTATGTTTTGTTTTATAGACGTATCTTAAACGGATTTTTTTTGTTTGTCAAGACTGAATTTACAGATTGACATGAAAATATGTTCTTTATGTAGAGCATAAAATGTGGTACACTGAAATGAAGTCAGAAGGCAGCAGGAGGCAGTAAGGATGGAAGCATATACAAGTTTTGCGGCAGTATATGATACATTTATGGATAACGTACCCTATGAAGAATGGGGAAGATATCTTCATCGTTTGTTAAGAGAATATGGCATTGATTCCGGGATGGTTCTGGATCTGGGTTGTGGCACCGGGACGATGACAGAGTATCTCGCAGAGTGCGGATATGATATGATCGGAGTAGATTATTCAGAAGATATGCTGGAGATCGCTTTGGAGAAAAAATTAAAATCCGGACATGATATTTTGTATTTGTGTCAGGATATGCGTGAGTTTGAATTGTATGGAACAGTGCGGGCTATTGTAAGTATCTGTGATTCTGTAAACTATATTACAGAGCCTTCAGAATTACAGCAGGTGTTTTATTGGGTGAATAATTATCTGGATCCGGACGGTATTTTTATTTTTGATTTTAACACAGAGTATAAGTACCGGGAAATCTTGGGGGATTGTACCATCGCAGAGAGCAGAGAAGACTGTAGTTTTATCTGGGACAACTATTATTATGAAGAGGAAAAGATCAACGAGTATGAATTGAGTCTCTTTGTGCGGGATGAGGAACTGTCAGAAAACGGACAGGAGATTTATCAGAGATATCAGGAGACGCATTATCAGAGAGGATATACGCTGGAAGAGATGAAAGCTCTTTTAGAGGCGGCGGGGATGAAGGTTCAGGCGGCTTATGATGCATTTACAAAGGAGCAGCCTTCGGAAGAAAGTGAGAGAATCTATGTGATTGCGTCCAAAGGGCAGCAGGCGAAATGTGAATAGGATAGAGAAAGGATGTAATGAAATGAAAGATTATATTGTAAGGGCAACAGCGGCAAATGCACAGATCCGCGCATTTGCGGCTACTACGACAGAATTGGTGGAAGAGGCGAGAGTACATCATGGCACCAGTCCGGTAGCAACGGCGGCGCTGGGACGGCTGCTGACCGGTGGAGTGATGATGGGAAGTATGATGAAGAATGATACGGATGTATTGACACTGCAGATCAACTGCAGCGGTCCGATCGGCGGCCTGACTGTAACGGCAGATGCGTTGGGCAATGTCAAAGGATATGTCAATGAGCCGGAAGTATTGCTGCCTCCGAAAAATGGAAAATTGGATGTGGGAGGTGCGCTGGGACAAGGCATCTTAAATGTAATCAAAGATATGGGGCTGAAGGAGCCTTATGCCGGTCAGACAATTCTTCAGACAGGAGAGATTGCAGAGGATCTGACATATTATTTTGCAACATCGGAACAAGTTCCGTCTTCCGTAGGTTTGGGAGTTTTGATGGAAAAAAATAATACAGTACGCTGTGCAGGCGGATTTATTGTACAGGTTATGCCATTTATTGAAGAAGAGGTGCTGGCAAAGCTGGAAGAGAATATCAGCAAGATCCAGTCAGTGACATCGATGCTGGATAATGGGCATACACCGGAAGAGATGCTGGCGCAGGTGTTGGAAGGATTGGATGTAGAGATTACAGACACACTTCCGGCGCGGTTTTACTGTAATTGTTCGAAAGAGCGGATTGAAAAGGCAATCATTAGTATAGGGAAAAAGGATATACAGGAAATGATTGATGATGGAGAAACGATAGAAGTAAAATGTCATTTCTGTAATCAAGCATATCATTTTACTGTAGAAGAATTAAAAGAAATATTGAAAAAGAGCCGGTAAGAGGAAAAGGACGGGTGAAAAAGATGAAACAGGGATTTGTAAAAGTTGCGGCAGTGACACCGGATCTGCGCGTAGCGGATGTTGCATATAATACAGAAAAGATTTGTGAAGCAATCGAAGAGGCAGCGCAGGAAAGAGCGAAGATCGTCGTTTTTCCGGAGTTGTGTATCACCGGATATACGTGTGGGGATCTGTATTTGCAGGATGCTCTTTTAAAAAGTGCAAAAAATGCGTTGCAGTATATTGCAGAAACTACAAGAGAGAAAGATATGTTAGTTTTTATAGGGCTGCCGCTGGATGTAGAAGGAAAGTTATATAATGTTGCAGCAGCGCTGAATCGCGGGGAAATATTGGGGCTGACAACAAAAACATTTTTGCCGAATTATGGGGAATTTTATGAAATGCGTCAGTTTACACCCGGACCGGAAGTGAGCAGAGAGATCTTGCTGGATGGAAATCTGGTACCGTTTGGACCTCAGATTTTGTTTCAGGCAACAACCATGGAAAATCTGATCGTATCGGCTGAGATCTGTGAAGATGTCTGGTCACCGATTCCACCGAGCATAAAGGCTGCATTGGAAGGGGCTACAATTATCGTAAATTGTTCAGCAAGTGATGAGAATGTCGGAAAGGATAGCTACCGAAGAAATCTGATTGCAGGACAGTCTGCGAGACTGATCTCCGGATATGTTTATGCAAATGCCGGTGAAGGGGAATCTACGACGGATGTGGTATTCGGCGGCCATAATATCATTGCAGAGAATGGAGCTGTGCTGAAGGAATCCAAACGTTTCAAAAATGGAATCATATATAGTGAGATTGATATTGAGCGGATTGTGGGTGAGCGGAGAAGAAATACAACATTCCGGATGGCACAGAAACCGGAACTGAAACGAGTGCCGTTCTATATTGAAGAAGAGGAAACAGAACTGACCAGAGTTTTCTCGAAAAGTCCATTCATTCCGACAAGTGAAAAGCTACGGGCAAAACGTTGTGAAGAAATTTTGAATATACAGGCAATGGGGTTGAAAAAACGGCTGGCTCATACGCATGCAAAGACTGCAGTGGTTGGAATATCAGGCGGATTGGATTCTACGCTTGCTTTGCTGGTGACTGCAAAAGCATTTGATCTGCTGAAAAAGGATAGGAAAGAGATTTTGACAATTACGATGCCTTGTTTCGGGACAACGGACAGGACATATCAAAATGCATGTGAGATGTCCAGAAGGCTTGGAACCACGTTGCTGGAAGTGCCGATTGCAGATGCGGTCAAGATTCATTTCCGGGATATCGGACAGGATCCGACGGAACATGACGTAACCTATGAAAATGCACAGGCGCGTGAGAGGACACAGGTGTTGATGGATATTGCAAATCGGGAAAACGGGATGGTGATCGGAACCGGTGATATGTCAGAACTGGCTTTGGGCTGGGCAACTTATAACGGGGATCATATGTCTATGTATGGAGTCAATGCATCCATACCGAAGACCTTAGTGCGTTATCTTGTTCGTTATGCAGCAGATACAGAAGAAGATGCAACTTTGCAAAAGGTTCTTTACGATGTTTTGGATACGCCGGTGAGTCCGGAACTGCTCCCGCCAAAAGAAGGAGATATTGCACAGAAAACAGAAGATCTCGTAGGACCTTATGAACTTCATGATTTTTATTTGTATTATTTCCTGCGGTTTGGGTATTCGCCAAGTAAAATCTTTAAACTTGCTGAGCGTACTTTTGCCGATGAATATGACTGCGTAACGATTTTGAAGTGGTTGGAAATATTTTGCAGACGCTTTTTTAGTCAGCAGTTTAAACGTTCCTGTCTTCCGGACGGACCGAAGGTAGGAAGCGTGGGATTGTCTCCGCGAGGTGACTGGAGAATGCCGAGTGATGCGTGTGTGGCTGCATGGATGAAAGATCTGGAAAATATATCTTTAATGTGAATTATGCAAAAAGTTATAATAAAACCAATAAAAACATTAAAAATTAGTAAAAACTTACAAAAAAGTCATAAAAGAATTGTAAATTATATCAATAGACTATAAAAAAATAAATGATATACTAATAGTAGTTGAATAAAGCACTGCTAATTTATGTATATGCTGGGGATTGGCCCAGTGTTTCTACCAACTACCGTAAAGAGTTGACTACATAACCTTGTGTGGTCGCTCTTTTTTTGTTGCCAGGCATGCGATAAAACAGTCCGATGGACTGTTTTGCGTGCAGACAAAGAAGAGTGATATCAAAAAAAGCCGCGGCCGGGCGAATAGGATTTTTAGCTGCAGACAAAAAATCCAGATACACAAGGCGGCAGAAATTTTTTGAAAGTGAGGATTATGTAGTAATGGAAAAAAAGGATGGTTTTTTTGAACGTTTTTTTGGGATTTCAAAAAATGGCTCTACAATGAGAATTGAGGTTTTGGCAGGAGTAACAACATTTATTACAATTGCCTATATTCTGATTTTGAATCCACAGATTTTGTCTGACCCATATATGATCATGGGAGACACAGTAATGGCTGGCAAGATTTCAAATGGTGTATTTATCGGTACATGTATCGGTGCATTTATCGGAACGATTTTATGTGCTCTTTATGCAAAAGTTCCGTTTGCACAGGCTCCGGGAATGGGATTGAATGCATTTTTTGCATATACCGTTGTTCTCGGAATGGGATACAGTTATAACGAAGCACTTGTAATTGTATTTATTTCCGGTATATTCTTTATTGTTATTACAGCAGTAGGACTTCGTGAAGCGATTATTCGTTCTATTCCGGACGCTGTAAAAATGGCAATTACACCGGGAATCGGACTCTTTATTACGATCATCGGTCTGAAGAATGCAGGTCTGGTCGTAGGTAATTCAGCAACATTGGTTAGCATGGTTGATTTTGCGCAGTGGAGAAGCGAAGAAGGAAATATTGCTTTGATCTGCGGAGCGCTGGTAGCACTCATTGGTTTGATTGTAATCGGTGTTCTTCATGCACGTAATGTAAAAGGTTCTATTTTGTATGGAATTCTGGCAGCAACGATTGCCGGTATTCCGCTGGGAGTTACAAAGCTTTCCGCATTCGATATGAATATCGGTGGAAAATTCAGTGATTTTGCAGAAGTATCTTTCTTGAAGATGGACTTCGCAGGATTGTTTAGCGGCGAAAATGCAGTCAGCACATTCCTGACCGTATTTATGCTTGTATTAAGTTTCTCTCTGGTTAATATGTTTGACTCTATCGGAACTCTGATGGGAGCAGCAAAACAGTCTGGTATGATTGACAAAGACGGCGAGATCATTCACATGAAAGAAGCCTTGATGTCAGATGCTATTTCAACAGCAGCAGGTGCTATGGTTGGTACTTCTACAGTTACAACTGTAGTAGAATCTAGTGCAGGTATTGCTGCAGGTGGAAGAACAGGTATGACAAGTTTGGTAACAGCATTGTTATTCCTTGGATCTATTATCTTTGCACCGATCGTTAGTATCGTTCCGGGAGCAGCAACAGCTCCGGCATTGATCTTCGTAGGTATTTTGATGCTTGGTAATATTAAAGATGTAGATTTCAGTGATATGACAAATGCACTTCCGGCATTTTGTACCGTTGTATTCATGCCATTTACATATTCAATTGCAAATGGTGTAGCAGTAGGATTGATCATGTACTGCTTTATCAAATTGTTTACAGGAAAGGCACGTGATATCAAAGCGCTGACATGGATTATTTCCATTTTATTTATTTTGAGATATGCCTTTATGACCCTTGGATAAACAAAATATAAAAAGGAAACTTTGATAGAATAGAAAGCGGTAAGAGAAATATCTTGCCGCTTTCTAAATAAAGAAGTAATATATTAATAGAATAACTTAAAAAAAAGATGTATGAATTAGAAAGGCGGTGTTCCGTTATGGAAACAAAGCAGTCATTGTTTGCATTGAAAGGAAACATTATATACAGCAAGAGCCAGACACAGCTGGAGATCTGTGAGAACAGTTATCTGGTTTGTGAGGGAAATGAAGTAAAGGGTGTTTATGCAGAACTTCCGGAAGAGTATAAGGGAGTTCCTGTCGAAGATTATGGCGATCGATTGATCATTCCGGGACTGGTAGATTTACATGTACATGCACCACAGTATGCATTCCGGGGACTGGGAATGGATATGGAATTGTTGGAGTGGCTGGAGACGAATACATTTCCGGAGGAATCCAAGTATAAAGATCTGGAGTATGCCGGAAAGGCGTATCGCATTTTTGTAGATAATATGCGTAAAGGGGCTACAACACGTGCTTGTATCTTTGCAACAGTTCATCGTAAGGCAACATTGCTTTTGATGGAACTCTTGGAAAATGCCGGATTATGTACAATGGTCGGAAAGGTTAATATGGATCGAAATTGTCCGGAATATCTGAGAGAAGAGACGCAGGAGTCCGCAGACGAGACAGTAGAGTGGATGAAAGATGTGCTCCATCGTAAGTTTAAAAAGACACAGGGAATTTTAACTCCTCGTTTTATTCCAAGTTGTACAGACGAACTGATGGAGATGCTGAAGATGGTACAGACACGTTATCAGATGCCGGTACAGTCCCATCTGTCAGAAAACTTTGGTGAGATTTCCTGGGTACAGGAGTTGTGTCCGGATTCCGAATTTTATGGAGATGCATATGATCGCTTTGGTTTATTCGGAGTTGATTGTAAGACAATTATGGCACATTGTGTACATTCCGATGAACGAGAAATCGCTCGTATGAAAGAAAATGGTGTATTTATTGCACATTGTCCGGAATCCAATATGAATCTGGCATCAGGAATTGCACCGATCCGTACTTATCTTGAGGAAGGACTTCATGTAGGACTTGGAAGTGATGTTGCCGGAGGCGCTACGGAAAATATGTTTACCGCAATGGCACATGCGATTCAGGCCTCAAAACTGCGCTGGAGATTGAAAGATGATTCATTGAAACCATTGACAGCTCCGGAAGTTTTCTATATGGCAACAAAAGGCGGCGGAGAATTCTTTGGAAAAGTAGGAAGTTTCGAAGAAGGATATGAACTGGATGCAGTTATTTTGGATGACAGCAGACTGGAGCATCCGCAGGATCTGACGATACAGCAGAGACTGGAGCGTATGATCTACTTCTCAGATGATCGTGAGATTTATGCAAAATATGTTGCAGGCGAAAAATTGTTTTAAAAATTGAGTGAGAAAAACAGCACATCCTTACACTTGAGGATGTGCTGTTTCTCTGTAAAAATCTTTAGGAGTAAAAAATATGTTATTTATCCATGCTATTTATTTTTTACCTCACTATGTTCTTTTGGCAAAATAATATTCAATAATACAGCAACTAAGGTTGCGATTACAACCGGTGACTTTCCGAAGATTGTCATTACCCAATTCGGGAATGTTGCCAATGCAGCGCTTGCCTGGGAGATACCCATACCAAGTGCAGCTGCAAGACCTACGATAGAGGTATTGCGATAATTCATCTTCTCAGATGTAATTAGTTTCATACCATTCATTGCGATGGAAGCAAAGACTGAAACAGTTGCTCCTCCAAGTACGCAAGAAGGAATTGTAGTCAAGATAGAAGAAAATTTTGGTATCAGTCCTGCAACCAGCAGTATTGCAGCGGCAAGACCAAGCACACAACGGTTTACAACTTTTGTTGTAGTAACGATACCTACATTCTGGCTGAAGGTGGCAGTCGGAAGACCGCCAAACAGTGCACAAATGATATTACCGATACCATATCCCACGATACCACCGTTTAACTCTTTATCTGTCGGCAGACGATCTAAACCACCGCTTGTTGTAGCTGAAAAGTCTCCGATTGCCTGAATCGAGTTGATTGCAAACAACAAACCGATTGCAACACAGGAAGAAACTTCAAAGTTGATTTTGAAGTGCCCCAGTAATGGCAATTGGAAGACAGCAGCTTCAGCGATCGGAGAGAAGTCTACCATACCGAAGAAGAGGGCTACAATGTAACCGCAGATCATACCGATCAAAATGGAAGCCAGTTTAAAGATTCCTTTACCGAAATGATTTAATAAGGTTACAATCGTTAAGGTGATAAATGCTACCAGCCAATTCTGCCAGGAGCCATAATCTTCGCTTCCCACACCGCCTGCCATATAGTTGATAGCAGTTGGATAGAGGGAAAGTCCAATGGTAAATACAACCGTTCCAGTAATCAGTGGCGGGAAGAATCTGCGGATCTGTTTTACGAACAGACCAACTAAGATTGCAACACAGCCACCTACAATCTGGGCTCCGAGAATTGTTCCAACACCAAATTCTCCGGCTATAGCCTGCATGGTCGGGACATAGGCAAAACTGATACCCATGATAACCGGAAGCCCGGAACCAATTGTGAAAAAACGATTCCGGATAAACGGAAACAGTTGTAGGAGAGTAGACAATGCTGACATTACAAGGGCTGCTTGAATCAGAATGATGGAATCCTTTTCAGAAAGTCCGGCAACGCCGGCTACAATGATCGGGGGTGTAACACAGCCTACAATCATTGCAACGACGTGCTGGAAGGCAAGTGGTGCAGCCTGTTTCATACTAGGAATACCATTAAGGTCAAAAAGGGATGCGTGGGTCTTTTCTTTATTCATTTTTTTGTTCCTCCTAGTTCAAACTGATTCGGGTACCAGTTGTTCCGTTGATACCGTCTTTTGCCTTTTCAAGCAATGTGATCAGTGCCTGACGACCTGGCTTGGACGCTGCAAAATCAACTGCAGCCTGTACCTTTGGAAGCATAGAACCTGGAGCAAAATGACCTTCCTCCATATATTGTTTGGCTTCGTCTACAGTGATATTATCAAGCCATTTTTCTTCCGGCTTTCCGAAGTTGATTGCTACTTTTTCAACAGCAGTCAGAATAATCAGAAAGTCTGCATCCAGCTCTTTTGCAAGTAAGCAGCTGGCAAAGTCTTTATCAATAACAGCGCTGGCTCCTTTTAAATGGTTTCCCTGACGCATAACAGGGATACCGCCGCCGCCACAGGCAATGACAAGATCGCCTGCATCAACCATATTGCGAATTGTTCCGATTTCAACGATTTCTTGTGGCTTTGGTGAAGCAACAACTCGTCGGTAACCACGTCCTGCATCTTCTTTCATAATGTAATCATATTTTTCAGCCATTACATCAGCCTGCTCTTTTGAAAGAAAGCGTCCGATTGGTTTAGAAGGAGTGTCAAAAGCCGGATCGTTTTCATCGACACGTACCTGTGTGATCATTGTTGCAACCGGAATATCTGTAATTCCACGGTTTAAAAGTTCTTCACGAAGTGCATTCTGCAGATCATATCCGATATAAGCCTGACTCATTGCAACACAAACGGAAAGCGGTGTGTTTGGCTGGTTTTCATCTTCATGGGTCAGTGCGATCATTGCATTGTTGATCATGCCTACCTGAGGGCCATTACCATGTGCTACAACAACTTCACATCCTTCTTCGATCAGATCAACAATCGCGCGAGCAGTAATTTTAACTGCCGTCATTTGTTCTGGGAGGGTATTGCCAAGAGCATTACCGCCGAGAGCAATGACGATTCTTTTTTTCTTTTCCATTTTTATTCCTCCCCAACATATGCAATTGCCTCTACTTCACAGAGAACTCCCTTCGGAAGTGCTTTGACAGCAACACATGAGCGTGCCGGTTTTCCTGTGAAATATTTAGCATAGATTTCATTAAATGCAGCAAAATCTCCCATATCTGCAAGGAAACATGTTGTTTTTACAACGTCTGTAAATTGTGCTCCCTGACTTTCCAGAAGGGCTGCTATATTTTTCATAACTTGTTCTGTCTGTTCCTGAATCGTGGTTCCTACAATTTCTCCGGTTTCAGCGGAAAGCGGGATTGCTCCGGAAAAGAAAGCAAGTCCATTAATTACGATTCCCTGTGAGTATGGTCCGATAGCTGCTGGTGCGTTTTTGGTGTCTACATATTTTAACATATGAGTCCCTCCTTTTCATTTAGATAATATATGTATTCTTCCAGATTTCGATATCCGGGAATAACCATAAAAATTGATAAGATAAAAATAAATAGGGCACTCCGCAATGCATTTGCGAGTGCCCCAAGATATGCTGCTGACCGCTGCATATGCAGTCAGCAGACTGAGCGTTCATCCATGCGGATTATACGTTTCTTATTCAAATACTCTGGAAGTAGCTCTTTCATCCAGTTTCTTCAATACTTCTGCCGGATCAGCAAATTTAGCAAGGAAGATCATAGCAGCGATGATATATGGTTTGAAACTTGCTTCTTTGTAAAGCGGATCTCTGTAACGATCGAATACAGAAGCGTCTACTTCACCTTCTTCACAGCTTACACCAGTGATGTCAGCCGGCAGACAGTGCATATAAAGCGCTTTTCCGTCTTTTGTTGTTGCCATAAGTTCTTCTGTACAAGCCCAGTCTTTGTGTTCTGCATTCTGTGCAAGAAGTTCTTTTTCAAGAGCAGCGATACCTTCTGTATCACCGTTTCCATACAGTTCTGTACGTTTTTCCATAGCTGCGAACGGAGCCCAGCTCTTTGGATATACGATATCAGCATCTTTGAAAGCTTCTGCCATGTTGTTTGTCTTTGTGAAAGAACCGCCGGATTTTTCAGCATTTGCTTTTGCAACGTTTTCTACATCTTCAAATACTTCATATCCTTCCGGATGAGCCAGAACAACGTCCATACCGAAACGTGTCATCAGTCCGATGATACCCTGTGGTACAGAAAGTGGTTTTCCGTAAGATGGAGAGTAAGCCCATGTCATAGCAAGTTTCTTGCCTTTCAGGTTCTCAACACCGCCAAACTCATGGATGATGTGAAGCATATCAGCCATAGCCTGTGTTGGGTGGTCGATGTCACACTGCAGGTTTACAAGAGTAGGTTTCTGTTCGAGAATACCGTCTTTATTTCCCTGTGTTACAGCATCAACAACTTCGTGCATGTACTTGTTACCTTTTCCGATATACATATCATCACGAATACCGATTACGTCAGCCATGAAAGAAATCATGTTAGCTGTTTCACGAACTGTTTCTCCATGAGCAACCTGAGATTTTCCTTCGTCCAGATCCTGAACTTCCAGACCAAGCAGGTTACAAGCAGAAGCGAAAGAGAAACGTGTACGAGTAGAGTTGTCGCGGAACAGAGAGATTCCAAGACCACTTTCAAATACTTTTGTGGAAATGTTGTTTTCTCTCATGTAGCGAAGTGCATCGGCAACTGTAAATACAGCCTCGATTTCATCATCAGATTTTTCCCATGTAAGGAAGAAATCTCCGTTGTACATATCTTTGAAGTTCAATGCGTTTAATTTGTCAATATAACCTTGTAATTTAGCGTCCATTAAAATAATCCTCCTGATTGTTTGTTAAAATAAATAAAAGTTGTTTTTAAAAGTTTCTTATTTGATATAGCATTTTGGAAGTGCAGCATAAACAGCGGCACATGTTACCAGATCCTGTTTCCATGTTTTCTCGTTTGGTGCATGAGCCTGAGCTTCAGCTCCAGGTCCGAATCCGATACATGGGATTCCGTTACGTCCCATAATAGATACACCGTTTGTAGAGAAGGTCCATTTGTCTGTCAGTGGACGGGACTGTCTCATTTCAAGTGTTTCAGCAGCACCAATTCTCTGATCACCGTACAGACCTGTGTAAGCTTCTTCAAGAGCTTTTGTTACAGCATGGTCTTTTGGAATTGCCCATGTTGGGAAGTAGCACTCGATTTCATATACACAGCCTGTATAAGAAGGTCTGTCATAATTATACATAGAAACAACTACATCATCGCCATATTTCTTCACGCTTGGCAGGTTGCGGATCTCGTCCAGACAGCTTTCCCAAGTTTCTCCAAATGTCATACGACGGTCCAGAGATACTGCACAGGAGTCAGCAACTGCACAACGGCTTGGAGATGTATAGAAGATCTGAGATGTTGTAACAGTTCCACGTCCAAGGAAACGAGCTTCTTCCCAATCCGGGTTATATTTTGGATTGAGCATCTTTACAAGTCCCTTGATCTCAGTTTCATCAGCATCATCATTTTCGTTAAGGGCACGAACATCCTGAAGAATATCAGCCATTTTGTAGATTGCATTGTCTCCACGTTCCGGAGCAGAACCATGGCAGGAAACACCTTTGACATCGATACGGATCTCCATACGTCCTCTCTGTCCACGATAGATACCACCGTCTGTAGGCTCTGTAGATACAACAAATTCCGGACGAATCTGGTCTTCGTTGATAATGTACTGCCAGCAAAGACCGTCACAGTCTTCTTCCTGAACAGTTCCTACAACCATGATCTTACATCCTTCTGGAATAAGATCCTGTTCTTTCATGATTTTAGCACCGTATACAGCAGATACGATACCACCGCACTGATCAGATACACCACGTCCACCGATTTCAGTGTCTGTTTCATATCCTTCATATGGATCGAATTCCCAGTTTTCAATATTACCAATTCCAACAGTATCGATATGAGCATCAAAAGCGATGATTCTGTCGCCTGTTCCCATGTAACCGATTACGTTTCCCTGTGGATCGATGACAACGTCATCAAAATCCAGTTTTTTCATTTCAGCGGCGATTGTCTCGATATGAGCTCTTTCATCACAGCTTTCTCCCGGGTTTTTTACAATTGCACGAAGAAATGCGGTCATATCTTTTTCATATCCTTGTGCAGCTTCTTTGATTCTGTTTAAGTCCATTGTTCTTTCTCCTTTTCTTTTTATTTTTTTTGTTTATAGGTAACTTTTTTTATTTCTCATTTCCATCCCAAACGATTGATTTATAACGGTCCGGATCTGTATCGCCTTCTGTAGAGAAGAGCAGTACTTTTGAATCTTTGTTCAATCCAAGGTGTTCTCTTAATTCTTTGTATTCATCCATACACATGATGCAGGCAAGTGTTCCGAACGGTGCAGCACCGGATTCTCCGGATGTTACTGCCGGATCGCCTTTGATCGGAGCGGCCAGCATTCTCATTCCCGTTGCAGCAACCCAGTCAGGAGCAGCAACGAATGTATCTACATGGTTTTTCAGAATATCCCAGGAAATTGTATTTGGTTCTCCGCATGCAAGACCAGCCATGATTGTTACCATGTCACCGTCTACAATCTGGATGCTTCCGTCTCCAAGAGAGGCACCTTTATACAGACATGCAGCAGCTTCAGCTTCCACAACGATAACCTTCGGCGGATTCTCCGGATAACGATTTGCAAAGAATCCCTGAACAGCGCCTGCAAGAGAACCAACACCTGCCTGAATAAATACGTGAGTTGGTCTGTCACAGCCATACTCTTGAAGCTGTTCATTTGCTTCCATGGCCATTGTTCCATATCCCTGCATGATCCAGGCTGGAATTTCTTCATAACCTTCCCATGCAGTATCCTGTACCATAACACCGTTTTCAGTTTTCATAGCCATATCGTTTGCCATACGAACGCATTCGTCATAGTTTACTTCTTCGATAGTAGCAACAGCATTTTCAGCGAGAATGTTATTCAGTCTTGTCTGTGTGGAACCCTTTGGCATCAATACAACTGATTTCTGTCCCAGTTTGTTAGCAGCCCATGCAACACCACGTCCATGGTTTCCGTCTGTAGCTGTGAAGAAAGTTGCCTGACCGAATTCTTCTCTTAATTTGTCTGAAGTTAAAACATTGTATGGAAGTTCGGAAACATCTTTTCCGGTCTGTTGTGCAATGTAGCGAGCCATTGCAAAAGATCCTCCTAATACTTTGAAAGCATTCAGGCCGAAACGGTAAGATTCATCCTTGATATATACCTCACCAAGTCCGAGATAATCAGCCATCTTTGTAAGTTTTGTAAGCGGTGTTACGCTGTACTGTGGAAAACTCTCGTGGAATGCACGAGCTTTTGCAATTTCATCAAGAGCCATAACTTTTAGATTAGCATCCTCTGTTTTTGGCATATGATTGACTGCCCATTTTATTGTTTCCATGTTGAAAAACCCTCCTTCATTGAAATATGATTAATAGAAAATAGAAATTGTTGACTGCGTATTTGGCAGACCACAACTACCGGCTCCCAGCGTCCATGTAGTTATAAAGTGTAAATTTTGAAATTTCCAATAGAGAAGCAACTTTGTCACCTGATTTTGTGATAAGGAATGCTCCGGCATTGTTTAAGAATTTGACTACCTTAATTTTGTCTTCTTTGCTCATTGCCGCTACCGGTTTGCCTACCAGATTTAAAGCCTGCTCAATTAAAGAATCAAGCAGATCTGTGACATTGTGTAAGATAGGCTGAGGCTGGGAATCATCTTCATTTAGACCATTTTCCCGAATCTGTGTTTCCTTCTGAGTCGTGACAAGAGAATGCACTGCACTTTCTATAGAAAGAAGAGCAGTAATGTCATAGTTTAGTGAAAAAATATATTCCACTGTACCGTTGTCTCCTCTGACAAACATTGTGCTTGATTTTAGAATACGACCGTCTTCTGTCTTAGTAAGATACGAAAGCCGATCTTTGATTTTTGCGGGATCTTTGCGTAGTGTGTCGAATACAACGCGAGAAGGTCCATCGCCAAGTTTGCGCCCTGTAACGTGTCCGTTTTCTATATGTACAACGGAGTGCTCCAGTTGTTCTGCCTTCAGGTCGTGAATGACGATTTCGCAGGAATCGCCGAACTGAACTGCAAGACCATGAGCAAGTTGGATTAGTAGATCTAGCCTTTTTCCCATAAGTCATTGTCCTTTCGTTTGGGTTGGATAAAACATCCGGTATTTTGTTTGTTTCTAAGTCCACTATACCATAAAAAAAATGAAAATCAATAGTTTTTCTAAAAATTTTTTAGATATTCTGAATTTTTTTTAGAGTTGCTATTGCTTTTCTAATTTTACAATGGTATATTAGATATAACAGAAGTACTCCTGTATCGGTTTGTGCGGAAAAAACGGGATGTATTTCGACAAAAGACAATACAAAATATAGTGCGACGTGCAAGAAATGAATTCTTGGTAACTGTAAAGGCACTGAACAGTTGCGATTCTTGTAGAATTTGTATGCCTTCGCTGGCAGATGCCGCCAACGAAAGTTAAGGCTCTTTTGTGAAGTAACCTCTATATATAAATAGGAGACGGAATTTTGCTATTTATATTAGGAAGAGAAAACTTGAAAGAAAAGGAGACGAAGAGTATGCTGATTTTAGGAAATGGCAGATTAGTCACACGTGACGAGAAGAATCCGTATCTGGAGAACGGAGCAGTAGTAATTGACGGAACTACGATTGTAAAAGTAGGGAATACAGAAGAAGTAAAAGCAGCTTATCCGGATGCAGAATTTATTGATGCGAAAGGAAAGGTTATCATGCCGGCATTCATCAATGCACACGAGCACATTTACAGTTCTTTCGCAAGAGGATTGGCTATCAATGGTTACAATCCAAATGGTTTCCTCGACATTCTGGATGGAATGTGGTGGACAATCGACCGCAATCTGACTCTGAAGGATACCTATTTAAGTGCAATGGCTACTTATATAGATTGTATCCGCAACGGAGTAACTACTATTTTTGACCATCATGCAAGTTTTGGCTCGATCACAGGTTCCCTGTTTGAAATTGAAAAGGCAGCAAAAGAAGCAGGTGTCCGTTCCTGTCTGTGTTATGAAATCTCGGATAGAGACGGTAAGGAGAAGGCAAGAGCATCTGTTATGGAAAATGCAGAGTTTATCCGTCATGCATTGAAGGATGATACCGGAATGATCGCCGGAATGATGGGAATGCACGCACAGTTCACCATCTCCGATGAAACAATGGAATTGGCGGCTGCGAATAAACCGGATGAAGTAGGATATCATATCCACGTTGCAGAGGGCATCGAGGATCTGCATCATTGTCTGAAACATTATGGAAAACGTATTGTAGACAGATTGATGGATCATGGAATTCTGGGAGAGAAGACACTGCTTGGTCACTGCATTTATGTCAATGACCATGAAATGGATTTGATCAGAGATACAAACACAATGGTTGTACATAATCCGGAATCTAACATGGGAAATGCCTGTGGATGTCCTCCGACCATGCATATTGTGCACAAGGGAATCCTGACAGGATTAGGTACAGACGGATATACGCACGATATGACAGAGTCTTATAAAGTAGCAAATGTACTTCATAAACATCATCTGTGTGATGCAAATGCAGCCTGGGGAGAGGTTCCGCAGATGTTATTTGAAGGAAATGCGAAGATTGCAAATCGTTACTTTAAGCAGGAAGTCGGCGTGCTGAAAGAGGGAGCAGCCGGAGATGTGATTATTGTAGATTATGATCCGCTGACACCATTCCATGCCGGCAATATTAACAGTCATGTTGTATTTGGAATGACCGGACGGGATGTAGTGACAACGGTTGCAAATGGAAAAGTATTAATGAAAGACCGTGAGATTCTTCATATTGATACAGAGAAAGTTATGGCTGACTGCCGTCAGGCAGCAACTGAGCTTGCAAACAGAATCAACGCATAGACAGGAGGAAATTTAAATGAGCGATATTATGACTCCAATTGCTTTTGATAAGCTGGTAGATTGGATTATAGAAGAACATAAAAAATATGGAACAGTGTTTGGAGAGAAACGTGCTTATGTTGCAGACAGCAAGTACAACAGAACAATTTTCGGTCATGATCTGGAAACTCCGATCGGACCGGCAGCGGGACCAAACACACAGCTGACCCAGAATATTGTGGCTGCATATTATACAGGAAGCCGTTTCTTTGAATTGAAAACAGTTCAGGTAATGGACGGAGCGGAATTATCTGCATGTGTCAATAAACCTTGTATCAAGGCAGATGACGAGTGCTACAACTGCGAGTGGTCTACAGAATTGTATGTGCCGCAGGCAATGGAAGAGTATATTAAAGCATGGTTCCTGTTGAAAGTATTTTCAAAGGAATTTGGATTGGGATCTCCGGATGGATTCCAGTTTAACATCAGTGTGGGATATGATCTGGAAGGAATTAAGTCAGAAAAAATTGACAATTTCTTAAATACAATGCAGAATGCCGCAGACAGTGAGGTATTTAAAAACTGCAAACAGTATTTGTTGGAGCATGTAGATAAATTTGAAAAGGTAACAAAGGAAGATATCGAAGCGATTCAATCAGAAATCTGTAACTCTGTTACAATTTCAACTCTGCATGGATGTCCTCCGCAGGAGATTGAAAAGATCGCTATGCATCTGATCACAGAAAAAGGATATCATACCTTTATTAAATGTAATCCGACATTGCTGGGCTATGAATTTGCAAGAAACAGAATGGATCAGATGGGCTATGATTATGTTGCCTTTGGTGATTTTCATTTCTTGGATGACCTGCAGTATGAAGATGCAATCCCGATGCTGACACGTTTGATGAAAGTTTGCGAGGAAAGAAATCTGGAATTTGGTGTAAAGATTACCAATACATTCCCGGTTGACGTAAAACAGAATGAACTTCCAAGTGAAGAAATGTATATGTCCGGTAAGTCTCTGTATCCGTTGTCTATCGCATTGGCAGCAAAACTGGCAGAGGAATTTGATGGAAAATTGCGTATTTCCTACTCCGGCGGTGCAGATGCAAACAATATTGAAGGCATTGTAAACGCAGGTATCTGGCCGGTAACAGTAGCAACAACACTGCTCAAACCGGGCGGATATTTAAGAACCATTCAGATGGCTGAGTTGGTTGAGCAGGAAGGCGTTGTATTTGAAGGTATTGATGTGGATGCGGCGAAGAAACTGGCAGAAGATGCAGTAACAGATCCACATCATGTAAAGGCAATCAAACCACTTCCATCTCGCAAGATGGATCAGGAAGTGCCGTTGATCGATTGTTTTGTGGCTCCTTGTAAAGACGGATGTCCGATTCATCAGGATATCACAACTTATCTCCAGTTTGTAAATGCAGGAAAATATGAGGAAGCAATGGAAGTAATTACAGAGAAGAACCCACTTCCGTTTATTACAGGAACAATTTGTGCACATAACTGTATGAATAAATGTACGCGTAATTTCTATGATGAACCGGTACATATCCGCAATATGAAACTGGTTGCAGCTGAGAACGGTTATGAGGCATGGCTGAATAAAGTTGCTGCTCCGGCAGTAACAAAAGGAAAAGCAGCAGTTGTGGGCGGTGGTCCGGCTGGTATGGCAGCAGCTTATTTCCTGAGAAGAGGCGGCATGGACGTGACGATCTTCGAAAAAGAAAAGGCATTGGGCGGTGTAGTACGCAATGTCATTCCGGGATTCCGTATCGCAGATGAGGCAATCGAGAAAGATGCTAAGATTCTGGAAAAAATGGGTGTAAAAACCGTATTTAATACAGAAGTTGCGGATGTAAAGGAATTGAAAGCACAGGGATATGAGACCGTTGTGCTGGCAACAGGAGCATCTGTACCGGGCAGTCTGAAACTGGAGGCAGGAGAGACAGTCAATGCATTGGAATTTCTTGCACAGTTTAAGGCACTTGACGGCAATGTTGACCTTGGCAAGAATGTTGTAGTCATTGGTGGTGGAAATACAGCAATGGATACAGCCAGAGCAGCAAAACGTACCAATGGTGTAGAAAAAGTTTCACTTGTATATCGTCGTACAAAGAGATATATGCCGGCAGATGCAGAAGAACTGGAAATGGCAATTGAGGATGGAGTAGAATTCCGTGAATTACTTGCACCGGTAAAACTGGAAGGTGGAAAACTGGTATGTAAGGTAATGCAGCTTGGAGATTTGGATGCATCCGGAAGAAGAGGTGTAGTTGAGACAGGTGAGTTGGCAGACGTAGAGGCAGATACTGTAATAGTTGCAGTAGGTGAAAAAGTACCGACAGCATTCTATCAGGCAAATGGAATCAATGTTTCTGAGAGAGGAAAAGCACTTGTAAATGAAGAAACGCTGGAGACAAATGTAGAAGGTGTTTATGTTGTAGGTGACGGACTTGGCGGACCGGCTACAGTAGTAGAAGGAATCCGGGATGGCCTGAAGGCAGCAGAAGCAATCATCGGAAACCGACTCGTAAAAGACTATGATAAGTTGGCAGATGAAGAGAAGGTATATGGAAGACGAGGCATTCTGCGCAGCGGACAGGAAGGAAAAGACGAGGCTACAAGATGTCTTGGATGTTCTTCTGTTTGTGAAAACTGTACAGAGGTATGTCCAAATCGTGCAAACGTAGCGATTCGTGTGCCGGGTATGGAAAAACATCAGATTATCCATGTAGATTATATGTGTAATGAATGTGGTAACTGTAAGAGTTTCTGTCCATATACAAGCGCTCCGTATTTGGATAAATTTACATTGTTTGCAACAGAAGCAGATCTGGCAGACAGTAAGAATCAAGGATTTACAGTACTGGATAAAGATGCTGTAAAATGTAAAGTAAGATATCTGGGAGAAGAATTTGTCTGGACCAAAGGGGAAGAGACAAAACTTGCAGAAGGCTTACAGAAACTGATTGAAGCAGTATGTAAAGATTACGCATATCTGTTATAAAAGACTGAGAACCGGAGAGACAGCGATGATATTACGTTATGAACATGGGAAATTAGTGGAACAACGGACATATCGGGAAGCACTCCACCTGGAGGCGGATGTTTCTCCGGTTATTTCCATTGTAGGGGCAGGTGGAAAGACAACAACCATTCGGCATTTGGCACAGGAATACGCAGATACCGGATGGAAGGCGGCGGTTACAACCACTACCCATATGGAGATTGAGGAAAGGTCCTGCTTTTTGCTGGACGAATCAATGGAACGTTTTCAGAAGTTGATGGAACAGGAACGACAAGTGTGGTTTGGAGTTCCTGCATCAATAAAGAAAACAGATGATGAAAAGAAAACAGATAATGTAAAGAAAATGCAGGCAGTATCAGAGGATTTTTTTCAACAGGTGATGGAATTGCAGATCCCGATTCTGATCGAAGCAGACGGATCCAGACATTTACCATGTAAAGCGCCCGGAGATAGAGAGCCGGTACTGCGAAAAGAAACGACAGATGTGTTGGCGGTATATGGATTGGATTCGGTTGGAAAATCGATTCAGGAAAGTTGTTTTCGACCGGAGATAGTGGCAGAAATTCTACAAAAAAAACGATCGGACATTCTATGTGCCGAAGATATAGCAGCGCTTGCAACAAATGTTAGAGGTGGGAGAAAAGACGTTTTAAAAAGTCAACATTATCGGATTATTTTAAATAAAGCGGATGGCAGAGAACGAGTAAAAATTGCCGAACAGATATGTAAAAAAATAGTAGAACGAGAGTGTCTGGACATCATTGTTACCAGTCAGACATCAGAAGGAGTACGGGCATGAAGATACTGATCAAGGGAGCCGGAGATCTGGCAACGGGAATTGCAGTCCGATTGTATCAATGCGGACATCAAATTATTATGACGGAGATTGAAAAGCCATTGACTGTAAGAAGAATGGTTGCGTTTTCCAGAGCGGTATATGAAAAAGGTGTAATTGTGGAAGGCGTTCGGGGAAGGTGTGCTCAGACATCGGACGAGGCAAAACACATTATAGCGGATGGAGATATTGCAGTTTTCGTGGATCCGGAAGCGGAAATTCGAACTTCTTTTTGTCCGGATGTGGTGATTGATGCAATTCTGGCTAAGAAGAATACCGGAACACAGATTACAGATGCGTCCTTTGTGATTGGTACCGGTCCGGGATTTACCGCCGGAACAGATTGTCATTGTGTCATAGAGACAAAGCGGGGACATACACTGGGAAATGTCATTTGGAAGGGAAGTGCGATTCCAAATACCGGGGTTCCGGGAAATGTGGGCGGTTATACGATTGAGCGGCTGATTCGTGCCAGTGCAGAAGGTGAGATGCAGGCTGTGGCGTCTATTGGAGATCTGGTTCAGGAAGGGCAGATTGTAGCTTATACGGGTGGAAAACCTGTTTATGCAAAAATGACCGGGATTGTACGGGGAATGCTTCAAGATGGAGTGCAGGTGGAAGAGAATTTAAAAATCGGAGATATTGATGCACGTTGTGAGCGGATGCATTGCTTTACAATTTCTGACAAAGCGCGTTCCGTAGGCGGTGCTGCTTTGGAAGCGGTAACACAGTTCGAACGTATTTATCAAAAATATGCGGTGATCGTATTGGCTGCCGGAACTGGAACACGATACGGTAGCAATAAATTACTTGCACGTATACAGGGGAAAATGCTGTATGAACATATGCTGCAAAAACTGGAGGCGTTATCGGCGTTTCCTGCCTATATAGTAACCGGGTATGAGCAGATTCAGAGATCAGCAGAAGAAAAAGGAATTCATGCTGTGGAGAATAAACAGCCGGAATTGGGAATATCTCATTCATTACAGCTGGGATTATCTGCATGTTTACAAGAAAATCCACAGATTCAAGGAGTACTTTTCTCGGTTTGTGATCAACCCAATTTACAGTTGTCAACGATGTTGGGATTGATTCGAACGGCGATGCTTCATCCCGGAAAAATTGTGTGCTCCGGACATGAGGGAAGATTTGGAAATCCGGTATTATGGGATAAAAAGTTTTTTGATGAATTGATGAAACTGGAAGGAGATACCGGTGGAAAAGTCATTCTGGAAAAACGGAAAGAACAGTGTATTCTGCTGGAGACAGAAGCAGAAGAACTGAAAGATATAGATCGAAAACAAGATACTGCGGAATAATTTTGCGGATATGTTTGAGAAGATAAATAAATAGAGAAGGGAAGGGCGAGATGATGTATACACTTCAGGTAAATGGAAAAATATACGAAGTCGCAGAAGACAAAAAACTGATGCGTTTTCTGCGTGATGATCTGCATCTGACATCCGTAAAAGATGGGTGCAGTCAGGGGGCATGTGGAACATGTACCGTATTGGTGGATGGAAAAACAACAAGGGCATGTATTCCTATGATTTCTAAGATGGAAGGGAAATCAATTCTTACAGTAGAAGGATTGAGTGAACGGGAAAAAGAAGTTTATACGTATGCGTTTGGTAAAGCAGGGGCTGTGCAGTGTGGATTCTGTATTCCGGGAATGGTTATTTGTGCAAAGGGGTTGATTGATGTCAACCCGGATCCGACACGTCTGGAAGTTGTCGCTGCAATTCGGAATAATATCTGCCGTTGTACAGGATACAAGAAAATTATTGAAGGAATTTTACTCAGTGCAAAAATCTTTCGGGAGAATCTTTCGGTTTCAGAAAATGAAGGAATTACACAGGTAGGAGAGCCGATCCTGAGAGTGGATGTAAAAGAAAAAGTATGTGGAACAGGGGAATATCCGGATGATGTTTATTTGGACGGCATGATATATGGAAGTGCAGTACGTTCTGAATATCCACGTGCAAAAGTCCTTGCAATTCATGTGGAAGAAGCTCTGGCATTAGATGGAGTGGTTGGTGTCTATACAGCAGAGGATGTTCCGGGAGATGTGAAGGTAGGACATTTGAAACATGATTGGGATACAATGATTCCGGTTGGAAAAGTAACTCATTATGTAGGAGATGCAATCTGTCTTGTGGCAGCAGAGAGCCAGGAAATTCTGGAAAAAGCAAAAAGTCTGATTAAGGTAGATTACGAAGTGCTTGAACCGGTTTTCGATCCGTTTGAAGCCTTAAAAGAAGGGGCAGTACAGGTACATGAGGACGGAAATATTCTGGCTCATGAGCATTTGGTTCGTGGAAATGCAGATGAAGTCATTGCAAATTCCAAATATAAGGTGACAAAACATTACGAGACACCTTGGACAGAGCATGCATTCCTAGAGCCGGAGTGTGCAGTTGCTATGCCGTTTGATGGAGATGGTGTGTTTATTTATTCATCCGATCAGGGAATTTATGATACACAGCATGAGTGTTGTATCATGCTTGGACTTCCGCCGGAGAAAGTAGTTGTGGAAAACAAATTAGTCGGCGGCGGATTTGGCGGAAAAGAAGATGTAAGCGTACAGCATCACGCAGCGCTGCTTGCATATTTGACGAAACGTATTGTAAAAGTAAAACTTTCCAGACAGGAAAGTATTACAATCCATCCGAAACGTCATCCAATGTGGATGGATGTAACGACAGCCTGTGATGAAAATGGATATTTGACTGCAATGAAGGCAGTTGTTGTAGCTGATACAGGTGCATATGCATCTCTTGGTGGACCTGTTTTACAAAGAGCTTGTACTCATGCAGCGGGACCGTATAACTTCCAGACAATTGATATTGACGGAACAGCGGTTTATACAAATAATCCGCCTGCAGGTGCGTTCAGAGGCTTTGGAGTGACACAGACTTGTTTCGCATCAGAGATGAACTTGAACCTTCTGGCAGAAATGGTAGGCATCACTCCATGGGAGATCCGCCATCGTAATGCAATTCGTCCGGGACAGGTTCTGCCGAATGGACAGATTGCGGATCCTTCTACCGGTGTTGCGGAAACATTGGAAGCAGTGAAAGAGATTTGTGAGAAAGAACCTTATGTGGGACTTGCATGTGCAATGAAAAATGCAGGTGTCGGCGTTGGTCTTCCGGACTGGGGACGGTGCAGACTCATTATCAAAGATGGAAAAGTAGAGATTCATGCCGGAGCCTCCTGCATCGGACAGGGATTGGGAACCGTATTGACACAGATGGTATCTCAGACAGCAGAACTTCCGTATGATAAGATTGTGTACTGCCCGCCGAATACGGCAAATTCTCCGGACTCCGGAACAACGTCCGGTTCTCGTCAGACATTGGTTACAGGAGAAGCTGCAAGACGCGCTTGTCTCAAATTAAAAGAAGCAATGGAGCAAAAAACTTTGGAAGAGTTGAACGGAACAGAATATTACGGAGAATATCTTGCAAAAACAGATAAAATGGGAAGTGATGTTCCGAATCCGGTTTCTCATGTTGCTTATGGTTACGCAACACAGGTCTGTGTGCTGAATGAAGATGGTACTATTAAGAAAATGGTGGCAGCCCATGATGTCGGAAAGGCAGTCAATCCAAAGAGTGTGGAAGGACAGATTGAAGGCGGAGTTGTCATGAGTCTGGGCTATGCGTTGACAGAACAGTATGAATTACAAGAAGGCCGTCCGGTGTCCCGATTTGGTACATTGGGATTATTTAAGGCAGACAAGGTTCCGGATGTGGAAGCGGTTATCGTAGAAAAGCCGGGTATTGAATATGCATATGGTGCAATCGGAATTGGAGAGATTACATCTATTCCAACGGCTCCTGCTATTGCAGCCGCTTATTATAAGCTGCAAGGAGAATTTCAGACAAAATTACCGCTGAAAAATACACCATATGAAAAGAAAAAGAAAAAATAAATAAAAATAAATCAAAAAGCATCCTGTGATATAAAATATCATGGGATGCTTTTTTGAAATGAGTATGTTATACTGAGACTATCTGAAAATATTATACGAGGAGATGATAGTATGTGGACAAGTGCAGAATTAAAGCTGAGAGCAAAAGGAGCTTTTTTTAAAAATTATTGGCAAAGTGTATTGGTAGCATTTGTAATGTCGATTTTTGGAATGATAGGTCCGGATCTTATATATGAATGGATACAAGATCGAGAATCCATAGTATACGTAGATCGGATGTTTGGAACTATAGGAGATTTCTTTTTTTCTCCATTATATGGATTTTTAGGATTCAGGCTTGCGGCGATAGTTTTAGGGATTTTGTTTTTGGGTGTGAAAGTGTTTCTTGGAAATCCATTAGAGGTAGGAGGATGCCGTTTCTTTATAAAGAATCAGACAATGAACCCAACAGCGGCAGAATTGGGATATGGTCTGCAGTCACATGGGTATAGCAACGTAGTTATAACAATGTTCCTGAGAAATTTATATATTTCCCTGTGGTCATTATTGCTTGTAGTTCCGGGTATCATTAAACATTATGAATATTTGATGATTCCGTATATTTTAGCAGAGAATCCGGAAATGGACAGAAGAGAGGCATTTTTGATCAGCAAGCGAATGATGACAGGAGAAAAAATATATGCATTTGGATTGGATATTTCTTTTATTGGCTGGATTATTCTGTGTGGATTAACGATGAATATAGCTGGAATATTTTTTGTACAGCCATATATTCAAGCAACAAGAGCTGAATTATATAGTGTTAATCGAACGAAGGCTTATCAGGAAGGATATATCCGATAGAAGAATAGAAATAAAAAAATCGCCTGAAAAGGCGATGGATTCTGATTCTTTAGGCGAAGTCCAATGGCTGTGACTGCAATCCATGTAATCACAGCCATTGTCTTCTATAGAGTTTATTTTCTTTTCTATGGTTTATATCATAGCAAAGAATTGTGACGATGTTATGACAGGATTTGGAAGAAATTATGAAGATTCTAAAACATATCTAAACTTCCCGTAGAGAAGGAACATAGATAGATTGTAAGAATCATTTGTTAAAAGTGCATGCGGTCTTTTTGGGCTGCATGCCATTTTTCTTTTTGAGAATGATATTGCTCCCAGAGCCAGTTGATCGCATCATCCATACCTGTATCCGTCATAGGAAAAGAGGCGGATTGTTTTTGATCATCGGATGTTTTGTCAAAAGACCAGGGCTCAGGATAGATAAAAACAGTAAATGTTTCTTTGCTTTCATCACATCGGAAAAAGTAACGCATACCATTATGTCCACCGGAAAAAGGTTCTTTTTTTAGTCCGCCTACGGGAATTAATTTTTTATCAATCATAACGAAAAATCCTTTCTATAAGTAAAACAGAGATAAAAAACAAAAAAATGAATTGCAAAATCATTAATAAAATCATTAATAATAAAAATCAATAATTACAAAAATGGAATTACACATTCAATTATATCATAATTTGAACTGTTTAGAATAGAAAAATCAAGAGAGAGGATACTAAGGTTAACATTTGTTTTTCAGACAATTGTTGCAACAAAAGAAATTAAGGAGAGGAAAGAAGATGTTAGATTCAAAAGAAAATGAAAAGAAGATTGATGATTTTGATTATTTATCTAATGCAGCATCTGCAAGAGAATGTACGGGGCTGATACCGTCTCTTCCAATGTCAGAGGCAGAGCTGGAGTCTTATAATGATGTCTATCAATATCAACCGCCAATAATTCCTGAGAAAAGTGAAAAAACGAAAAAGAAATCATAAAAGTATCCTGTATTTTCTAAGGAATTTCACAAGATGTTGTATTTTTTCATTGTCGTACTTCCTATAAAATGATATACTATATAAGAATTATCAGAATAAAAGGTATGTTCTGGAATACGAAAGAGAGGAAATACATCATGAAATGTCCGATTTGTGGCAAAGAACTTGAATTGATGAAGAAGAAAGTTGGTACTGATGAAAATGGCAGTCCGATTTTAAATCAGTATGCAGTATGCAGAGATTGTAAAAAGCAGTGGAATCTGGATAAACAGCGTGCAAATAATGCAAATAAAAAGAAAGAAAAAGAAGAAAAAGCGGCACCAAAGCAAAAGCAAGAGGAATCAGTAAAAAAACCGGTACAGGGAAAAGAACGTGAAGAAGCAGCAAAGCGTGCAGCGGCCAGAAAAGCGGCACAGGCAAAAGCTGCATCAGCAAAAGTGGCAGCGGAAAAATCAGCATCAGTTAAGTCGGCACCGGTAAAAGCAACACAGGGAAAAGAACGTGAGGACGCAGCAAAACGTGCAGCAGCCAGAAAAGCGGCGGGAGAACGTAAGGAAACGGTAAAACGTAGTGTGCCGGCAGAACAGGCTGTTGATCAGAAGGAACAAAAGTATGGAAATATTCCTCCTGAGAGAATACGTGCAAAAAAAGAACGTGCAGTGCGTCAGGCATACGAAGATATGCTTTCTACTGATCCTAATTATAAACCGAAAAAGAAGAAAGATGTTTCAGAAGAGGATACAGCTGTAAGCAAAAAAGCAGTTAAGAAAAAGGCAGAAAGTATCCAACAGGAAAAGAAACGTCCGGAACCGGAGAAAAAGCGTTCCAATGTGAAACCTTCAAAAGCCTATGAGGTGTATGAAGATGAGCTGGAAGAGGATTCCGATTATATGGATGAAGAACCAAATGCAAAATATCGAGTTGTTCGTGTGATTCTTGGTATTTTATCCATTTTGGCATTTGGATATTTTGGATATAAAGGCTTTGTAGGCGGTCTTGGAAGTGTTGCATCAGGAGATGGGGCAACAGGTGGTATGACTTATATCATTCTTGCAATATGTATGTTGGTAGCAGGATTGTTGTTGCTTATTCTTCAGAATAGTCGGGGAATTGCAGCATATTTGATTCCAATTCTGATTTATCTCGGAGGCGGAGTGTTTGCGTTCTTAAAACGTGGCGACGATAAAATTCTCCTTTATAGCGCAATCGGCGGTGCTGTTTTGGCATTGATCATGATTATTCTGGCGGCGACATCCAGAAATCAAGATGATGAATATGACGATGATTACGATGAAGACGATGACTTTGAGGATGAGTTTGATGATTTTGAGTAATTTTTCGTAAAGAACGAAAAAAGAAAAAGATTGTATAGAGAATCAAAAAAGATATGAGAGTGTAAAAAACTTTCATATCTTTTTTTGAATTTTGGTATATTTTTAAAAATTATGATTGTAATAAAATTATTTTTAAAAAGGAAAAGAGTCACATCGCTGTGACTCAAGGGGGAAAAAGTTTATGAAAAAGTGTTCTTCTTAAGAACATCTTTAGTATATCGTTTAGTTGTGTAGAATATGTGATACAAATTTGAACGGATTGTAAACAAACATATAATAAATTGTGAAATCCCCAAAGTTTTCCTTTTTATAGTCTATTTTGCTGCTTTTTCGGCAAATTTTGTTGTCACAAGTTCTTGATAAGGTGGGAAGTCGGTCAATTCTCCTGCAGAATTTAAGATATCGCAAAGGAGTTCAAAACTTTCTTGTTCAAAAATTAAGTCAGCTTTCCAAGTATTTTGTTCATAATAGCGGTTGACGATAATTGTGATTGTTTCCAAGTCTGTTTCTGGAAATTGTGGTTCAATAGCTTGGGCAATTTCTTCCGGAGTATGTGACTGGACATAATCCATACCTTTTTGAAGAGCGTTGGTAAAGCCTTGTATAATGTCCGGGTGTTCTTCTATATAGCTTTGTTTTGCTGAAAAAGCAGTATAAGGAACATATCCGCTGTCTTTACCAAGAGAAGCTACGACAGAACCTTTTCCTTCCATTTCCAGAGAAGTAGCTCCAGGTTCAAATTCAATCGTATAATCTCCCTGACCTTCAGCAAAGGCGGCAGCAGTAGAACCAAAGTCAATGTTTTGATTGATTGTCAGGTCAGAGGTCGGATCCAGACCATTCTTTTTCAGGATATATTCAAATACCATCTCCGGCATTCCACCTGCCGACACCATTACAATGTAAATAATCGTTCGATAATTGTTCAGAAGTCATTTGAGACGGTAAATCCGGCAGATATTGATGTATCAGTGCAGTAATCTCTTCTTTTGTTTTCGCAATATTGTAAGGTTTCAGCGGATTATCCGTATCTTCCAAAATTCCCAATTCTTTCATCAGATTGATATAAGGCAAGATACTTTGTTTTGTCTTCTTAAATCCCAGTGCTGTGATATGCTCAGATAAATATTTTGCCGAAGTATAACCACGCCCATCTTCTGTAATCAGTTTCATCACAAGAGCGATTACCGTATTCTCCCGACGATTCATTTCATCGGTAGGACTGTAATTGATCAGATCCGACAAGCCATATTTTAACGTTATTTCCGGCATTCCCTCTTTGTCTACGTCAATTCTCTCAATCAACAGTTCAATGTCTCTTCGGTCAAGAGTTCCGCCGGCAATAATTTTATCAACGACATCCAATGCGTTTCTCAATTTGTCCTTTACATCCGGTGTTTCTATAGTAGTTTCGTTCAGTTCTT
>CAJKWK010000029.1 GCA_905203555.1 uncultured Lachnospiraceae bacterium
AAACACATCCGGCAGTTTCTGCCACTATAATTCCTACAGTAAATTTACGCCGCCAGCGGGGATAATTTCCATTGCCAGTACTTAGGATACGTTGTATAATATACTATAAGAAGAGTGATATGTGGATTAAGAATTTTATCGTCTGAATTCGGATAATGCGGAGGAAAGGGGCAGATCATATATGAAGATTGATATGCATTGTCATGTGAAGGAGGGGTCTATTGACAGCAGGGTCAGTGTGGATGAATATATTTCGCTCTTGAAACGAAAAGGGTTTCAGGGAATGGTAATCACAGATCATAATACTTACAATGGCTATCGTTACTGGAAGAATAATATAAAGGGAAAACGGCATACTGATTTTGTTGTGTTAAAAGGAGTTGAGTATGATACGAGAGATGCGGGACATATGTTGGTAATTATGCCGGAGGGGGTTAAGATGCGCCTTCTGGAGCTTCGGGGAATGCGGGCATCCGTATTGATCGATCTCGTTCATCGGAATGGAGGGGTGATCGGACCTGCACATCCCTATGGTGAGAAGTACCAGAGTTTTGCAAATACAAAGAGATTTTACAAATCTCCGGAATTGATCAAGCGTTTTGATTTTGTAGAAGCATACAATTGTTGTGAAAATGCAGAAGCCAATGCAAAAGCACTGCGTTTGGCGAAGAAATATAATAAAGTGACTGTAGGAGGCAGTGATTCTCATAAGACTAATTGTGTGGGACGTGCCTATACAGTGCTGCCGGAACCGGTTACCTGTGAGACAGAACTGATTTCTATGATTCATAAGAAAACAGCATTTGAGACGGGCGGTACTTATTATGATAAGACAACAAAGGAAAGAATGGGGAAGGTAAATAAGATATTAGTATATTCTTTCTGGGTTTATAATAAGGCAGGAGAGTTGCTGCGGCGCCATGGACGAAATGCAAAGATGGAGCAGGAAAATCCGGTGGATCCGATCGATCCAATCGAATTATATTATACAGAATAATAGAATAAGAATAAAAAGACTGCCGAGATGAAAAATAATGAGTATATTCATCCTGGCAGTTTTATATGTTTTGGAAAAATCAAAAGCCTTCAGTGCGGCGCTTTTCGCGCATGGCACGTCGCTTTTGGGCTGCTTCCCATTCTGCTTTTTCTTCTTCAGTCGTGATTTCCAGTTTTGGAACCGGGCAGGGGTTGTCATGTTCGTCCAACGCAACCATTGTGAAATAAGCGCGGTTGATAGGTCTGCGCATACCGTTTCGGTCTTCTACGTAAGAATCTACACGAACCTCTAAAGAGGTTGTGCCGATATAAGTAACCCGTCCAATGATTACAACTAATTCTTGCTGATGGGCTCCACGGATAAAATGCAGGTTGTCTACGGAGGCGGTGGTGCAGTTGCAGCCTGCGTGGCGCATGCTGACAATGCCAGCTACTTCATCGATCCACTGCATCAGCATTCCGCCAAATAAACGTCCGGCGCCATTGAGATGATTGGGGCGGACAATGTGTACTGTTTCAATTCTGGAATCTTCTACTTTTTTTGTTATATTCATAATTGTCCCCATTTCTAATGTTCTTTTTCTATTATAAGTTGTTTGTATCAGAAAAGCAATCAAACAGATCAGGAAAGAATAAATAAAATTGTGGTTGTAATCACTTATGGAATTCGATAAAATACATTCATATAGGAACAACAGTAACTTTTATTGCTTAGATGAAAGAGGATTAGCAGATGGAAATGCGGAATATCAGGCTTGTAATTGAATATGACGGAACTCGTTTTCATGGCTGGCAGGCAGTGAAAAGGGAGAGCAATTCTACAGTATCAGGAAGAATTACTGAAGTTTTAAAACGTATGACACAAGAAGAGGTCGTTTTGTATTGCGGGGAAAAAACGGATGCGGGTGTTCATGCACTGCGGCAGATTGCGAATTTTAAAACCGGATCCCAGATGTCGGAGGTGGAGATTCGCCACTATTTGAATCGATATCTTCCTTCGGATATAGCGATACGAGAGGTGGAAACAACGTCAGATCGATTTCATGCAGAACTGAATCCACATCAGAGCGTATACGAGTATCATCTGTTGATCGGAGAAACAGAGGATGTATTTCAGCGCAGATATGTGGATTTTAGAAAACAACAGCCAGATTTTCAAGCGATGGAAAGTGCGGCGGAAATGTTGAGAGGAAGTCATGATTTTCGCAGATTTTCTGCGGGGAAGACAAAGAAATCTACAGTTCGTGATTTACAAAAACTAGAGATTGTGACGGATCAATCGAGAGCGGTTCGGATTTGTTTAGCTGCGGATGGTTTTTTGAAACAGATGCCGCAGAAACTTGTTGGGACATTATTGGCGATCGGGTACGGACAGAAAGAACAAAGTTGCATCGCAGATATTTTTATGGGAAAAGATACTGCACCGGCAGAATGCAAAAATCAAGCGTTTTTTTTGACGGATGTATGCTATGATTGACTTTTTAAGGAAGCAGGAGTAATCTAGTGTAATCTGGATAACCGGATGATAAACTCATTATAAGAAAAACGGGGAAATGAATTATGGAATTTTATTTTGTAGCACTTTATTTTTTTGTTTATAGCTTTTTGGGCTGGTGTACAGAGGTTGCTTTTGCAGCATGTAAAGAGCATCGGTTCGTAAACCGGGGGTTTTTAAATGGCCCATTTTGCCCGATTTATGGGTTTGGAGTGTCTGCAGTAATTGTGTTTCTGACACCGTACCGTTCCAATCTTATTTTGCTTTATATCGCATCAGTGATATTGGTAACAGTGTTAGAAGGAATCACCGGATGGGCAATGGACAAAATCTTTCATAATAAATGGTGGGATTATTCGAATATGCCATTGAATATAGGTGGTTATGTTTGTTTATTGTTTTCTTTGATCTGGGGAGTTGCCTGTGTAGTTATATTGAATTTAATTCATCCTGTAATACATAAAGGACTGGCAATGCTGCCAAGAACGTTGGGAATCATATTGATTGTTGTGCTGAGTGTTCTGTTAATTGTAGATACATGTGTGACATCATCTGCAATCTTCAAATTTAATAAACGAATGGAATATATGGAAAAAATTGCAGCAGAGTTACATGAACTTTCAGAACAGCTGGGAGAAAACATTTATTCTACAACAGCTCATGCAATGGATGCAGTAGAAGATTTCCATGAGCGTCATCAGGATGCGGCCGAGGAACTTCAGGTGAAAGCGCAGGAGGTTGTAGAAGAATTGTATGAGAGAAGACAGGATGCACAGGAAAGTCTGCGTGCTCATATTGCAGATCTGAAAAAGCGCTATGGAGAGTTGAATCAGAAGAGTGCCAGAATTCCAAATCGATTGCTGCGTGCCTTCCCGACGCTGGAATCACGCAGACACCAGGAACGTGTGTTGGAGATGCGCCGTCAGCTGCGTGAAAAACTAAAAAAATAAAGAATGTGATAAACAGCCCGTCAACAGTTAACAGTTCTACGGGCTGTTTTTTACTCATCGATGCTGTAAAATCATGGAACGAACCATGGCAATCATATGGTCAATCTGTTCCTGTTCCTCTTTTGTTTTCCCTTCTTTTAGTATTTCCATAATAAAATGAATTTCATCGGCGGTGAATTGAATTCCTTTTTTCTTCGCATTTGTAATAAGTGCAAGCATGATCGGGGCTAGTTCCTTACCGGTCTTCCCCTGTGTTTGTGCTGCCGCCATACGGATCAGTTCCAGTTTGGTCGGATCCATATTCTTCAGTAGTGGACTGTTCATCCATTCGTTCATTTTCTATGCCTCCTGTTTTTGGATTAGTTGTGTCTGACTCTGCAAAAATATCCTGATAAGAGCGGAACATTTCTTGTTGTTCTGGTGAAAGCATTCCCATCATCAGATCCATAGGATTGATACCGGAAAATGCAGAGTCTGCAGAGGTTTGGGAATCTCCGGAAGGTTGGAGCATCTGCATCATATCCATGATATTCAAAATATTTCGGAATGTGTCTGCCATCTGAGATTGCTCAGGGGGAAGATAGGGGGTAATCTCATCCAGAAGTGCGGTGGGGGAATCTGGAAAAGAGCCGAAGGAATGATTTCTTGATACTTGTTCAGGATGTTTGAAAAGTGAAATCGTATATCGGAGTTCCAGAAATTTTATCATGATCCAGAGTGAATATTGGTTGGAAGGAGCCAGGTAGGGGAGCAACAGCTTTAGGATACTAAAGGAGTATGGAGTTGTGATTTCGTCGAATGGTGTCATGGGTCTGGTTGTTTTCTTTTCCATAAAAAACTCCGGCTCGCTTTTTATAGATATATATGTGCTGGAATATATAAATATGAAAGAGGGAGAAAAATCATAGAAATATACGGAAACACCCCCGGCGCCGAAGACAGCGCCGAGGGTGTTCGGAAGAAAGAACAGGGTGGAATTAGAATCCGCATCCACCACAGAAGAGCAGAAGTAAAATGATCCACAAACAGCTGTCATTTCCACAGCTGTTGCCGCATCCGTTGCCGCATCCGCCGCCAAAGTTTCCACAGCCTCCGCAACAGCAAAGGAGCAGGATAATCCAGAGACAAGAATTGTTTCTGTCAAATACACCGCCGTTATTGTTTTCACATCCGCATCCACATCCGCAGTTTGTTGCACTTAAATCACTCATTGTAAATCCTCCAAAAATTTGTTTACACTTCATAATATGTGCCTGTTGAAAAGATGTGAGGAAAAATAAAAAGAAAAAAGAAAAAGTGAAAAAATACAAGTGTCAAGAAAAAATACTTGACAGCAAAGATGTTTTCATGTAAGATAGCAGAGGTGATAAAAGTGAATGATATTTTAGAACAGGCATTGTTATATGATTTTTATGGAGAACTTCTCAATGCCCATCAGAAAGAGATTTATGAACAATTTGTTCTTGAGGACTTGTCTCTGAGTGAGATTGCTGCAGATGCGGGAATCAGCAGACAGGGAGTACATGATCTGGTTAAGCGGTGTCAGAAGACTTTGGAAGGTTATGAGGAAAAGCTGCATCTGGTGGAAAAGTTCTTGCTGATAAAAAAGAATGTGCAGGAAATTGACTCGATTCTCAGCGCGTATGAGAAACAAGGGAAGGATCCGACAGAGATGGCAGCGCAGATTCGAAAGATTTCGGATTTGATCATAGATGAATTTTGATGGATATTTGGATTACAGTAAAGTAGAAGAGGTGCAGGATGGCATTTGACAGTTTAACAGAAAAACTTCAAAACGTATTTAAGAACCTTCGGAGCAAGGGCAGACTTACAGAAGAGGATGTCAAGGCGGCACTTAAAGAAGTTAAGATGGCGCTGTTGGAGGCGGATGTTAACTTCAAGGTTGTCAAAGGATTTATTAAGAATGTGCAGGAACGTGCAATTGGTCAGGATGTCATGAACGGATTGAATCCGGGGCAGATGGTCATTAAAATTGTAAATGAAGAAATGATTTCTTTGATGGGTTCTGAGACGACAGAGATTGAACTGCAGCCGGGAAGTGCAACAACTGTGATTATGATGGTTGGTCTGCAGGGAGCAGGTAAGACAACCACAACGGCAAAACTTGCCGGCAAGTTTAAACTAAAAGGAAAGAAACCACTGTTGGTTGCCTGCGATGTATATCGTCCTGCGGCAATCAAACAGCTGCAGATTAATGGAGAAAAGCAGGGCGTTGAAGTGTTTGCAATGGGCGATAAGGCTAAGCCGGCAGATATCGCAAAAGCAGCCATGGAGCATGCAGCGAAGAATAAGAACAATATCGTGATTTTAGATACAGCCGGACGGCTTCACATTGATGAAGATATGATGGCGGAACTTCAGGAAATCAAAGAATCGGTTACGGTGCATCAGACAATACTGGTGGTTGATGCAATGACCGGTCAGGATGCAGTAAATGTTGCCGGAAGTTTCCATGAGAAGATTGGAATTGATGGAGTTATAGTAACAAAGCTGGATGGCGATACACGTGGCGGAGCTGCACTTTCTATCAAGGCAGTGACGGGAAGACCGATACTCTATGTAGGTATGGGAGAGAAACTTTCTGATTTGGAGCAGTTTTATCCGGATCGTATGGCCTCCCGTATTTTGGGAATGGGTGACGTTCTGACTTTGATTGAAAAAGCCGGAGCTGAACTGGATGAAGAAAAAGCAAGGCAGATGGCGCAGAAGGTCAAGAAAGCGCAGTTTGATTATGAGGATTATCTGGAGAGCATGAATCAGATGAAAAAGATGGGCGGTCTTTCTAGTATTCTTGGGATGATGCCGGGGCTTGGCGGCCTGGGCGGTAAAAAGATGCCGGATATCGACTCGGAAGAAAATGAGAAGAAAATGGCCAGAATGGAAGCTATGATCTATTCGATGACTCCGGAAGAACGGCGAAATCCTGATTTGTTAAATCCATCCAGAAAGCATCGAATTGCAAAAGGTGCCGGAGTGGATATCTCCGAAGTTAACCGAATGGTGAAACAATTTAATGAGACCAGAAAGATGATGAAAAAACTTCCTGGACTTATGGGTGGCAAAGGTGGTAAAAGAGGCAGATTTAATCTTCCCTTTTAACATATAGATTACTAAAAAAAGAAATTAAGAAAGAAGAGAGGTACAGTAAAATGGCAGTAAAAATCAGATTGAAAAGAATGGGACAGAAGAAAGCTCCTTTCTATAGAATCGTAGTAGCAGATTCCAGATCTCCAAGAGATGGAAAGTTCATCGAGGAAATCGGAACATATGATCCGAACCTGGAGCCAAGTGCATTCAAAGTAGATGAAGAAGCAGCTAAGAGATGGCTTAACAACGGTGCTCAACCAACAGAAGTTGTAGGAAAGATCTTCAAAGCAGCTGGCATTGAGAAATAAGAGACGTTCCGCGGAGGTGCGTGCAAATGAAAGAATTAGTAGAAGTAATTGCGAAAGCATTGGTTGACAATCCTGACGGTGTGTCTGTAAATGAAAGACAGGACGGCAGAACAACGGTTATCGAAGTGCGTGTTGCAGATGGCGATATGGGCAAGGTAATTGGAAAACAGGGACGTATTGCAAAGGCTATCAGAGCTGTTGTAAAAGCAGCTGCAGCAAAAGATGATAAGAGAGTGGTTGTTGACATTATGCAGTAAGCCGAAAGTAACAAAAAGGGGCAGGAATCCATCTGGAAAGACTGCTCCTTTCTTAAACTTTGGGAGAATGGACAGGAGAAAGAGATGGAGCAGTTTTTGCAGGTTGGAGTGATATCTTCAACACATGGAATCAGAGGTGAGGTGAAAGTGTTCCCTACAACCGATGATGCAGAAAGATTTAAAGTTTTAAAACATGTAATTTTAGATACAGGAAAAGAACAGATTCCGTTGGAGATTCAGAGCGTGAAGTTTTTTAAACAGTTCGTTATTGTGAAATTCAAAGGAATTGATAACATAAATGATATTGAGATGTATAAAGGAAAAAGTCTTTTGGTTGCTCGTGAAAATGCGGTGGAACTGGAAGAAGACGAGTATTATATTGCAGATCTGATCGGAATGCGAGTTGTTACAGACGAGGGAGAGTCCGGTGAACTGAAGGACGTAATTGAAACCGGTGCAAATGAAGTTTATGTCGTACAGTTTGAAAATCTGGGGGAAGTTTTGATTCCTGCGATACATGATTGCATTTTGGATGTAGATGTAGAAAATATGGAGATGAAAGTCCATTTACTGGAGGGATTGGTATAATGAATTTTCATATATTGACGTTATTTCCGGAAATGGTAATGAACGGTCTGCATACAAGCATTATCGGGCGTGCCGCAGCAAAGAATCTGTTGTCGATTGAGGCAATCAATATACGTGACTATGCATTTAATAAACATCAGAGTGTGGATGATTATCCGTATGGAGGCGGCGCCGGGATGTTAATGCAGGCAGAACCGGTGTATCTGGCATATAAGGCTGTGGAAGAGAAAACGAAAAAGAAAAAACTAAGGGTCGTTTATCTTTCGCCGCAAGGAGATACATTTACACAGAAAATGGCAGAGGAACTGGCAAAAGAAGAAGATCTGGTTCTGCTTTGTGGTCATTATGAAGGAATTGACGAGCGCGTGTTGGAAGAGATTGTGACGGATTATGTTTCGATTGGGGATTATGTGCTGACAGGCGGAGAACTTCCGGCGATGGTGATGGTAGATACGATTTCTCGTCTTGTTCCGGGAGTACTTCACAATGATGTGTCGGCAGAATTTGAGTCTTTTCAGGACAACCTGCTGGAATATCCACAGTATTCCAGACCGGAAGAGTGGCATGGGAAAAAGGTACCTTCTGTACTTTTATCCGGACACCATGCGAATATTGAAAAATGGCGAAGAGAGCAGTCAATTCTGCGAACAAAGGAAAGACGTCCGGATTTGTTGGAAAAATGTGAGTTGACAGAGAAAGAAAGAAAATGGCTGGAAGAGATGTGATCTTCCGGCCTTTGTTATTTACCATGCTCAAAAGCCGTGAAATACGCGGGTCTACGTATCGTAGACCTGTTCTATGAGTCGGAGCTTGCAATAAATAAAAATTGTATTATGAATCATGAAAACTAATTCTTTCAGTAAAATACGATTGGAGAATCCAGATTGCGCAGCAGATTTGACTTCTTTCAGAAATTCTTTATCTGCAAAGGCTCCGATAGAAAGAGGAATCAGACTGGTTCCTTGAAGAAGAGCTTTGACTGCACAATCTTTTACTGTTTGTACAGAGGCGGTTTCTGCGAGAAAATCTGGTTTTAGTGCTAACAGTTCATCTATGCTGCGACACGCAGTTCCCCCGGCAGATTCTGTCAATTTCACTGCATTTTCATGGGTTTTACTATAGGCTCGGATGAGTGTATAACCATTCAGAAGTCCGTTTTTACAAGCATCGGCAATAATATTTCCTAAAAATCCACATCCGATAATAGCAAGAGTTTTTTTCATAATGTTTGACCTCACAATCTAATATATTTCATTGGCAGTGTGAAACTGCCTGAGTAAATGATGACTCTTGTGACAGATTATATCATAAATGAGAAAAAGAAAGTAGATGTGGGGGAAAAAGGAGAAGAAAAATGAGAAAATATCTTATGAGGGCTTGCATCTTTTATAGAAATATGCTAAAATACAACAGTTGTTTGTGTAAAAAGAAGAGCGATGGTCCTCTGGCACCGAATAGGCGAGTGTTAAGAACGTCAAAGATTAAGGAGGTCACACAATGAACGATATTATTAAGAACATTGAAGCTGAGCAGATTAAAGAGAACGCTCCGGAGTTCAAAGTTGGTGATACTGTTAAAGTATACGCTAAGATCAAAGAAGGTAATCGTGAAAGAATTCAGGTATTCGAAGGAACTGTTTTGAAGAGACAGGGCGGCGGAGTAAGAGAGACTTTCACAGTCAGAAAAACATCCAACGGTGTTGGTGTTGAGAAGACATGGCCGGTTCACTCTCCACATGTTGAAAAGGTAGAAGTTGTTCGTATGGGTAAAGTCAGAAGAGCAAAACTGAACTACTTAAGAGGACGTGTTGGTAAGAGAGCGAAAGTGAAAGAATTAGTAAAATAGTAACAACAATGAGAGGGACAATTACAGATATGTAGTTTGTCCCTTTTCTGTTATTCCTTCCGACCGGGAAAATAGTGGGGGCTTCAGATGCAGGATTTGAATTTTCGAAAAAAACGTAAAAAAAGAAATATAAAAAATAAGAATCGTATCAAATATAAAAACGGTGGAAATAAAAAATATCTGCGGCAGAAGAGAAAGAAGAGAGGTCTGTCGTTATATTTCCCGAAGGAAAAACTCGCGGCGGCTGCACGACAACCAAAAGAAATCTTGCGCTGGGCAATCGAGATTGTTGCAGTTTGTTTGCTGGCGTTTATATTGGTTGTTCTGTTTGGACAGCGCGTGAGCAATGCGGGTGACGCAATGAGTCCGGTGTTGAAAAACGGAGATGTTCTGTTGGTGGACCGTATGATTTATAATGCGAAGAAACCTGCGCGCGGTGATATTATTGCTTTTAAACCAAATGGAAATGAAAATGCCCATTATTCTGTGAAACGAATTGTCGGTCTTCCGGGAGACACGGTACAGATTCAGGATGGACAGATATATATTGATGGGGAAGTACTGGTAAAGGATATTTATTCTTACGAGATTGTAGACGCGGGGGTCGCATCCGAAGAAATAGAACTGAAGCCGGATGAATATTTTGTGCTGGGAGATAACCACGAGAGCAGTGTGGACAGTCGAATGGCAGACATCGGAAATGTGAAAAGAGAGGATATATATGGAAGAATCTGGTTTGTTGCAAGCAGTGGATCAAATTTTGGATTTGTAAAGAATTAAAACAGGAGGAGAATCATGCATTTTCAATGGTATCCGGGTCACATGACCAAAGCAAAGAGAATGATGCAGGAGAATATGAAGCTGATCGATCTGGTGATTGAGCTGGTAGATGCAAGAGTGCCGGTAAGCAGCCGAAATCCTGATATAGATGAACTTGGAAAAAATAAGGCGAGGCTTATTCTGCTTAATAAATCAGATTTAGCAGAGGAAAAGTGGAATGATGCCTGGATGGAGTTTTTTAAAGCAAAAGGGTATTCTGTAGTTAAAGTGAATGCAAAAAAAGGAAGCGGTATTAAGTCTATAAATGGGGTGATACAGGAGGCGTGTAAAGAAAAAATTGAACGGGATCGGAAACGGGGGATTTTGAATCGTCCGGTTCGTGCAATTGTTGTAGGTATTCCGAATGTAGGAAAATCAACATTTATCAATGCGCTTGCCGGAAAGGCATGTACAAAAACGGGGAATAAACCGGGCGTTACAAAGGGAAAACAGTGGATTCGTCTGAATAAGAATGTAGAACTTCTGGATACCCCTGGAATTTTGTGGCCTAAGTTTGAAGATCAAACAGTGGGACTTCGATTGGCTTTTATTGGCTCGATCAAAGATGAGATTTTGCATACGGAAGAACTGGCGGCAGAACTGACGCAGTTTTTGGTAAAAGCATATCCGGGTGTTTTGGCGGGAAAATATGAGATTACAGAAGCAGAAAATGGATTTGAAAATATACAGGAGATTGCAAGAAGCAGACATTGTCTTGTAAAAGGAAATGAATTGGATACAGAGAAGGCTGCCAAAATGTTGTTAGATGATTTTCGGAATGGTCGTCTGGGAAGAATTACACTTGAAACTCCTGAAAGAGGAAACGAGTCCGATTGCAATAAATAGAAGAATAGAAAATTGGCAGAGAGAGGGTTTCGATATGGAAAAAGAAAGAGGAATCCTGAGAGAATTGGTAGGTTGGATCGTATATCTTCTGATTATCATCGGGGTCACTTATTTGATTATTACTTATGTGGGCCAGCGGACAAAGGTCAGCGGACAATCGATGGAAACGACACTTCACGATGGGGATAACTTAATTGTTGATAAGATTTCCTATCGGTTCAGGGAGCCTGAGAGATTTGAGATTATCGTATTTCCCTATCAGCATAAGGAGAATACGTATTATATTAAACGAATCATCGGCCTTCCGGGAGAAACTGTACAGGTAAAGGATGGCTATGTGTATATCAATGGTGCGCTGCTTGATGAACATTATGGAAATGAGCTGATGGAGATGCCGGGAATTGCAGAAGAACCGATTACTCTTGGCGCAGATGAGTATTTTGTATTGGGAGATAATCGGAACCATAGTTCAGATAGCCGGGATCCAAGTGTGGGAATTCTGCACAGGGAAGATTTGCTGGGAAGAGCCTGGATCCGGATTTGGCCGTTGGATAATTTTGGAGTGATCAAACATGAGTAAAAGTACCGCAGAGATAAAAAAAGAATTTGAAGAGAGAATGCCGGAACAATGGGCAGAATTATATCAGGAATATGCAGAGGACGAGCGTGCAGGAGTGCGCAGTCTGATCGCGCGGTATCAAAAACAGGAAGAGGCTCTGCGGCAGGAACGGCTAAGATTAGAGAGTATGAAGATGTATGAACGACAGTATGCGGAATGTTCATATATTTGTGGGATTGATGAAGCGGGACGTGGGCCGCTGGCTGGTCCGGTAGTAGCGGGCGCTGTCATTTTGCCAAAAGATTGCGAAATTTTGTATCTCAATGATTCCAAAAAATTATCTGCCAAAAAGCGCGAAGTATTATATGATGAAATTATGGAAAAAGCGGTTGCAGTAGGAATTGGGATGGCATCGCCGGCGCGGATCGATGAAATCAATATTCTGCAGGCTACATATGAGGCGATGCGGTCTGCAATTGCACAGCTGGGCGTGATTCCGGATATTTTATTGAATGATGCGGTTACGATCCCCCAAGTTACAATACCACAGGTGCCGATTATCAAAGGCGATGCAAAGAGTGTTTCTATTGCGGCAGCAAGTATTTTGGCAAAAGTAACCCGAGATCGGTTGATGGTACAGTATGATGAAGTTTTGCCGGGGTATGGATTTGGACAGAACAAGGGATATGGTTCGAAGGAGCATATCCAGGCTTTGCAGAAATTGGGGCCAACACCGATTCATAGACAGAGTTTTATTACACATTTTATATGAGAATGTGTATTCAAGGCATTAAGGGATGTGCCGAAAGTCATCGCAGAATATGAAAGATGAATAAAAGAAAACTTGGGAGTTGTTATGAAAAAGCGGCGGGGATCTATCTCATAGAGCAGGGGTATGAAATACTGGAATATAATTATCGCTGCAGATATGGGGAAATTGACCTTGTTGCAAGAGATGGAGAATATCTGGTGTTTTGTGAAGTGAAATACCGGCAGAATCAGAGGTCGGGAACCGCTTTGGAAGCAGTAGATCTCAGAAAACAGAGGAATATACGAAAGGTAGCCGAATATTATCTGATGCAGCATAGAGTGGCTGATATTCCTTGTCGTTTTGATGTGGTTGGAATTGAAAAGAATACGTTTATTTTGATAAAAAATGCGTTTGAGGGATAGCAATGGCGATCAATTTGAATTATAAAAATAAAAAGAATATTTTGGAGCTTTCGGAAAGCAGCGTACCTTTTTTAAAATATCCGATGCTGACAGAGCTGGGAGTCGTTAAACATGGTTTTTCTACCCGGTTGGGCGGAGTGAGTCAGGGATGTTTCGAATCTATGAATTTGAGTTTTACCAGAGGAGACCGGGAAGAGGACGTTCGGGAAAATTTCCGCAGGATTGCAAAAGCGATAGGGGTCAGATGTGAAGATATGGTATTTTCACAGCAGACACATACGACGAATGTACGTGTAGTAACAGACGCGGATCGTGGAATGGGAATGGTACGTCCTCTGGAATATCAGGATGTAGATGGATTGGTGACGAATGTGCCGGGGATTTGTCTGGTGACTTTTTATGCCGATTGTGTTCCTTTATTTTTTGTGGATCCGGTAAAACGAGTAATTGGTCTGAGTCATTCCGGATGGCGTGGAACGGTTGGTAAAATCGGAAAACGAACAGTGGAACTGATGGAGAAAGAATATGGCTGTAACCCAAGAGAAATATATGCAGCGATTGGACCTTCCATATGTCAGGATTGTTATGAGGTCAGTGAAGAAGTGGTTGAGCAGTTTCGACAGCAATTTCATCCATCGGATTGGGAACGGTTATTCTATCAGAAAGAAAACGGAAGATTTCAATTGAATTTATGGAATGCAAACGAATTGATTTTGAGAGAAGCTGGAATTTGCGAAGATCATATTGCAGTAACAAACGTGTGCACACACTGTAACAGTGATGTATTGTTTTCTCATAGAACGACAGGAGATAAACGAGGAAATCTAGCGGCATTTCTGGCATTAAAAGAATAGTAAAATGCGGAAATGGGGAACTGGAAAGGAGAGCTTATGGATAAGACAACAGAGATTATTCAGGAATCGGCAGAGACTTCGGTTAATGAAGTGCAGGCTGAGGTAAATGGGTTTGTGCAGTATTTACAAGATCATATACCGGATATGGTGTCCTTTGGGATTCGTTTGGCTGTGGCACTTCTGATTTTTATTATCGGGCGTTTTATTATTCAGTTAATACGAAAAAGCGTGAAACATTCAATAGAGCGGAGCAGTGTAGATACCGGAGTTGCTCAGTTTACGGATTCGTTGTTAAAGTTTGGGCTGTATGTGCTGCTGATCATGATTGTGGCGGGAAATCTGGGGATTGAAGTATCCTCTATCACAGCTTTGTTTGCGGCGGCCGGTGTCGGAATTTCTTTGGCATTGCAGGGGACGCTGTCCAATCTGGCAGGAGGCGTGCAGATATTGTTCTTAAAGCCGTTTGTAGTTGGAGATTATATAATTGAGGATACCAATAAAAACGAAGGAACAGTAAAAGAAATCAAAGTGTTTTATACAAAACTGTCAACATTGGATAACAAAACCATCGTGATTCCGAATGGGATTTTGACAGGCAATAGTCTGACGAATGTTACTGCAAAGGCAGAGCGGCAGTTAGATTTGAAAGTTGGGATTTCCTATCAGTCTGATCTGAAAAAGGCAAAAGACACACTGGAAAAACTGATTCAAAGCAATCCCAATATTATTCATGAAGAAGAGTGGAAAGTATTTGTGGATTCGCTCGGAGACAGTGCGGTGATCCTGGGGGTACGTGCATGGGTGAAGACAGACGAGTATTGGCCTACCAGGTGGAAGATTCTGGAAGAGATTAAGCTCAGCTTTGATGAGGAAGGAATCGAGATTCCGTACAATCAGATGACGGTGCATCTTGAGCAATAATTACGAGTGATAATCATGAGTAATGGCAATGAAATAAGAAATAGATAGGAAATAAAAAAGGATTGAAACCAATGAAGTGGAATCAATCCTTTTTTTAAGCTGAAAATCGGACTTGAACCGACGACCCCTTCATTACGAGTGAAGTGCTCTACCAACTGAGCTATTTCAGCATAAATAAAACGTACTAATATAGTATACCTGTTTTTGAATGAAAATTCAATACTTTTATTAGAAAATTTCTAAGAAAAATGAAAAAATCAATGAGCGGCTCAGGAGAAAATAAAGGGTGAATGGAATTGTGGCTTTTGAATAAAAAAGAGAAAAATAGTTTGACATTTTTGTCAAAAATTGGTAGTATTTATATAAATAGTATAAGAAAATAACGATGGATTGTTACTATCTAGAGTAGGCAAAACCTTTTTAGCCGATTGTATAGTCGGTAAAGTGGGGGATTGTCTCTTTTTTTTCTTGTATTATTTTGGGATATCGGGCAAAATCCCAGGAAGTTATGAAGAAGGAAATGAAAAAGAATAAGGAGGAAAAAGAACACAATGCATAATATGAAAAAGGCATTTAAAAGACTGTTAGCAGTATCGCTATGTGCCAGCTGCGTATTGTCAAGCGGAATGAGCTCTTTTGCGGAAGAACCTGCTGAAAAGGCTACAAATCTTGCCTTAGGCTGTCAGGCAACTGCAAATGCAGAGTACAATCAAGGACAAGTTGACATGCGTGCTGTAAAAGCTATTGACGGCAATGACGAAACCCGCTGGTCTTCAGAAGGGGCGGCTCCGGGATGGCTGCAGGTAGATCTGGGAGCACAGAAGTCATTTACAGAATTCCGTATTTTAAGTGAAGGCGGAACAGGAGCTACTGTAGGGCAACAGTTGATCGGTAAGTTCAAAATCGAAGGTTCTAACGATAATTCCACTTGGACTTTGATTCATCAATCAGAGGACAAGAAAGCAGAAGGATTTCCACAGGATACAGTAGTTACACTGGATGAACCGGTAAGTTATCAGTATGTGAAATTAACTGTAGAGTCATTGAAAGATGGGGCATATAATAGTGTGTCTATTCGTGAATTTGAGATTCGAGACAAAGCAGTAACAGCTCCGGATACCCCTCAAAATCCGGAAGAAAACGTTGCCCAGGGGAAAACTGCTGCTGCTGATTCTACAGAAGATGGCAATTTGACTGCAGCGAAAGCAGTTGATGGTAATACAAAAGATCGAAGCTCCAGATGGAGCAGTGCGGTACAGGATGCTCCGCATTGGATTTATGTTGATCTTGGAAAAGAAATGGATGTAAAAACAGTCCGCATTTTCTGGGAAACAAGAAAAGCAACAGATTATAAAATACAGACTGCGAATACAACAGCTGTACCGCAGGAATCTGAATGGGAAGATGTAAAGCACATACAGACGAATCCGAAGGCTTTGAAGGATACAATTACTTTGGATGCAGTTAAGAAAGCAAGATATGTTCGTTTGTATATCAACTCATTTACAAGTCAGGATCCAGACAATGCATCGGCAAACTGGAATTCTATTTCTATCTATGAAATGGAAGTATATGGTGGCGCTCCGAAGGTAGATCTTGAAGAACTTATTTCTGTTGATACACCGAACAAGGGGGATAAGAAATTAACGGTTCATATTCCGGAGGAAACGGACACAGAAAAAGTAACTTATAATGGAACAGATTATGAACAGGTTGTAGATGCAGATCTGAATATCTATCAGCCGGTTGTAGATACAACAGTAAAAGTTTCGTTTAAAATTGAAAATAAGGAAAACGACACTTATCGTTTTAAGGAAATTCCGGTAACTGTTCCGGGAGAATATCAGATTGCAGAAGGAGATAATGCTGCACCGGATGTGTTACCGGAAATCAGAGAATGGAAGGGAAATGCCGGAGAGTTTACTCCAAATGCCGGAAGCCGTATTGTTATTCGAGATGCCGGTTTGAAGGAAACAGCAGAAGCATTTGCAAAAGATTATGAGGCAATCATGGGGCAGAGACTTCCAGTTGTAACTGCAGATTCAGCGAATGCAGGGGATTTCTTCTTTGCTTTGACAGAGGCAGGCAAAGGACTTCAAGATGAAGGCTACAGAATGACAGTGGATGAAAAGGTTTCCGTAGAAGCAGAGACAACAAGAGGAGCATTCTGGGCAACAAGAACGATTTTGCAGAGTTTGAAAGCGGCTGGAAATATTCCGCAGGGTGTTGCAAGAGATTATCCGCTCTATAAAGTACGTGGATTTATTTTGGACGTTGGACGTAAAACATTTACAATGGATTGGCTGGAAGATACCGTAAAACAGATGTCATGGTATAAGATGAACGACTTCCAGATTCATTTGAATGATAACTTAATTCCATTGGAGCACTATTCTCAGATCGGAGAAGACCCAATGCAGGCTTATTCTGCATTTCGTCTGGAATCTGATATCAAAGAAGGCGGAAAAGATGGATTGTATAAGGCAGATCTTACAAGCAAGGATGTGTTCTATACAAAAGAAGAGTTCCGTAATTTGATTCAGGAATCCAGAGTGTATGGTGTGGATATTGTACCGGAGATCGATACACCGGCACACTCTCTCGCGTTGACAAAGGTAAGACCGGACCTGCGCCATGGCACCTATGGAAGAGACAACGATCATCTTGCGTTGAAAGAGAAATATGATGAGAGTTTAGAATTTGTACAGAGTATTTTTAATGAGTATATGGGCAAAGATTTGTCAAATCCGGTATTTGATAAAGATACCATTGTACATGTCGGTGCAGATGAATATACGGCGGCACCGGAGGCATATAGAAAGTTTGCAGACGATATGCTTAAGTACGTACAGGACAGCGGACGTACACCACGTATCTGGGGAAGTCTTTCTTCAATCAAGGGAAATACTTCAGTGCGTAGTGAAGGTGTGCAGATGAACCTGTGGAACTTTGGATGGGCAAATATGGACAAGATGTACGAGCAGGGTTACGATTTGATTAACTGTAACGACGGCAATTACTACATTGTTCCAAATGCCGGCTATTACTATGATTATTTGAATGCAGATGTATTATATAATCTGGCAATCAACTCCATTGGCGGTGTGACAATTCCGGCAGGAGATAAACAGATGATCGGCGGCGCCATTGCAGTATGGAATGACATGACAGATTATCTGGAAAATGGTGTCAGTGAATATGATGTATATGATCGTATTGATAATGAAATCGCATTGTTTGGCGCTAAGTTGTGGGGAAAAGGAAATAAGGATTTAAATGCGGCAAAAGAAGATTATGCTGTACTTGGAACAGCTCCACGAACAAACTTTACATACGAGACAGCAAAGAATGAGGAAGGTACAGCAGCACATTATCCAATGGACAATATGAAAGATGCTTCCGGCAATGGATATGATCTTCAAAATGGAAAAAATGCTGCAATCGAAAGTGTAGATGGAAGAAATGCACTGAAACTTACAGGAAATGAAAGTTATGTGAGCACAGACCTTACAACAGTTGGTCTTGGAAATGATTTGCGTGTCAAGGTAAAGAGAACAACAGACAGTAATGATGAACAGATTCTCTTTGAGAGCAGCTATGGAACAATCAAAGCGGTTCAAAAAGAAACCGGAAAGGTTGGATTTACAAGGGAAAATCACGACTATTCCTTTAACTATAAACTGCCTGTAAATGAATGGGTAGAATTGGAGTTCAAAAATGAGCAGAATAGAGCATATCTCTATGTAAATGGAGAATTGAGAGACGTGCTTGGGGATGACGAACGAGTAGAAGGAAGACCGTTGCTTGCAACAACAATGTTCCCGATGGAGAGAATCGGAAGTACGAAGAATGCATTTGTAGGTTACGTGGATGATGTTCGTCTAGGAACAAACGCAGAGTTTGCATCTACAATGCCATTGGATTATGCAGTGATTACTGCAAATCAGGTAATTGGAAAAACGGAAAGCACTGAACTTGTGCAGCTTATGAAAGAAGCAGAGGCAATTTTTGCATCCTATAATCCAGATGCGGCAGCAATCAGTGAATTAGCTGCACAGATCGAAACTATTGTAGAGAACATCGGTTATGAAGAAGCGGATTACAGCAGAATTGAGAGTCTGAAGAAAACAATTCCAACAGATCGTACACTATTTACACAGGAATCCGTAGCATGGCTGGATTATGTGCTTTCACAGATCCGTACCGGATTACCGGTCGAAATGCAGAATACAGTAGATGGTTATGAGAAGATGCTGGCAGATGCTCTGGCAGGATTGACATTGGTTGAAGGCAGAAATATTAATTATGTAGATAATGGTCAGATTACTGCAACAGCATCCTCACATCAGGATAACGGATCGGCACCGAGCAAAGCGTTGGATGGAGATCCAAGTACAATTTGGCATTCAAAATGGGATATTACAACAATGCCGCATTGGATTGATCTGGAAATGGCTGAGCCGACATCGGTTGATGGTCTGACTTATGTTCCACGTCAGACAGGGACAAATGGAAATGTAACCAAATATGAAATTCAGATCAGTGATGATGGAACGAATTATACAACTCATGCAACGGGTACATTGAAAAGTAATGGGGATACAAAAATCATTGAATTTGAAAAAGTGACTACAAAACATGTTCGTCTTGTTTATTTGGAAGCGGTAAATAACAATGGTTCAGCAGCAGAATTGAAACTGCATCAAGCGGATGTACCGGCAGATATTGAAAGTTTGAATGCTATGATTAAAGAGGCAAAAGCAATCCAAAATGAAGGATTTACCGCAGAATCATGGGAAGCTCTTCAGGACAAGATTGCAGATGCAGAATCATTGGCAGCGATGGAAAATGCAGACGCAAATGATGTAGAAATTATGAAGAGAGAACTTTCGAAAGCAATGGTATCACTTGTTCTGGAGCAGAAAGCAGAACCTGATCCGGAGCCTGAGGAAGTAAGTAAAAAAGAACTGGAAAAATTCTATAATGAATGTCTTGCATTTTATAAGGAGAAAAATCATTCGAAAGAAAATTGGAAGACATATCAGGATGCTCTGGCAGCAGTAAAGGAAGTTCTGGATAACGATAAGGCAACTCAGGAAGATGTTGAAAGGGCGTTGGAACAGCTTGTAAAGATTACAGCGAAGATGAATAAAGAACTGAAGGATGATCCGCAGACACCATCTAATCCATCCGAAACAGGTGGAAACCAGAAACCGGATAAGAACAATCCGGTTAAGACCGGAGACGAAGCTCCGATTTTCTTTATGGCAGTTCTGGTATTTGCGGCAGGTGCGATTCTTGTGATTTTTGGAAAAAGAGCAAGAAAAAGATAATCGTATACGTTGTATCAAATAAGTACAGTGAAAAAGGAGTTTGCGCATGAAAGTGTGCGGCTCCTTTTTTTGATGAATCCCTGAATTTTCTTAAAAACTTTATAAACGACGTGAAGAAACCGTATGAAAAAAAGAAAAAATATTTTGTCTCTTTCTTGTTCTTGGTGTATAATGTGTAGGATATGCAAAAAAAGAATGTTTTGAGAGAGAGGGAATGTAAAATGAAACGAGAAAAATTTGGTTCTCGTCTGGGGTTCATTCTGATTTCAGCAGGATGCGCAATCGGATTGGGAAATGTATGGCGGTTCCCGTATATTACAGGAGCATATGGTGGAGCGGCGTTTGTGCTGATTTATTTATTTTTCCTTGTAGTATTGGGACTGCCGATTATGGTTATGGAGTTTTCTGTGGGAAGAGCCAGTCAGAAGAGTGCAGCGTTATCATTTGATAAACTGGAGCCAAAGGGAACAAAGTGGCATTGGTATAAATACGGTGCAATGGCAGGAAATTATTTGCTAATGATGTTTTATACAACGATTGGCGGATGGATGCTTTTGTATTTTGTAAAAATGCTGACAGGACAGTTTGAGGGATTGGATGCAACCGGAGTAGCCAATGAGTTTGGTGAATTGATGGGGCAGCCGGTTCTGATGGCAGTGTGTATGATTATTGTAGTGGCAGTATGTTTTGCAATATGTAATCTGGGACTTCAAAAGGGAGTCGAAGGAATCACAAAGGTTATGATGGTTCTTTTGTTGGGCTTGATGGTTTTGCTTGCAGTACGTTCTGCAACACTTCCGGGAGCGTCCGAAGGATTGAAATTTTATCTGCTGCCTGATTTTGGCAAGATTCATGATGCAGGGTTAAAAGAAGTCGTTTTTGCAGCTATGGGACAGTCCTTCTTTACGTTGAGCCTTGGAATCGGAGCAATTGCTATTTTCGGAAGTTATATTGATAAGTCCAGAAGTCTGACAGGCGAGGCAGTCTGCGTAACTGTTCTGGATACTTGTGTAGCCTTGATTGCAGGATTGATTATTTTCCCGGCATGTTTTGCATTTGGGGTGAATCCGGACAGTGGACCGAACCTGATTTTTATTACTCTGCCGAATATTTTTAATGCTATGAGCGGTGGCAGAATCTGGGGGGCGCTGTTCTTCCTTTGTATGATGTTTGCGGCAGCGTCTACGATTATTGCAGTATTTGAAAATATTATTTCATTTGCGATGGATTTGACAGGCTGTACGAGACAGAAAGCAGTAATCTGCAATCTGTTTGCAATTATTATTCTGTCTTTGCCATGCCTGCTTGGATTTAATGTATTAAGCGGAGTACAGTTGTTAGGAGAAGGTTCTACAATTCTGGATTTTGAAGACTTCCTTGTCAGCAACAACCTGTTGCCGTTGGGTAGTTTGATTTATCTGTTATTCTGTACCAGTCGTTACGGATGGGGCTGGAAGAACTTTACCAAAGAGGCGAACAGCGGAGAAGGTTTAAAGTTCCCGAAATGGGCAAGAATCTATGTTTCATACATTTTGCCGATTATTGTACTGGTGATTTTCGTACAGGGATATTGGGGAATTTTCCATAAATAAATATGTTTTATTGATGGAAATTAGGATAACTAAAATGGAAAAAAAGAGAGGAAATGCGAAAAAACGTGTTTTCTCTCTTTTGCAATTTTTATTTATTATTTGAGCGGCTTCATATCCGATGGCGTAATCAGCAGAATCCATAATGGAAAGCGCCAGTTCTTTCATGATATCTAAAGTTTCTAAAGTTGCCTTTCCATCCAGTACATCTGTGATGAATTGGCTTAACTGTCCCAGTCCGATACGACAGGGAACACATTTGCCACAGGTCTTTGTACAGGTCTTCTACCACAAGTTGAGCTTTCGATGGGGTCGATAATTCAAGTTTGTTCATAAGCAAGAATAGTTATTTTTTAGACAGAATAGTTATTTCTTAGACAAACAGATGTGGAGATTTTGTTAGGAATATATTATAATGAAGAGGAATTATAGAGGAAATGAGGAAAAAACTATGATGTATATTCTTTTATTGCTTGGATTTGTTCTGTTGATTAAAGGTGCAGATTATTTTGTGGAGGCTAGTTCCTCTGTTGCGAAATCGCTGCGCGTACCAAGCATTATCATTGGATTGACGATTGTTGCATTTGGAACAAGTGCACCAGAATTGGCGGTTAGTGTAACAGCTGCAATGGAAGGGAATAATGACATAGCAGTTGGGAATGTATTGGGATCTAATTTATTTAATTTATTAGTGGTTTTAGGTGCGTGTGGAGTAATTTTGCCGATTAAAGTGAAACTGCGGTGGGATTATTTTGCAACCTTGATCGTTTCGATTGTGTTATTGGGGTTGATCGCATTTGATTTGAAACTGGGACGTGCAGATGGAATTCTTTTGCTTGGATTGTTTCTTACTTTTTTAGGACTGACCATTCGAGATGCATTGGTGAATCGGATACAAGGAACAGAAGAATTTGAAGTGCTGTCTCCGGTTCGGTGCATTGTTTATATCATAGGAGGACTTGCAGCCATTGTATTTGGTGGAGATCTGGTAGTGGGCAATGCAAGTAAGATAGCAACTTCTTTTGGGTTAAGTCAGAATTTGATCGGTTTGACAATCGTTGCGTTAGGAACGTCTTTGCCGGAACTGGTCACATCTGTTGTTGCCTCAAAAAAAGGAGAAAATGGACTTGCAATTGGTAATGTAATTGGCTCAAATCTGTTTAATATCCTAATGGTATTGGCTTTGTCTGCAACGATTTCTCCGATTACAATCAACCCCTTGTCTGTGCAGGATGCAGTTATCTTAATTCTGTCCACAGTCATTACTTTGATTTTGTGTCGCAGAAAGAATGAAATCAGCCGTTTGGATGGTGCATTGATGATTGGAATGTATGCGGTTTATATGGCATTTATTATTTTAAGATAAAGAATTAATATTTTTTCAGATACCATTTTTCAATTAGATTAATCAGCGCATATAAACACATTGCCATCATACACAATAGGACGATTGACATGAGAAGCCAATCCATCTTGAAGACCTGACTGGAATAGATGATCAAGTATCCCAGTCCGCTGCGGGCGGCAAGAAATTCTCCGATGATTACGCCTACCAGACATAGACCGATGTTTACTTTCATATTACTGATGATTGCAGGAATTGAACTGGGGAGCACTACTTTTGTGAGTGCGTGCCAGCGATTGCCATGCAAAGTATAAATGAGCTTGATTTTTTCTTTGTCCACGTTTATAAAACTGGTGTATAGATTTAAGATGCTTCCAAAGATGGCAACGGACATTCCGGCGACGATAATTGTTGTCGGAGTAGCACCGAGCCATACGATTAATAAGGGAGCAAGCGCTGATTTTGGAAGACTGTTTAATACGACCAGGTAGGGGTCCAGAATTTCGGATAGTTTTTTGCTGCACCAGAGCAGAACTGCGGTGATGATACTGAAAATTGTTACAAGGATAAAACTTACGATGGTTTCGTAAAGTGTTGTCCAGAGGTGGAGAAAAATCGTACGATCTTTTACCATCGTCCAAAAACAGAGGGCAATTTTTGAGGGACTGCTGAAAATAAAAGAATCAATGATTCCGGCGTTAGCGGTGAATTCCCAGAGAAATAGAAAACTCAACAGGATGGCGATTCTGGAAACACGTACGATTCTCTGGTGTTTTTTGCGTTGGTTCAGAAAGTTCTGCTGTCCTTTGGAAATTTTATTCATTTTGATTCAGCTCCTTCCAGATACGATTGAAATAAGTCTTAAATTCCGGGGCATTACGACGGTGCATTGGAGTGTCTTCTTCCAGATCAAAGGTGATTGGCAGAATCGTTTTGATGGAAGCTGGTCGTGAAGAGAGAATAATGACGCGGTCTGCAAGGCTGACAGCTTCGGATAAATCGTGGGTGACTAAAAGAGCCGTCTTTTGGGCGGAACGTAATATTTGGCCGATATCATCGCCAACGGTTAAACGTGTCTGATAATCCAGGGCAGAGAAGGGTTCGTCGAGCAGAAGGATATCCGGTTCTAAAACCAGTGTGCGGATCAAGGCTGCGCGCTGCCGCATTCCACCGGAGAGTTCAGAAGGTTTTGCGTCAGAAAATTGTTTCAGACCATAAGTGTCCAGAAGCTCTTTGGCTTTTTCACGAGAGCGTGCGGACAGCATATGTTGGATTTCAAGACCGAGCAGGACATTGTGGTAAATGGTACGCCATTCAAATAAATGGTCATGCTGCAGCATATAACCGATGTTAGTAGTGCTGTCCTGTAATGGTTTTCCATTTATTTTAATAAATCCTTTTTCGGATTGGAGCAGACCTGAAATGACAGAGAGTAAGGTGGATTTTCCGCAGCCGGAGGGACCTACAATTGCAACGAATTCACCGGGGGCAATTGAAAAAGAAATATTGGTCAGAGCAGCAGTTTCTCCATCCAGTGTGTGATATGCATAATCGATATTTTTTAGCTCCAGTACAGGTTCCATGTGGGCACTCCTTTCAGTTCAATCGTGTTTTGCTATATAGTTAGTGTATGGAAAGATTGGAAAATGGTGAACGATATTGACAAGGCAGTAGAAAAGTGGTACAACTGAATAAGTATAGCGGTATTAGAGAGTACAGTTATACGAATACGGAACTAGATAGAGGTGCGGGCTTCATCAGTATCACATCGCTTTAGACCGGAACAGGTGATGTGAGAAAGGGGAGACTGCCGAAGAAGTCGGATGCATCCGGGGCAGAAGATTTCTGGGGCGCAGCAGAATATGCTGCGGACTGTCACATCAGTGGAGCGCTATCAGAAGATTTTGAGTATATATCGAAAGAGATTTTTAAGTCATGAGCGCGCCAAAAGTGAGGTTCATGGCTTTTTTTCGTTGCCATGCATGCGATAAAACAGTCCGGCAGACTGTTTTGGAGTAGCATAAGAACAGTTGACTATAGCAGGCAGATAGTTCCGGGTAAACAGAAGAATCTCAGAAGATTTTTCTGAATATTTTTTACAAAAGGAGAAGAAGGAATGAGTAAGAAGAAAAAAGCACTTTGGGGAGTGCTCACGATGCTCAGTGTTTTGATGCTGAGTGGAATGACGGTATTTGCAGCGGAAGAAGCTGCAGAATATGTGCCAAATCTGTATGCAACATTTTGGTCATTGGTTCCGCCGGTTGTTGCGATTGTACTGGCATTGATTACAAAGGAAGTATATAGTTCTTTGTTTATCGGAATTTTAATAGGCGGGGTTTTTTATTCGAATTTTCAATTTGAAGGAACGATACTTCATGTATTTCAGGATGGACTTGTAGGCTCTTTGACAAGCGCATATAATATGGGAATTCTGGTATTCCTTGTTGTGCTTGGTATCATGGTATGTATGATGAACAAGGCCGGGGGATCAGCTGCTTTCGGACGTTGGGCAAGTGAACATATCAAAAGCCGAGTAGGAGCACAATTGGCGACAATTTGTTTGGGTGTGTTGATTTTTATTGATGATTATTTTAACTGTCTGACAGTAGGAAGTGTTATGCGGCCGGTTACAGACAAGCATAATGTTTCCAGAGCAAAACTGGCATATTTGATTGATGCTACGGCGGCTCCGGTTTGTATTATTGCACCAATTTCTTCCTGGGCGGCTGCGGTTACCGGATTTGTAGAGGGCGAGGATGGATTTTCAATTTTCCTTCGTGCGATTCCATTTAACTATTATGCAATTCTGACAATTGTAATGATGGTAACAATCGTTATTTTGAAAATGGACTATGGCTACATGAAAGTACATGAGACAAATGCAATTGCAGGCGATATTTATACAACGCCGGACCGTCCGTATGCCAATGCGGAAGAATCCGTTGATGAGACAAAGGGAAGTGTAATCGATCTGATTTTCCCGGTAGCTGCTTTGATCGTTTGCTGTGTCATCGGTATGATCTATACAGGAGGATTTTTCGAAGGAGCTGGATTTGTAGAAGCCTTTTCTTCCAGTGACGCATCTGTAGGCTTGATGCTTGGAAGTTTCTTTGCTTTTGTAATCACAATTGTATTTTATGCAGTTCGAAAAGTACTCAGCTTTACAGATTCTATGGGTTGTGTTCCGGAAGGATTTAAGGCAATGGTACCGGCGATCTTGATTCTGACATTTGCATGGACTTTGAAAACAATGACAGACAGTCTGGGAGCAAAAGAGTTTGTAGCAGGAGTGGTAAATGGAGCAACAGGCGGACTTTTGATTGTGATTCCGGCGCTTATTTTTGCTGTTGGCTGTTTCCTTGCCTTTGCAACAGGTACTTCATGGGGAACGTTTGGTATATTGATTCCGATCGTAGTAAATGTATTTTCGGGAACAAATGAAACAATGATGATTATTTCTATTTCCGCTTGTATGGCTGGTGCTGTATGTGGAGATCATTGTTCTCCGATTTCTGATACAACGATTATGGCATCTGCAGGTGCACAGTGTAATCATGTAAATCATGTTTCTACACAGCTTCCGTATGTAATTACTGTGGCAGTTGTATCTGGTGTGACTTACTTATTAGCAGGTATCGTGCAGAGCTTTGTCGGTACAGTAATGACAGCAGTAATTTGTCTTCCGGTCGGTATTGTGTTGATGATTGGTACATTATTGGTGATTCGTTCAGTTACAAAAAATAAATAAAAGTAACGTTTTCCCTCTGCTTTTTGAAAGAAACACATAATCGTGTTATAGTAAAAAGGCAGGGGGAACTTTTAATTTTTTCAGGAAACCTTATTTGATGAGGAGAGAAGAACAAAATGAATCAATCAAAGATCAATTATCAAAAAGTATTAGAAAAGGAATTAGAAACAATAGAATGTGCAGGCTGCGTGCCGAAACTTTTACTTCATAGCTGTTGCGCACCATGCAGCAGTTATGTGTTGGAATATTTATCATCATATTTTGAAATTACGGTGTTATATTATAATCCGAATATTTATCCTGAAAGTGAATATGAAAAACGGGTGCAGGAGCAGCAGGATTTGATCAGGAATATTCCTTGTAAATATCCGGTTTCTTTTTTGGAAGGAGTCTATGAGACAAAGCGGTTTTATGAGATGGCAAAGGGATTGGAAGAGATCAGAGAAGGGGGAGAGCGGTGTTTCCGGTGTTATGAAATGCGGCTCCGCGAAACGGCAAGAATAGCAGCTGAAAAGAAGTTTGATTATTTTACCACTACTTTGAGCATCAGTCCAATGAAAAATGCACAGAAGTTGAACGAACTGGGCGGAAAATTGGAGGAAGAATACGATGTAAAATATTTACATTCTGATTTTAAAAAGAAAAATGGGTATAAACGTTCGATCGAATTGTCAGAAGAATATGGGTTATACCGGCAGGATTATTGCGGATGTGTCTTTTCTCTTCAAGAAAGACGCAGGCAAAAAGAGGAAGAAAAATAAAAAACGATGGTTTACATTCACACATTACTGTGATAAACTATAACGAACTAAAAGTTACTTACAGAAACAACAGAAAAGAGGAAAATGAAGATGGCACAGTTATGGGGAGGACGTTTCACAAAGGAAACAGACCAGCTGGTTTATCAGTTTAATGCATCCATTTCTTTTGATCAGCGGTTTTATGAACAGGACATCCGGGGCAGTATTGCTCATGTTACGATGTTGGAAAAACAAGGGATACTGACAACGGAAGAGAAGAACCAGATCGTGGAAGGTCTGGAATCAATCAAAAGAGATGTAGAGAATGGAACATTAAAGATTACAGATAAGTATGAAGATATTCATAGTTTTGTGGAGGCGAATCTGATTGATCGAATTGGTGATGCAGGGAAAAAGCTGCATACAGGACGAAGCAGAAATGATCAGGTAGCGCTGGATATGAAATTATATACAAGAGATGAGATTTTGGAACTGGATCATCTTTTGAAACAGCTTTTGGAAGAACTGCTCAAATTGATGAAAGAGAATTTGAACACATATATGCCGGGATTTACACATCTGCAGAAGGCGCAGCCAATTACTTTGGCACATCATCTGGGAGCTTATTTTGAGATGTTCAAAAGAGATCGTTCCCGGATGAAGGATATTTATAAGAGGATGAATACATGTCCCTTAGGTTCCGGTGCGCTTGCGGGAACAACCTATCCATTGGATCGGAAGTATACGGCAGAGCTGCTTGGGTTCGATGGACCTACATTGAATAGTATGGATTCAGTTGCTGACAGAGATTATCTGATTGAACTCCTGTCCGCGATGTCCACGATTATGATGCATTTGAGCAGATTCTCAGAGGAGATTATTATTTGGAATTCCAATGAATATCAATTTGTGGAATTGGATGATGCCTATAGTACCGGAAGCAGCATTATGCCTCAGAAAAAGAATCCGGATATTGCAGAACTGGTGCGTGGAAAAACAGGACGTGTATATGGGGCTTTGATGTCTCTCTTGACAACGATGAAGGGGATTCCGCTTGCTTACAACAAAGATATGCAGGAAGACAAGGAATTTGCTTTTGACGCAATAGATACAACAAAGGGATGTCTGGCATTATTTACAGGAATGATCGCAACTATGAAGTTTAATCCGGTAAAAATGGAAAAGAGTGCGAAGAACGGCTTTACAAATGCAACAGATGCGGCAGACTATCTGGTGAATCATGGGGTACCGTTCCGAGATGCTCATGGAATTGTAGGGCAGCTGGTGTTGTATTGCATAGAGAAGAATCTGGCGCTGGATGATATGAGTCTGGAAGAATTTCAGGCTATTTCACCGGTATTTGAATCAGACATATACGATGCGATCAGCATGGAAACTTGTGTAAAGATGCGAAATACCATTGGGGCACCCGGACAGGAAGCTATGCAAAAGGTGATTGCAGAGGAAGAGGCATATTTGAAAGAAGTGTAAAAGTTTATTTGCTGATAAGTGATTGTGGAAGGATATAAATTCACCGATACAGAATTGAGAAGAGATTCAGAAAGTGAGGAAGGAAGAGATGGAGCAGAAATTGAGAGTTGGTATTTTGGGAGCAACAGGAATGGTAGGACAGAGATTTATTTCTCTGCTTGAAAACCATCCATGGTTTGAAGTAGTAACAGTGGCAGCAAGTCCACGTTCTGCGGGTAAAACATACGAAGAGGCAGTGGGAGACCGCTGGAAAATGACAACACCGATGCCGGAGGGAGTCAAGAATCTGGTAGTTTTGAATGTAAATGAAGTAGAAAAAGTAGCTGCTACAGTAGATTTTGTTTTTAGTGCAGTGGATATGACGAAAGAGGAAATCAAAGCAATAGAAGAAGCGTATGCTAAAACTGAAACACCGGTTGTATCGAATAACAGTGCTCATCGCTGGACACCGGATGTTCCGATGGTTGTTCCGGAGATCAATGTGGAGCATTTCGAGATTATCGAAGCTCAGAAGAAACGTCTGGGAACCACACGTGGATTTATTGCGGTAAAACCAAACTGCTCAATCCAGAGTTATACACCATGTCTGGCTGCATGGAAGGAGTTTGGACCAAAAGAAGTTGTAGCTACAACATATCAGGCGATTTCAGGAGCAGGAAAAACTTTTAAAGACTGGCCGGAGATGGTGGAGAATATCATTCCATACATCGGAGGCGAGGAAGAAAAGAGTGAACAGGAACCATTGCGTGTTCTTGGTACAGTTGGAGACGGTGAAATTGTGAAGGCAGAGGCGCCGAAGATCACATGTCAGTGTATCCGCGTTCCGGTGTTGAATGGGCATACGGCTGCTGTATTTATTAATTTTGAGAAAAAGCCGACAAAGGAAGAGCTGATTGACAGATTGGTTCATTTCAAAGGATTTCCACAGGAAGCAGGACTTCCAAGCGCTCCGAAACAGTTTGTTCAGTATTTGGAGGATTGTGATCGTCCGCAGGTAAAACTGGATGTAGATTATGAAAACGGTATGGGAGTTTCCATCGGCCGTTTGAGAGAAGATTCTATGTTTGATTTTAAGTTTGTAGGTTTGTCTCACAATACAATTCGCGGAGCAGCAGGCGGTGCGGTTCTCTGTGCAGAGGCATTGACAGCAAAAGGTTATATCAAACAGAAATAATTTAAGCGGACAGGATTCGTTGAGAAAGTAATAAGGCAAAATAAACAATGCAAAGAAAGGCTGATTTTTCGGTATTTATTTTTATATAAATGCGAAAAATCAGTCTTTTTTAGTAGAAACGATTTGAGATTTTGTATAATTCGTACATTGACAAAAGTCCGGTGGAAAGATATTATCTAAATACTCGTCTAAGGACATATCTTTTATTCTTTGAGAGTTTCATCTCAGTATCCAAAACGAGTGATGTTGTACAACAGAAGAAAAATGGCAGAAAGGGGGAACGGCAAATAAAGCGTGGTGTTTTTTCGGTAGGGAAAAAGAAAATAGAAGGAGTTTTATGGGAAATACTGAAAAGAAAAGAATGAAAAACATGGTAGGTATGGCAGCAGTGCTGCTTATTTTGTGGAGCCTGTTTCTTTCGTGTGCTTCAGGATTGAATGTGTGTGCAAAGGAAACATCAGCCAGTATTACAGCGAAGGCATTGACCGGTGAAGAGATACAAGGTGGATATGACACCTGGAGATTTGATGTCAGACACAATGAGAGAACGTATTTGGGATTTTGTGCACAGAAGGGGCTGGACAGCGCATCTTCCGGAACTTTTGCCTGTAAGGAAATCCAAAACGATCGTTTAAAAGCTGTCTTGCTTGTATCTTTTGGATCTCCTTTTCAAAATCTTTCATGGTGGACGACTGTAAATAAAACGCAATGGATCGATGTAATGCATGGCACAATTACTTATGCATATACCGGAGATCGAGTGATGTATGATGAAAACGGAGGAATTGGGTATATTACATATTTTGATACTGCAAAAGCAGAAGAACTGGCAAATGCAATTTATGCAGCTTTTGATCCGGGGATTTTGGATTCTTATAAGATGTATCTGGGGATGAATCCGGATGCATCCCAGCAAGATGTAATCTGGTTGGAAGGGTATGGAAAAATCCGGCTGCAAAAAGTGGATCGGGATACAGGAGAAGGAATTGCGCAGGGAGATGCTGCACTGGAAGGGGCTGTGTATGATATTTTTCTAAAATCTGCATATCAGGAAGGGGATGGGACGGAGTCGGCGTCTTATCGAGGGAGCATGATTACAGATTTTGCAGGACATGCAGTCAGTGAGAGTTTGCCTCTGGGATCCTATTTCGTTAAAGAGCGTCTGCCCAGTGAGGGATATCTGTTAGATCCGAACCTTTACGAGGTGGTATTATCAGAGAAGAGTAAAACAGAAGATGTTTTTACGGAATCAATTGTGAGTATGGAAAAGGTAATAGACAGAACCGTAAGAGTTGTAAAGGTTGATGCGGATACCGGGAAGGTGATTCCTTTGAAAAATACACAATTTCGGTTGTTGGATGCAGAGCAGAATCCTTTGCTTTTCTCGATAGAAGGAGGAACGGAAAAGACAGATGTTTTTTGGACGGACGAAACCGGTGAATGGATCTTTCCGATTCGATTGGTCTATGGAACTTATTATCTGGAAGAGGTGCAGGCGCCCGGCGGGTATCTGAAAGGGGAGTTGCTGAAATTTGAAATCCGGGAAACGGATCCGGAAGAACATCCGCTTACAATTCAGTATGCAGATGAGAATGTGATGGGGAAGATTGTGATTACAAAAGTTTGTAAAGAGACACAAAAGAAATTGGATGGAGCGGTTTTTGAAATATATGCAGCGGAGGATATTGTAACACCGGACGGAACATTAAGGCTGAAAAAAGGTGAGAAGGCAGACGAGGTGACAACTCAGGATGGAATGGCTGTTTCAAAGAAATTATTTTTGGGAGTTTATGAAATAAGAGAGAAGAAACAGCCGGAGGGCTTTGTATTGGATCCAAAACGGTATCTCGTAAAATTAGAATATCAGGATCAGCTGACATCGGTAGTGACGGGAGAAATTACGATTGAAAATCAGTTGGAGAAGATTCCGGAAGAGCCGGTTCAAGAGACTCCGGTGAAAAAGGAGACTGCGAAAAAGGCAGTTCAAACAGGTGACACAGTGCCGAAACAATTTTATCTTAGTGGTGCGCTTGCTGTGATGTCCGGTGTGTTCTTTTTGTTGAGAAAGCCGGGAAATAAGAAAAGAAGATAATAGCTAGCGTAAAATTTTTGTAGGACACATAGAAAAGGAAACACCAGTTTTGTGTTA
>CAJKWK010000030.1 GCA_905203555.1 uncultured Lachnospiraceae bacterium
AACTGTATGCGTGTCAAAAGTCATTGAAAAATCGACTTTTGACACTTACATCATACTATATTGTTAGAATTGATTTTATTTTAATATGAAGTGTAAAAAAAGTCAATCAATCCGCTGATTTACAGTATTCTAAAGTCGTGTTATAATGTGCACAAAGTGGACCGAAAGCGAGAACTTGACAGGAAACTGGCAGAATGGAGGGAACAACAATGTCATTGAGTGATTATGTAAAAGCGCAAAAAATGGGAAAGAGGGAATACCAGTCCCGAATGATGCATGGGCAGCAGCCGACACTGGAAGTTCTGGATGATATTTTGCCGCCAAAGGGAAGTTATTCAGAAGTGCCGCTTGGATTGGTACAGATTCCGATGGAGCAGATTGTCGGAACGAAGACCGGAGGCCGCAGCAATGCCTTTGCCAGTAATTTTATGCCGATTTTGAAGGATAATACAGAGTTTGCAAGCAAGTGGGCCAGTCTGAGTACCAGCCATGAGAAGGAAGGCATCAGAGAACCGATCAAAGCCTATGAGTATATGAATAAGTTCTATGTGATAGAAGGAAATAAGCGCGTCAGCGTTATGAAATATTTTGGGGTAGTTTCAGCGCCCGGAGAAGTGATCCGAATCATTCCAAAAAGGACAAAGGAAAAGGAAAATCTCCTTTATTACGAATTTTTAGAGTTTTATGAATTGTCCAAGGTAAATTATATTTGGTTTACGAAACTGGGGAGTTTTGCAAAATTGCAGACTGCAATAGGAAAAGAGCCGAAGGAAGTCTGGACAAGAGAGGATCAGTTGACGTTTAGTTCATCCTATGCAAGGTTTGTTGCTGAATATCATCAGCGTGGCGGAAGAAAGCTCTCTATTACACCCGGAGATGCTTTTCTTAAGTTTATCGTCCTGTATGGTTATGATGCTGTCAACCAAAAAACAAGCAGTGAGTTAAAGACGCTTGTTACAAACAGCTGGGAAGAGTTCCATCTTTTGGAAGAGGATCATGAGATTGATTTGAAAATGGATCCGAATCTTGAGAAAAAATCTGTTTTCAGCCGTTTGATTCCAACTGCCGTTCCAAAGTTAAAGATCGCATTTATTTATGCAAAGACACCGTCAACATCTGCATGGACATATTCGCATGAATTGGGAAGATTGTATCTGGAACAGACATTTCCGGAAGAGGTCAGTACCCTGGTGTATGACAATGCAACACAGGAGAATATTGAGCTTTATATTGAAACCGCTATGAAAGCCGGATGTAACATTATTTTGACAACGACACCGGAGTTTGCAAAGGCTAGTGTAAAAGCGGCAATTGCCAATCCTGAGGTTCGGATTCTGAATTGTTCGTTAAATACATCTCATCGTTATATTCGTACCTATTATGCCCGGATGCATGAAGCGAAATTTCTGATGGGAGCCATAGCGGGGGCGATGGCTGACAATAATAAACTGGTATATGTTGAAGATTATCCGATTTACGGTTCGATTGCAAATATCAATGCGTTTGCGATCGGAGCAAAGATGATCAATCCGAGAGCGCAGGTTTATCTGGAATGGTCCTCTTTAAAAGACATGGATATTTCTGAGAGAATTCATAGCATCGGCGCCTCCTGTATTTCCGGAAAGGATATGGTGACACCGGAAGAGGCGACAAGATTTTTCGGAATTTATCGACTGGACGGAGACTATCCGGTGAGTCTGGCGATGCCGTTATGGCATTGGGGAAAGTTCTATGAACAATTGATTCGCACGATTATGATGGGAAATTGGAAAGACGATGATAAAGCGCCGGCAAAAAAGGCTATCAATTATTGGTGGGGAATGTCTGCAGGAGTGATAGATGTTATCTGTTCTAAGAATATTCCGGAAGGAACAAAACGTCTGGTAGATTTATTAAAGGGAGCAATTGTATCCGGTCAATTCAGTCCATTTTCCGGAACATTATTTTCTCAGGAAGGCGTGATCCAGACGGATCCGAACCGTCGGTTATCGCCGGAAGAAATTGTGAAGATGGATTGGCTGGCTGACAATGTGATTGGAACTATCCCAAGCGCCTCCCAACTTCAGGAACAGGCGAGAGCCGTGATTTTGCAGCAAGGTGTGAAGAAAGAGAAAGGGCAGATATAACTGATGAGAATACTTGCGATAGGGGATGAAGAGTCTTCTTATTTGTGGGATCATTTTGAAAAAAGCAAATTAGAGGATGTGGATTTGATTATTTCTTGCGGAGATTTGAATCCGAGTTATCTGTCTTTTCTTGTGACGTTATATTCAATTCCGGTTCTATACGTGCATGGAAATCACGATGGAAAGTATCAAAATATGCCTCCGGAAGGCTGTACTTGTATTGAGGATGAGATTTTTGTTTATGAAGGAGTACGGATTTTGGGACTGGGTGGTTCTATGCGATATACCGGAGGTCCGCATCAGTATACAGAGAGAGACATGCGAAAACGGGTCAGAAAGTTATGGTTTCAACTTTGGAGACGGAAAGGGTTCGATATTTTAGTGACTCATGCACCGGCGTATCAGTTGAATGATGGGCGGGATCTTCCGCATCAGGGCTTTCAAGTGTTTCTCAAGCTGATTGAGAAATACCATCCCAGATTTTTCTTGCATGGTCATGTACATATGTCTTATGGAAGAAATCATAAACGATATGACAGATATCAGGATACCCATGTGATCAATGCGTACGAACGGTGTATTTTTGATTATGAGGATGGGCGGATTATCCGATAAGATGCTGCAAAGAGAAGATAGGAGAAGGGGAAAAGAAAAAGAGAGGAACAGGAGTACCGATGACATTTTTAACAGATTTAATTGCGTTGGATGGAAATATTTTATTATGGATTCAGGTATATTTTCGACAGGATTGGATGACACCATTTTGGAAGTTTGTGACTTTTTTAGGTGATGCAGGGTGGTTTTGGATTGCTCTTTCAGTGTTTCTGCTGATTCCAAAACAGACGAGAAAGGTGGGGGCTGCAGCCTTGCTGTCGTTGGGAATCGGAGCCTTGATTACCAATGTGGCTTTGAAAAATATAGTAGCACGTACCAGACCCTATGAGGTGATTGAAGGTCTTGTATTGCTGGTAGGGAGACAGTCTGATTTTTCCTTTCCATCCGGTCATTCCTGTGCATCTTTTGCCGCGGCCATGGTGTATTACCGGATGCTGCCCAGACGGTACGGCATTGCAGCGTTGGTTCTTGCCGGGCTGATTGCTTTTTCCAGATTGTATGTCGGTGTTCATTATCCAAGTGATGTCATCGTTGGAATCTTAGTGGGAATCTTGGCGGCATGGCTGTCTTGTATATTTATGAAAAGAATAGAAAATAAAAAACAGAGATAGAAAGAAAACACGTACTGTAAGAGTCGTTCATAACTCTTACAATACGTGTTTTTTTAGAATCTAACGATGATAGACATCTCCATCTTCGTAGACAGGTTCGCATGTGAGCTGTACTCCTAGCTTTTTAAACGTATTGATATCTACGTCAGAAAGCATAACGGAAGTGTGAGCCTGACAGCCATTTAATTCTGCAAGCTGACGAAGAGCAAGTCTTGCGTCAGGATTAGTAGCTGCACTGGTAGAAAGGGCAATCAATACTTCGTCCGTGTGCAGACGAGGATTTTTGCTCTTCAAATAGTTGACCTTCAACTTCTGGATCGGTTCTATGGCCTCCGGAGAGATGATGTGTAATTCATGACCAAGACCTGCAAAATGTTTCAGGACATTTAACAAGAGGGCAGCAGAAGCGCCAAGCAGGTTACCGGTTTTTCCGGTGATGATTGTGCCGTCCGGAAGTTCCATAGCAGCAGCCGGTTCTCCGGTTTCTTCTGCACGTTTCAGTGCAGCGGCAACTACTTTACGATCCTGGATGGCTACGCCAGCCTGGTTCATGAGGAGTTCCAGCGTCTGCGCCTGTTCTTCAGAGCAGGTTCCTTTTAAAATACCGTTGAGCGCCTCAAAATAGCGGCGGACAATTTCCTGCCGGGATGCTTCTTTGCAGACTTCATCATCGCAAATGCAATTTCCTGCCATATTGACTCCCATATCTGTCGGGGACTTGTAAGGGCTCTTGCCGTAAATTTTTTCAAAAATCGTATTGAGTACAGGGAAAATTTCCACATCTCGGTTATAGTTGACAGTTGTTTCCCCATATGCTTCCAGATGGAAAGGATCAATCATGTTAATGTCATTTAAGTCTGCGGTTGCAGCTTCATATGCCAGATTGACCGGATGTTTGAGCGGAAGATTCCAGATGGGAAATGTTTCAAACTTGGCATATCCTGCATGGATTCCTCTTTTATGCTCATGATATAACTGAGAAAGACAAGTTGCCATCTTTCCACTGCCGGGTCCCGGAGCTGTAACGATGACAAGCGGTCGGGTTGTTTCAATATATTCGTTCTTTCCATAGCCCTCGTCGCTGACAATCAAAGGGATATTAGACGGATATCCGGCGATATTGTAATGAATGTATACATTAATATGGAGATTTTCCAGACGGTTTTTAAATAAAAGAGCGCTTTCCTGTCCGGAATATTGTGTGATTACAACACTGCCCACGTACATTCCTCTGTCGCGGAAAGAGTCCATCAGACGAAGGACATCTGAATCATAAGTGATTCCCAGGTCTCCACGTACTTTATTTTTTTCAATATCTTTGGCGCTGATGACGATGATAATCTCTGCCTGGTCGCTCAGCTGCATCAGCATGCGCAGCTTGCTGTCAGGAGCAAATCCCGGAAGTACGCGGGACGCATGGTAATCGTCAAAAAGCTTTCCACCAAACTCCAGATAAAGTTTGTGATCAAACTGTTCAATGCGCTGACGAATATGTTCAGACTGCATTTTCAGATATTTTTCATTATCAAATCCTATTTTCATATGAAAAGAGACCCCCAATCGATGACGTTTTTCGTGATAGGCTACGTAAAGTTTGTCCTATTTATAAAGTATGTACTACAAAGTAACAGTATACTACAAAAGATAGCACATTTACAACAAATTTTACGGATTCAGTTTACAATTTTTTCATAATCTTCTTGTTGATTTATAAGAAAAGTGTACTTATAATAATATTATCGGGTTTTAGGAGGAGCAAAATGGATAATCAAAATAATAATAAAAATCCCAAGAACAACCGGCAGGGATGGGGAGTGATACTGGCAACCACCTTGCTGGCTATTTTTGTAGTCATGGGATTATCTTCGCTGATGAAGGGTCAGGGACCGGAGGAGATCAGCTATGATAAATTCTTAAGTCTGGTTGAGGATAAGAAGGTTGAGAAGGTTACACTGGATTCTTCTAAGATTTATATTACATTGACAGACAAGGCAAGAGAAGAGGAACTGAAAAAAGCTGGCAAGGAAGATCAGATCGAAGCCAATGAACTGATCAATCAGCTGCAGATGGACAATGTACTTGGTCAGGGAGAAGAGTCAGAGCATGATCCGGATTATTTTACCGGAATGATGTCAGATTATAAATTAACAGATCGCCTGCATAAAGCTGACGTCAAATTTGAACAGACGATTCCGGATCCTGCATCTGCAATGATTTTTGAAATATTTATTACCGTTATTCTGCCGATTATTTTGATGGTGATCTTATTCAATTTCTTGATGCGTAAGATGTCAAAAGGCGGCGGCATGATGGGAATCGGAAAGAGTAATGCCAAAGTATATGTAGAAAAAGAGACTGGTGTGACATTCCAGGATGTGGCAGGTCAGGATGAGGCGAAAGAGTCTTTACAGGAGGTTGTGGATTTTCTGCATAACCCTGGAAAATATACAGGAATCGGAGCAAAACTTCCAAAGGGAGCGCTGCTTGTGGGACCTCCGGGAACCGGTAAGACTCTGCTTGCAAAAGCTGTAGCCGGAGAGGCAAAAGTTCCGTTTTTCTCTTTGTCAGGTTCTGCTTTTGTAGAGATGTATGTAGGTGTAGGTGCGTCACGTGTACGAGATCTGTTTAAGCAGGCACAGCAGATGGCACCTTGTATCGTGTTTATCGATGAGATTGATGCGATCGGTAAGAGTCGTGATACTGCCATGGGCGGCGGTAATGACGAGCGGGAACAGACGTTGAATCAGCTGCTTGCAGAGATGGACGGATTTGATACAAATAAAGGATTGCTGCTTTTGGCTGCAACAAACCGTCCGGAAGTTCTGGATCCGGCGCTGCTGCGCCCGGGCCGGTTTGACAGACGGATCATTGTGGATAAGCCGGATTTGAAGGGGCGTATTGATACGCTGAAAGTACATTCCAAAGATGTTAAAATGGATGAAACGGTTGATTTGGAAGCGATTGCGTTAGCAACCTCCGGAGCAGTGGGATCAGACCTTGCGAATATGATCAATGAAGCTGCAATTACAGCGGTAAAACATGGAAGACAGGTTGTGAGTCAAAAAGACTTGTTTGAAGCAGTAGAAGTCGTTTTGGTTGGTAAAGAGAAAAAAGACCGCATTATGAGTAAAGAGGAAAGAAGAATTGTCTCTTATCATGAAGTGGGACATGCGCTTGTCAGCGCTTTGCAGAAGGATGCAGAGCCGGTGCAGAAGATTACGATTGTACCAAGAACGATGGGAGCTCTGGGATATGTAATGCAGACACCGGAAGAAGAGAAGTTCCTGAATACAAAGAAAGAATTGGAGGCTATGCTGGTTGGTGCGCTTGCAGGACGAGCTGCCGAAGAGATTGTATTTGATACAGTGACGACCGGTGCATCCAATGATATTGAGCAGGCTACAAAGATTGCACGTGCGATGATTACTCAGTATGGTATGTCTGAGAAGTTCGGATTGATTGGTCTGGAGTCTGTACAGCACCGTTATCTGGATGGTCGCCCAGTTATGAACTGCGGAGATGCGACTGCGGCAGAGATTGATTCGGAAGTAATGGTAATGCTGAAAAAGGCGTATGAAGAAGCAAAACGTCTGCTTTCTGAAAATCGCGAGGCTCTGGATAAGATCTCAGCATTTCTGATTGAAAAAGAAACTATTACCGGTAAGGAATTTATGAAGATTTTCCGGGAAGTAAAAGGAATTGAGGAACCGGAAACAAATGAAGAACAGCCGGAGAAAAAAGAAGAGCGGATTGCTATGAAACCGGTGGAAGAAAATGTGACCACAGAAGAATAGAGCGATAAAAACGGGCAGATAAGATATTGCATCTCTGCCCGTTTTTTATGGAATATCAAGTAGTGAGAACAGAAAAATACGGAGTAGTGAATGATATGGAAAAGAATGGTTTTGATATTCAGGAAGAATTGAAAAAATTGCCCGGAAAACCGGGTGTGTATATCATGCATGATGAAACAGATGCGATTATCTATGTGGGTAAGGCGATCAGTCTGAAAAATCGTGTAAGACAATATTTTCAAAGCAGCAGAAATAAAGGCGTTAAAATAGAACAGATGGTGACGCATATCAGAAGATTTGAGTATATTGTAACGGATTCGGAACTTGAAGCGCTTGTTCTGGAATGTAATTTGATCAAGGAACATCATCCAAAATATAATACGATGTTGATGGATGATAAAACATATCCGTTTATCAAAGTATCTACAAATGAGCCTTTTCCAAGGGTGATGCTTGCACGAAAGATTGCCAAGGATAAGGCGAAATATTTTGGACCGTATACCAGTGCAGGAGCAGTGCGTGATACGATAGATCTTTTGCACAAGCTGTATCATATACGAAGCTGTAACCGAAGTCTTCCGCGAGACATAGGAAAAGAACGGCCTTGTCTGAATTATCATATCAAGCAATGTGATGCTCCATGTCAGGGGTATATTTCGCAGGAGGAATATGGAAAAGCAGTTGCTGAAGTGGTTCGATTTTTAAATGGAAATTTTGACGGGATTTTAAAAGAGCTGGAACAGAAAATGCAGGAGGCGTCAGATGCCTTGGAGTTTGAGAAGGCAATAGAATATCGGGAATTGCTGAATAGCGTGAAAAAAATTTCACAGAAACAGAAGATTACGGACAGCAGAGGCGAAGATCGAGACATTCTGGCAGCGGCTACATCAGGCGAAGATGCTGTGGTTCAGGTATTTTTTATTCGTGGAGGAAGATTGATCGGATGAGACCATTTTTATCTTCGTATCGTGAAGGGCGAGAAGATAGGAAATATTCTGGATAGTTTTATCAAACAGTATTATGGTGGAACACCGTTTGTTCCGGGGGAATTGATGGTGCAGGAAGAACTTGAAGATGCTGCTTTGATTGAAGAATGGCTTTCGGTGAAACGTGGTGGGAAGGTAACGATCCATGTTCCTAAAAAAGGTACAAAAGAGAAATTGGTGGAGTTGGCAGCAAATAATGCACAGCTTGTATTATCAAAAGACAAAGAACGGTTAAAACGGGAAGAGGGGCGTACGATAGGAGCAGTGAAAGAAATTGAAAAATTGCTGGGAGTCCCAAACATTTCACGCATGGAGGCGTATGATATTTCAAATACCAATGGATTTGAATCGGTCGGATCTATGGTCGTCTATGATCGGGGAAAACCGAAACGAAATGATTATCGAAAGTTTAAAATCAAAGGAATTGAAGGTGCAGATGACTATGGCAGCATGAGAGAAGTTTTGACCAGAAGGTTTACGCATGGACTGCGAGAGCGGGAAGAAAGCAAGGAATTGGGAAGTTTTACTGCATTTCCGGATTTGATTTTAATGGATGGTGGAAAAGGACAGGTAAATATTGCATTGGAGGTGCTGGATTCACTTCATTTGCAGATTCCGGTGTGTGGTATGGTGAAGGATGACAAGCATCGTACACGTGGTTTGTATTATCAAAATGAAGAGATCGAGATAGATCGGTCTTCAGAGGCGTTTCGATTGATTACACGTATACAGGATGAGGCGCATCGGTTTGCAATTGAATATCATAAACAGCTCCGAGGCAAAGGACAGGTACATTCAATCCTGGATGATATTGATGGGATCGGGGAGACAAGGCGTAAAGCGTTGATGCGAAAATATGCGAATTTGGATGAGATTAAAGCTGCATCTGTGGAAGAGCTTGCGGCAATTCCATCTATGAATGAAAAAGCCGCAGAATCCGTATACAAATTTTTCCGCACGTGATATACTAAAAATAATTGAGAAAACAAAGAGAGGAAGAGGACTATGGCACAAAGTGTAAAATTAAATGAACTTGCTGAAAAGATGGAATTAAAGAATCTTACACAAAGTGTAGATTTGTCAGATAAGGAAGTTGCAGTTCCGGATGTGAACCGACCGGCTTTGCAGCTGACGGGTTATTTTGACCATTTTGATTCGGAACGTGTACAGATTATCGGATATGTAGAGTATACATATCTGCAGACTTTGAGCAGGGAGCGGAAAATTGAAATATATAAACAGTTTCTCTCCTATCAGGTGCCATGCGTGATTTTCAGCACCAATATTTACCCGGATGGAGATTTTCTGGAGCTGGCTACAAAAGCAGAGATTCCACTTCTGGCGACCGGTAAGACAACTTCTGCATTTATGGCGGAACTGATCCGCTGGATGAATGTCAAGCTTGCGCCATGTATTTCGATTCATGGTGTTCTGGTAGATGTATATGGTGTCGGTGTATTGATCATGGGAGAAAGCGGAATCGGAAAGAGTGAGGCGGCGCTTGAGTTGATCAAACGTGGACATCGACTGGTAACGGATGATGTGGTAGAGATCCGAAAAGTAAGTGATGAGACATTAGTTGGTTCTGCACCGGATATCACAAGACATTTTATAGAACTTCGGGGAATCGGCATTGTCGATGTGAAGTCTATGTTTGGTGTACAGAGTGTACGTGAAACTCAGAACATTGACCTTGTGATCACCTTGGAAGAGTGGGATAGAGACAGAGAGTATGACAGACTTGGACTGGAAGAAAGCTACACAGAGTTCTTAGGCAATAAGGTTGTATGCCACAGCATACCGATTCGCCCTGGAAGAAATCTTGCAATTATTGTAGAATCTGCTGCTGTAAATCACAGACAGAAACAGATGGGATACAATGCGGCACAAGAATTGTATAAACGTGTACAGGAAAATCTTGCAAAAAAGAGATAAAAGCATAGCAGACAGAGAAGGAGAGATAGGAAGATGAAGTATTGCTTTGGAGTAGACATTGGCGGCACTACTGTAAAAATGGGATTATTTGAGAAGAGTGGCAAGATCCTGGATAAATGGGAGATTGTTACAAAAACAGAAGAAGAAGGAAAGGCTGTGTTGCCGGATATTGCTGATTCAGTCGCTGAAAAGATAAATGAGCATCATCTGGCGAAAGAGGATGTAATCGGTATCGGCGTTGGGGTACCGGCACCGGTTACAGAAAAAGGCGTGGTAAATGGAAGCGCCAATATTGGCTGGGGATATAAGGATGTAAAAGGAGAACTGGAAGAACTGACCGGACTGCCTGCAGAAGTTGGAAATGACGCAAATGTAGCTGCTCTTGGTGAAATGTGGCAAGGCGGCGGTGAAGGGCAATCCAACATTATCATGGTAACGCTCGGTACCGGAGTCGGCGGCGGTGTCATCATAGGCGGAAATGTAGTCGTAGGTACGCATGGAGCAGGCGGTGAAATCGGACATCTTTGTGTAAATTATGAAGAAACGGAGACCTGTGGTTGCGGAAGTCGGGGCTGTCTGGAGCAGTATGCATCTGCGACAGGAATTGTACGTCTTGCAAAGAGACAGTTAGCTGAGGAAACAAGAAAGACTGTTTTGGATTCAGAGACTGTAACTGCGAAAGATGTTTTTGATGCAGTTAAGGCTGGAGATGCTGTTGCACAGGAGATAGCAGTTGAGTTTGGGAGATATCTGGGATATGGATTGGCGAATCTTGCAGTGGTTACAGATCCGGCGGTTATTGTCATTGGCGGCGGAGTTTCAAAGGCAGGAGAAGTATTAATCCCATATATTCAAAAACCATTTTTAGAAAGAGCGTTTTTCGCAAATCGGGATGTTGAATTTAAGCTTGCGACGCTGGGGAATGATGCAGGGATTTGTGGTTCCGCAAAACTGATTTTAGATAAAAGAGGATAGGGTATAAAAAAAGAACTCTGAAAAGAGTTCTTTTTTTATACCCTTGTTCTATGGAGTAGTTCCGCTGTTGCCACTGTCCGGAGGTGTTGTTTCACCGCCGGGAGGAGTGGGTTCGCTACCGGTATCGCCATCGGTATTTCCGTCAGAGTTATCACTGTTGGAATCGCTGTCGCTACTGTCATCGGAATCTGCATCATCATTTTTGTTCTTATCTTTGTCTTTATCCTTATCTTTGTCTTTATCTTTTTCTTCTTCATGACCGGAACACATCTGCGTAGGAATAGTACCTTCGGCAAAGTATTCTGTAATTCCCGGACAACTATCTGTTGCTAATAGACCTGTACGGCTGCAGACTGTTTTCTGAGAAACACTGGAAGGCATTGTAAAGTCCTTGTATTCTAAACCTTCATGTACTCTTTCCATAATGTTTTTCCAGAGTACCATGTGCCATTTTTGATCCCAAATATGTTCCATTGGTTTACTTTCATCATAACCTACCCAGATAGAAGCTGTATAGTAAGGTGTATATGCAGATAACCATAGGTCGGTTGTATATTCCGTTGTACCGGTTTTTCCGGAAACCGGCATATTGTTCATGCGGGCATAGACACCGGTACCTTTTGTGATTACATCCTGCATTGCATTTGTCAAAAGGGCAGCAGTTGAATCTTTTAATACCTGTCTTGTAACCGGAGTTGTATTGTCCAAAAGGATATTGCCATCGTGGTCCAGAACCTGTGTGTATAAAATTGGTTCAATATAAGTACCATTGTTTGCAATAGAAGCGTATGCGGCTGTCATTTCCAGATTATAGACACCTTTTGTAATACCTCCAAGAGCTGTTGCCGCGGCCTTATCTGTATAAATCTTGCCATTAATTTCTTCAGAGTCAACAATAGTTGTAAATCCAAAATTCTTCAGATAATCAAATCCGGTCTGAAAACCAATTGCAGTCAATGTATTTAATGCGGCAACGTTGATCGAGTGCTCGATAGAATAACGCATAGTAGAAGTACCCGGATATGAATTATCATAGTTGTTACCGGTTTTTCCGTTGCCGTAATCATAAGGCTTGTCATTCTTAAGGGCAGATGCCAGTGTATATCCACAAGAATCCAATGCCGGAGCATAGGTGGATAAAATCTTAAAACAAGAACCAGGCTGTCTTGGGGAATCTGTAGCACGATTCAGAGAAAGACTGGCTGTTTTTTCTCCACGTCCGCCGACGATCGCTTTGACTTTTCCGGTTGCCTGATCCATTAAAACAAAGGAAACCTGTGGCTGTGGAGTAATGTCAATACGCTCATCTACAGTGTCATTTTCTGTAATGCCGAGAGTACCTTTATATTCGGCAACTGCGGCATTGGCTTCGTCAGGAGACGAGTATATCAAAGGATACTCAAATCCCCATGCGTTTCGAATATACTCACCTAACATTTCTTTACTGTAGTTTTCTACTGTGCCATCAGCACGCGTGATGGTTAGAGCAAATTCCAAACCATATTCCGTACCGGCAGGGTAGACATCTCCATTTGCGACTTCTTCATCGCAGATCTGCTGGATTCTGGGATCCTGCGTAGACACAATTGTAAGACCGCCGCTGTACAATGCATTGTAAGCCTGCGTTTCTGTAAAATTCTTTCGTTCCATTAAATCCCGGACAATCTGCTGAGACAACCGGTCATTGAAATAAGAATAAGGGGTTGTGTCTTCTACAGGCGGAGAAGCAATGATTCGGTCATATACCGGGTCTGCTTTTGCTGTATCATATTCCTCTTTGGTGATGTATTTTTGATCAAGCATATTCTTCAGAACAATATTTCGACGATCAGCGTTGTCTGTCGGATTGACAACAGGATCATACTTGGTCGGGTTCTGGGTAATTCCGGCGATAACTGCACATTCGGATAATGTCAGATCGCTTACATTTTTTCCAAAATAACGTTTGGAAGCAGCTTGTACACCGAGACAGCTCTGTCCCAGGTTAATGGTATTCATGTAGGCTTCCAGAATCTCCTCTTTTGACATCTGCTTTTCAATCTCAAGTGCAAGATATTGTTCCTGGAGTTTTCTTTCTAATCGATCATAGAAAGTCACTTCGTCCACAAAATTAATAAAGACGTTATTTTTGATCAGCTGCTGTGTCAATGTACTGGCACCTTCGTCAAAGCTGCCGGAGGCAAGTCCCTTGATACCTGCACGCAGGATACCTTGAAGGTCGATACCGTTGTGCTGGTAGAAACGCTCATCCTCAATCGCTACGAAAGCCTCTCCCAGATATTCCGGGATCTCTTCCAAAGATTTGTATACACGATTGGATCCGGCCTCTACAAAACTTTCCAGAAGAGTGCCATCCTCTGCATATACAAAAGATGTGAATCCCTTAGGCTTGATGTCGGCAGGAGTAACAGCAGGAGCGTTATCAATGATTCGTTTTGCGAAAACTCCGGCACCTCCGATTCCAACAATAGCAAGAACCAGGACACAGATGATCAGTGCTTTAAAGAAACGGACTCCGACACGTTTCTTTTTCATATTTTTCTTGGAAGCAATGTGTTTCTTCCGTTTTGTTACATTTTGTTTTCCATAATTCATGAATATTGGCCTCCTCTATCCATACCACTCATTATATCAAAGAACCATTTTTAAATAAAGATAAAAAATAAAAAGTTCATATTTCCTAAGAAATTTTTAAGAAAATGATTGTAGTTTTCTGTAATATGAGATAGTGTTAAATACAGAGAAAGAAAAGGAGTTCAATGATCAGAATGGATATAAAAACAGTTTATAAAGGTGCATCAGCAGAAATCGTAGAAAAGAAATCACGCTTTATCGGGGAAACATATCCGGTTACCTCAGAAGAAGAGGCGTTGGAATATCTGGAAAAAGTAAAAAAACAGTTTTGGGATGCGAGACATCACTGTTGGGCGTATGTAATTGGAGAGCAACAGCCGTTGGAGCGATTTAGTGACGATGGCGAACCAAGCGGAACGGCTGGAAAGCCAATTCTGGAGGTGATTCGCGGCCGGAGGCTCACAAATACATTGGTTGTTGTAACAAGATATTTTGGAGGAACACTTCTCGGAACCGGCGGACTGGTGCGGGCATATACAAAGGCATCTCAGGAAGCATTGGAAGTTAGTACTATTATAACCAGAATCAGCGGTGTTAAACTGAAAATTACAACAGATTATACAGGAATTGGAAAAATACAATATATATTAGGACAGCGGAAGATCCCGATACTTGCATCCGAGTATACGGAAAAGGTGGAAACAGAAGTGCTCGTTTCAGATGAAGAGGTCGAAATGATAATCGCAGAGATCACAGAGGGGACGAATGGACAAGCTGAGATAGAGAAAGTTATGAAGTGTAGTTTTGCGGAAGTAGAAGGAGAATATCTGGTCTGGGAGAATTGAGCCGGAGAAAAAAACATGGGACGATGGTAAGAACCTGTCCCATGTTTTTTAATAGTGTTTATGAATTAGACGATTTCGCCATAGGAATGAAACTTACCGGAATTCCGGCTCGATCAGACCAAATGTACCGTCCTTTCTTTTATATACAACATTGACTTCATCTGTTTCAGCATTAGAAAAGACGAAGAAATTATGTCCCAATAAATCCATCTGGATACATGCATCTTCTGGGAACATTGGCTTGATTCCGAACTTTTTCGTGCGAACAATACGAATTTCATCATCTTCAGAAGTTTCGGATTCTTCTTCAAAAAATTCTTTCTTGAAAGCATTGCCGGAAGAAGATGCCGTTGGATGTCCCTGACTTCTGGCTACCAGTTTGTTTTTATATTTTCGAAGCTGACGTTCAATAATCTCTTCTACAAGATCAATGGATACGTACATATCACTGCTTGTCTGTTCAGAGCGGATGATATTGCCCTTAACCGGAATCGTCACTTCGATTTTCTGACGTTCTTTTTCTACGCTCAGCGTTACGATGATTTCTGTTTCAGGAGTGAAATACCTTTCCAGTTTTCCGAGTTTCTGTTCAATAGTGTCTTTAAGTCCAGGTGTTACTTCAATGTTTTTGCCGCTGATAATAAATTTCATGCTGCTCAACTCCTTCTTGTTCATATTATACAGAAAGAAAAATCCTGTCTGTATTCATAAGAGTATTATAGCATGAAATCAGATAATTGTATAGAAATAAATTGATTATCAGTCAAGTATTTCCGGAGAATTTTTGAACAATATATCGACATATAGATCAAGCTATTGGATGGAGCGGATAACTTCAATACGGGTAATCCGTCCGTCCGTAATTTTAGCAATTCGAAGACCGAAATCTTGAAAATACGTACAGGCACCGACGCCGATTTCTGTTTCATCTTCATTTAGTTTGCGGAGGATAACGTCCAGCAGGGTCTCGTTATCATGATAAGGAATATTGATATGAATCAGTTTGTTGATATAGCGTACCTTCATATTGGAACGGAAGATGATTTTCTCTGATTCGTCAAAGGCAACAAACAGGAATTTTCTGGTTGCAAATAAAATTGCAATTGCGATTACTCCTAAAAGACTGTTGACCGGAGATGTGTGGTCTATGATGATCTGTCGGGCAATTGCAAATAATAAGACTTCAAATACCGTCATAGGAGTATGCAGATACAGCATACGGATCATTTCCACGCCAATGATCAGATTGAAACAAGTGGTAAGAAGATCATCATAATTCGGATATTTATTTAAGTCAGGGAGATTGCCAAAAGACAAAATCAACTGAATTGTCATCAAAATAATACCCGCAGCAAGAATAATTGCGATGATAAATTCCAGATAGGCTGTCAGTTTCTTTAAAAAGGCATTTGCATATTTTTTCATAAAAAAATTCCCTTCTATTATGTGAAAATCGAATGAATACATATATTTTAGACGGTATTTTACAAAAAAACAAGAGAGAGGCTGAATTTTGATCAAACCTCTCTCAAATTGAAAATCATTTATTTATGTTGCTGCGTTTACGCATTCTTGCATCCAGGATTTTTTTACGGATACGGAGAGTCTTTGGTGTAACTTCCAAAAGTTCATCAGTATCAATAAAGTCCAAAGCCTGTTCCAAACTGAGAATACGAGGCGGTGTTAAACGGAGCGCCTCATCCGCACTGGAAGAACGAGTATTCGTCAGGTGTTTTGTTTTGCAGACATTCAGTTCAATATCTTCCGCCTTTCCATTTTGTCCAATGACCATTCCGGCATATACTTTTTCACCGGCTCCGATAAAGAGGGTTCCACGTTCCTGAGCGCTGTACAAACCGTAGGTAACGGATTCGCCGGTTTCAAATGCGATCAGAGAGCCTTGTTTCCGGTATTGAATGTCGCCTTTGTATGGCGCATATCCATCAAAGCTGGTATTTAAGATTCCGTTTCCCTTTGTATCTGTCATGAATTCTCCCCGGTAGCCGATCAATCCACGAGCCGGGATAGAGAATTCCAGACGGGTATAGCCGCCGTTGGAAGTGCCCATGCTGCGGAGTTCTCCTTTACGCTGGCTTAATTTATCAATGACAGTTCCGGTAAATTCATCCGGTACATCTACATAAGCAAGCTCCATAGGTTCCAGTTTTTTGCCATTTTCATCTGTGTGGTAGAGCACCTCAGCTTTACTTACAGCAAATTCATAGCCTTCCCGACGCATATTTTCAATCAGAACAGACAGATGCAGCTCTCCACGGCCGGATACTTTGAAACTATCCGCACTGTCAGTTTCCTCTACACGCAGGCTGACATCAGTATTTAATTCGCGGAGCAGACGGTCACGCAAATGACGGGATGTTACATATTTACCTTCCTGTCCGGCAAACGGACTGTCATTTACGATAAAGTTCATGGAAATTGTCGGCTCAGAAATCTTCTGGAATGGAATCGCCTCCGGATTTTCCGGGGAACAAATGGTATCTCCGATCGAAATATTGGAAATACCGGAAATTGCAACGATGGATCCAATTCCAGCCTCCTTAACTTCTACTTTATTTAATCCGTCAAATTCATATAATTTGCTGATTTTTACTTTCTGCTGTTTGTCTGGGTCGTGGTGGTTGACGAGGATCATATCCTGATTGACAGAAATGGTTCCGTTATCTACTTTACCAACACCGATACGTCCCACATATTCATTGTAGTCGATGGTACTGATGAGAACCTGAGTCGGAGCCTCCGGGTCACCTTCCGGCGCCGGGATATAGTCAATGATGGTTTCAAATAATGGTTCCATGTTTTTCTCTTCATCGGTCAGATCCAGAACTGCGATTCCGGATTTTGCAGAGGCATAGACAAATGGACAGTCAAGCTGTTCATCAGAAGCATCCAAATCCATAAATAATTCAAGAACCTCATCGATTACTTCATCCGGACGAGCCTCCGGACGGTCGATTTTGTTGATGCAGACAATGACAGGCAGATTCATTTCCAAGGCTTTTCTTAAAACGAATTTTGTCTGCGGCATAGCGCCCTCAAATGCATCTACGACCAGAATAACGCCGTTTACCATCTTCAGTACACGTTCCACTTCACCGCCGAAGTCAGCATGTCCCGGCGTATCGATGATATTGATCTTTGTTCCTTTGTAGAAAACAGCAGTATTTTTTGAGAGGATTGTAATGCCTCGTTCCCGCTCAATATCATTGGAATCCATGACACGTTCTGCAACGTCCTGATTCTCGCGAAATACACCGCTTTGTTTCAAAAGCTCATCGACCAAAGTAGTTTTACCATGATCAACATGAGCGATAATTGCAATATTTCTTACATCTTCACGTTTTGTTTTCATAATTAACACTCTTCCTGTTTAAAAACTTCATACAGTTACAACTTTTACATTTTACCATAAAAATATAAATTTACAAGCACTAGTAGTATTGTTTTTTTGTTCTTCTCGACAAACCTTGCCACAGGATGTCGAACGATTGATTCAAAAATAGGTTCTTTAAATGATTTTTCTGCATAGACTTAGTATTGACTTAAAATACCAGACAGAGGAAGGGAGAATTACAAAATTATGTCAGATAAGATAATTGAAAACAACCAGGTGACGATTATGGGAGAGGTGGCGTCTCCGTTTACATACAGCCACGAAGTATTTGGAGAAGGGTTCTATATGGTAGATGTGTTGGTCAAACGTCTGAGCAATTCAGAAGACCGGATTCCATTGATGATTTCCGAACGTCTCATAGATGTGAGTCAGGATTACACAGGAGAGTTTATTATGGTTTCCGGGCAGTTTCGATCCTATAATCGCCACGAAGAGCAGAAAAACCGATTGGTTTTATCTGTATTTGTACGGGAAGTAGAGTTTATAGAGGAAGAATTGGATGGGGCAAAAACAAATCATATTCTGCTGGAAGGATATATTTGTAAAAAACCAATTTATCGAAAGACTCCGTTGGGAAGAGAAATTGCAGACCTGTTGCTTGCAGTTAATCGCCCATACGGAAAATCCGATTATATTCCCTGTATCTGCTGGGGGAGAAATGCCAGATTTGCATCCGGTTTTGAAGTAGGAGAACATGTACAGATTCTCGGAAGGATCCAGAGCAGAGATTATGTGAAGAAATTGTCTGAGACAGAGACACAGATGCGGACAGCTTATGAAGTATCTGTCAGTAAATTGGAGTGTATAGATATAGAAGAAAATCAATCCTGTTGATTTCAAAGAGTTTGTGAAAAGGATATCATTTCTTGTAGATTTTTTTCAAGTGTGATATCCTTTTTGTGTGTGAAATTGTAATAGAACAGATAATTGGAGGACAAGATTATGATAAAAGCAATGATGCATGGATGTAATGGAAGAATGGGGCAGATGATTTCGAATCTGGTCAAAGAGGATGAACAGATCGACATCGTGGCAGGAGTCGATACATATCTGGGGATTCAGAATTCCTATCCTGTGTTTGCATCAATTGATGAATGTGATGTAGAGGTAGATGTCGTGATCGATTTTTCAAATGTTTCTGCGGTGGACGGAGTATTGGAGTATTGTGCGGCGAAGAAAATTCCGCTTGTATTATGTACAACAGGGCTTTCAGAAGTGCAGCTGCAGAAAATGAAAGAAGTATCTGAAAAGACCGCAGTCTTGAAGTCAGCCAATATGTCTATGGGAATTAATTTATTAATGAAACTTCTTAAGGACGCTGTGAAAGTGCTGGGACCGGCAGGATATGATGTCGAATTAGTAGAAAAGCATCACAATCAGAAACTGGACGCACCAAGCGGAACTGCATTGGCTCTGGCTGATTCTATGAATGAAGCAATGGATGGCGCATATGAGTATGTGTATGACAGAAGTCAGGTAAGAAGGAAACGAGAGAAAAAGGAAATGGGAATTTCAGCAGTCCGCGGAGGTACAATTGTGGGCGAACATGAAGTGCTTTTTGCAGGCGCAGATGAAGTGATTGAGTTCAAACATACCGCATATTCCAGAAGTGTATTTGGAAAAGGAGCAGTAGAAGCGGCAAAGTTTTTGGCGGGAAAACCGGCAGGAATGTATGACATGAGTGATGTGATTCAGTTTTAGATAGTGATTTGGTGATAAAAACGGAAGGATAAATGGGGAAATGGGAATGAAAACAGAGGAACAAAGATATCTGGAGCGGATGTCTGATCTGTATCCTACAATTGCAGCAGCATCTACGGAGATTATTAATCTGCAGGCGATTTTAAATCTGCCGAAGGGAACAGAGCATTTTATTACAGATGTCCATGGAGAGTATGAGGCGTTTTCACATGTGCTGAAAAATGGTTCCGGGTCAGTAAGACGTAAGATTGAAGAGGTCTTTGGCAATACTTTGACAAAGCAGGACAAAAAAGAATTGGCAACGCTGATTTATTATCCAAAAGAAAAGATGGCTCAGGTGAAAAAGCAGGAGTCAAATATGGATGACTGGTATTCTATTCATCTGTATCGTCTGGTAGAGGTGAGCAAGCGTGTTGCAAGCAAGTACACCCGTTCCAAGGTGCGGAAGGCGCTGCCGAAGGATTTTGCCTATGTCATTGAAGAACTGATTACAGAAAAGGCAGAACTAACAGATAAGGAATCCTATTATAATGAAATTATTACGACAATCATCCGGATCAATCGAGCGGAAGAGTTTATTGCGGCGCTTTCAGAGTTAATTCAGCGCCTGGTTGTAGATCATCTGCATATTGTAGGAGACATTTATGACAGAGGTCCCGGTCCTCATATTATTATGGATAAGCTCCTGAAATATCATTCGCTGGATATTCAGTGGGGAAACCACGATGTGCTCTGGATGGGAGCGGCAGCAGGGCAGCAGACTTGTATTGCAAATGTCATCCGCATTTGTGCCAGATATGATAATCTGGATATTTTGGAAGATGGATATGGAATTAATTTGCTGCCGCTTGCTACATTTGCATTGCGGGTATACAAAAAGGATCCATGCAAGTGTTTTGAATTAAAGGGAATTACACCGGAAAATACCTCTGAAGTGGAAATGAACATGCGGATGCACAAAGCAATTTCAATCATTCAGTTTAAGTTGGAAGGCCAGACCATTCAAAGGCAGAAAGGGTTTGGACTGGAAGACCGGGCACTGCTGCACCGGATTGATTACAAGGCAGGAACGATTGAACTGAATGGAAAAGAGTACCGGCTTTTGGATACGTATTTTCCGACGATTGATCCGGATCATCCGTATGAATTGACGAATGAAGAGCAGGATATCATGGACCGTCTGGAGCGGGCGTTTCTCGGATGTGAAAAGTTACAGGAACATATGCGTCTGCTGCTGTCAAAGGGTGGTCTTTATAAAGTACATAATGGCAATCTTTTGTATCATGGCTGTGTGCCGTTGAACGAAGACGGTAGTCTGAAGGAAATTGAGCTGTTTGGAAAACGTTATAAAGGCAGGTCTTTGTATGATGCGTTGGATCGGTATGTGAGAAAAGGATTTTTTGCAATTGAGCCGAAGGAACGAGAAAACGGAAAAGATATTATGTGGTATATCTGGCTGAGCGCCAATTCTCCGTTGTTCGGAAAAGATAAGATGGCAACGTTTGAACGGTATTTTCTGGCGGAAAAGGAAACACATGTAGAAAATAAAAATCCGTATTATGAATTGCTTGAAAAAGAAGAAGTTATAAATCGGATTTTTGAAGAATTCGGATTATCTCCGGAAGATGCATATATTGTAAACGGACATGTTCCGGTAAAACGTAAAAATGGAGAGAGTCCGGTAAAGTGCAATGGTAAAGTGCTGGTAATTGACGGCGGTTTTTCCAAGGCATATCAGAAAGAAACCGGAATTGCGGGCTATACGCTCGTATATAATTCTTATGGGCTCAGGTTGGTCGCACATGAACCGTTTGAATCTACGGAGGCGGCGATTGAAAAGGGAAGTGACATACATTCAGAGACAACGGTGATCAAACGCATATTTGATCGACGTTTGGTGGGAGATACGGATGCGGGACAGGAGATCCGGGAGCAGATTGCAGACCTGGAAAAACTTCTGGAGGCATATCGAAGTGGTGAAATTAAAGAAAAATATAATGCTGTAAAATATATTTTTTAAAATCGATGTATATTTGCTGGCAAATTGCAGATATTACTCCTAGAAAAAATATTTGAAAGGGAGTAATGAAAAATATGAAAAAATGGGTTGTTTTATTAGTATGTGTCCTTGCGTTAGGAAGTATGACCGGATGTGGAAATCGCGATGATTCTGTTGATGGAGCAGATAACGGAACTACGAATACAATGGACTCGACCGACAAGGCAAATACAACTGACAAGGCAGATACGACCGATAAAACAAATACAACTGACAAAGCAAATACGACCGATAAAGGTGATGGTGTGATGGATGAAGCAGTCCATGATGTGACAGATGGGATTAATGATGTGACAGATGACCTTACGGATGGAGATGTTCGCTCTGAACAAACCCGTTAGAACAGCAGGAACCGGAGAACGAAATGATGTTCTCCGGTTCTTTTTTTTTCTTTTGTTTTTGGAATATCTATGGTAAAATGTCAAAATAAAAATAACAGCAGAAAAAGAATTCGAAATGAGGCGGGAAAGATGAGATTCAGACCATGTATAGACATTCACAATGGAAAAGTGAAACAGATTGTGGGCGGCAGTTTGACGGATCGGGGAGATTTGGCAGACTGTAATTTTGAGTCCGAGCAGGATGCGGCGTGGTATGCGGCACTGTACAAAAAGGACGGCTTACAAGGCGGACATATTATTTTGTTGAATCCGGTTACTTCTATATACTATGAGGAGACAAAACGACAGGCAATGGAGGCATTGGCAGCCTATCCGGGAGGTCTTCAGATCGGTGGGGGGATTACTGCTGAGAATGCGGCGGAATATCTGGATGCAGGAGCAAGTCATGTGATTGTTACTTCTTATGTGTTTCAAAATGGAAGACTGAACCGAGAGAATCTGCAAAAATTAAAATCAGCAGTGGGAAAAGAACATATTGTACTGGATGTCAGCTGTCGGAAAAAGGAAGGTGCGTATTATATTGTGACAGATCGCTGGCAGAAGTTTACTGAGGTGAAACTGGATGCAGAGGTTCTGGATGAATTGGCAGGATATTGCAGTGAATATCTGGTACATGGAGTGGACGTAGAAGGAAAGTCTGCAGGTATGGAAGAAGGGCTGGTTACTGTTTTGAGTGACTGGGCTAAGATCCCGATTACTTATGCCGGCGGAATTGGTACGATGGAAGAACTGCAGCGGTTTCAAAAGATTAGCCGGGGAAAGCTGGATTTCACGATTGGAAGCGCTCTGGATTTGTTTGGTGGGGAACTTCCGTATGAAGAGATGATACGAAACTGTAAAGGTTTTATGAATAAGATATGAATTTGTTGAATTTGACATCATATGGTGCTAAAATGAAATTTAAAGTGTGCAAAAAACATTCTGAAACAGAAAAGAAATAGTAAAGAGACAAGGAGTTAATTGCAGGTTATGGGTTTGATGGAGAAAATATTCGGTACGCATAGTGAAAATGAATTAAAGCGTATTTATCCGATTGTGGATAGGATTGAGGCAATGGAACCGGAGATGAAAGCATTGTCTGATGCTGAACTGAAGGACAAGACCAGAGAGTTTAAAAATCGTCTGGCAGAGGGTGAGACTCTGGATGATATTTTGCCGGAGGCTTATGCTGTTGTACGGGAGGCGGCATATCGGAGCCTTGGAATGCGTCATTATCGTGTACAGTTGATTGGAGGTATTATCCTGCACCAGGGAAGAATCGCTGAGATGCGTACCGGTGAAGGAAAGACTCTTGTATCTACACTTCCGGCATATTTGAATGCTTTGGAAGGAAAAGGTGTGCATATCGTTACAGTCAATGATTATCTGGCTAAGCGTGATGCAGAGTGGATGGGTAAGGTACATGAATTTTTGGGCCTGACAGTAGGTGTTGTATTAAACAGCATGGACAATGAAGAACGCTGTGCTGCATATAATTGTGATATTACTTATGTGACAAACAATGAATTAGGCTTTGATTACCTGAGAGACAATATGGTGATCTACAAGGAACAGCTTGTGCAGCGTGGTCTTCATTTCGCTATCATCGATGAGGTGGACTCTGTTTTGATCGATGAGGCAAGAACACCGCTTATTATTTCCGGTCAGAGCAGCAAATCTACAAAATTATATGAGGCATGTGATATTCTGGCACGTCAGATGGAACGTGGAGAGGCCAGTGGTGAATTTACAAAGATGAATGCTCTGATGGGAGAGGACATAGAGGAAACTGGAGATTACATTGTCAATGAAAAAGAGAAAAATGTAAACCTGACAGAAGATGGTGTGAAGAAGGTTGAGAAGTTCTTCCATCTGGAAAACCTGGCAGATCCTGAGAACCTGGAGATTCAGCATAATATTACGCTGGCTCTGCGTGCTCATAATTTAATGTTTAAGGATCAGGATTATGTGGTGACCCCGGAAGGTGAGGTTGTAATCGTAGATGAATTTACCGGACGAATCATGCCGGGACGCCGGTATTCTGACGGACTTCATCAGGCAATTGAGGCAAAAGAACATGTAAAGGTTCGGAGAGAAAGTAAGACTCTTGCAACTATTACGTTCCAGAATCTCTTTAATAAGTTTGATAAAAAGAGTGGTATGACGGGTACTGCTTTGACAGAGGAAAAAGAGTTCCGGGATATTTACGGAATGGATGTTGTGGAAATTCCAACGAATAAGCCGGTTCAGAGAGTGGATCAGGATGATGTCGTTTATAAGACAAAGGAAGAAAAATACAGAGCAGTAGTGGACGCTGTGGAAGAAGCACATGCAACAGGGCAGCCGGTACTGGTAGGTACGATTACCATTGAAGTATCTGAGTTACTCAGTAAGATGTTGAAAAAACGTGGTATACAGCACAATGTTTTGAATGCAAAATATCATGAGATGGAAGCAGAGATTGTTGCTGATGCGGGTGTTCATGGTGCAGTAACCATCGCAACGAACATGGCAGGCCGTGGTACAGATATTAAGCTGGATGATGAGGCGAAGGCAGCAGGTGGATTGAAGATCATCGGAACAGAGCGTCATGAGTCAAGACGTATTGACAATCAGCTGCGCGGTCGTTCCGGACGACAGGGAGATCCGGGTGAATCTCGTTTTTATCTGTCTCTGGAAGATGATCTGCTCCGGTTGTTCGGATCTGAGCGTCTGATGACGGTATTTAATACATTAGGTGTAGAAGATGGTGAGCAGATTGAACATAAGATGCTTTCCAGCGCAATTGAAAAGGCACAGAAGAAGATTGAGAGCAATAACTTCGGTATCCGTAAGAATTTGCTGGAATATGACCAGGTAATGAATGAGCAGCGTGAGATTATTTACGGCGAGCGTCGCCGCGTTCTGGATGGAGAAAGCATGCGGGATACGGTATACAGCATGATCACAGAATATGTGGAAAATACAGTGGATCGTTTTGTATCTGTTGAAACCGGACCGGAGGACTGGGATTTGGCAGGGCTGGACAGAACATTAAAAGAAGTGATTCCTCAGCTGCAGCTGCCGGATGCGAAAGAAGCAGAGAGCCTGCAGCAGAAAGAGCTGAAACATCTTTTGAAAGAACGTGCGGTAAAGGCATACGAAGAAAAAGAGGCAGAATTCCCGGAACCGGAACATATTCGTGAGATGGAACGTGTGGTTCTGCTGAAAGTAATTGATGCAAAATGGATGGATCATATCGATGATATGGATCAGCTCCGTCAGGGAATTGGTCTTCAGGCTTATGGCCAGAGAAACCCGCTTGTTGAGTATAAGATGATGGGATATGATATGTTCGGCGATATGACCAATGCAATAGCAGAAATGACAATTCGAACATTGTTCCATATTCGTGTGGAGCAGAAGGTAGAACGTGAGCAGGTTGCTAAGGTGACCGGCACAAACAAAGATGATTCTGCAGTTCGGGCACCAAAGAAACGGGATGAAAAGAAAGTATATCCGAATGATCCATGTCCATGTGGAAGTGGAAAGAAATATAAACAGTGTTGCGGACGTAAGGCATAAGAGTTTATAGAGTTGAATTTGAATAAAAGAAAGAGGTGATCAAGGTGGTTTTATTAGATGAATTAAAACAAAATTTAACAGCATATGAAGAGCCACTGAAAGATTTGAGGGATTCACTTTAACTTAGCTGCAAAAAAAGAGCAGATTGAAGAGTTAGAGCGAAGAATCGAAGAACCGGGATTCTGGGATAAACCGGAAGAATCCCAGCATACAATGAAATTATTGAGAAGTCTTCAGGATTCTGTGAAACAGATTGAACAGATGTATGCAGACTATGAAGATCTGGGATTATTGATTGAAATGAGTGAAGAAGATCCGGATGAAGATACAATTTCTGAAATCCAAGAGGATTTGGAACGTTTCCAGTCTGAATTTGAAGAACTGAGGATTCAGACTCTTCTGACCGGAGAATACGATAAAAATAATGCAATTGTCAGTCTTCATGCAGGCGCAGGTGGTACAGAATCCTGCGACTGGGCTGGCATGCTGTACCGGATGTATACTCGCTGGGCTGAGAAAAAAGGGTATACAGTGGAAGTGCTGGATTATCTTGAAGGGGACGTTGCAGGAATCAAAGGCGTTACATTTGAAGTGCAGGGGGAAAATGCTTACGGCTATCTACGTTCTGAGAAGGGCGTACATCGCCTTGTGCGTATTTCACCATTTAATGCCGCAGGAAAGAGACAGACATCTTTCGTTTCCTGTGATGTGATTCCGGATATCGAAGATGAGATTGAAATTGATATCAATGATGATGATCTGCGGATTGATACGTATCGGGCAAGCGGAGCCGGCGGTCAGCACATCAATAAGACTTCTTCTGCGATTCGAATTACGCATCTTCCTACAGGAATTGTTGTGCAATGTCAGAATGAACGTTCTCAGCACATGAACAAGGATAAGGCAATGCAGATGCTCAAAGCAAAGCTGTATTTGCTGAAACAGCAGGAGCAGGCCGAGAAAGTATCAGATATTCGTGGTGAGATCAAAGAGATTGGATTTGGAAGTCAGATCCGTTCTTATGTAATGCAGCCGTATACATTGGTGAAGGATCATCGTACCAATGCAGAAATCAGCAATGTTGGAGCAGTTATGGATGGAAATATTGACCCGTTTATCAATGCATATTTAAGTAGATAGTGAAAGAGGAAGAAATATATGGTAAATATAGCAGTATTGGGATACGGCACTGTTGGTTCCGGTGTAGTAGAAGTAATTCGCACAAACGGTGCACGTATCAACCAGAGAATCGGTGATGAATTAAACGTCAAATATGTATTGGATTTGAGAGATTTTCCGGGAGATCCGATCCAGGAGAAACTGGTGCATGATTTTGACACCATTGTCAATGATCCGGACGTACAGATCGTGGTAGAGGTAATGGGTGGAATTGAACCGGCCTATACATTTGTGAAACGGAGTCTGCTGGCGGGGAAAAGCGTGGCCACATCCAATAAAGCGTTGGTTGCAAAGCATGGGGCAGAATTACTTTCCATCGCACATGAGCGGGACATTAATTTTCTGTTTGAAGCAAGCGTAGGCGGGGGAATTCCGATTATCCGTCCGCTGAATTCTTCTATGACAGCAGATGAAATTGAAGAAATCACCGGAATTTTAAATGGTACAACGAATTATATGCTGACTAAAATGTTTTATGAAGGCGCAGAATATGATGAGGTACTGAAAGAGGCGCAGGCAAAGGGGTATGCGGAACGCAATCCGGAGGCCGATGTGGAAGGGCATGATGCATGTCGGAAAATTGCGATCTTGTCATCGTTGATTTCCGGACAGCAGGTGGATTTCGAAGATATTTATACAGAGGGAATTACGAATATTACAAAACAGGATATGATGTATGCAAAAGAAATGGGCATGACAATTAAGTTGCTGGCATCCAGCAAACGTCATGGAGATCATGTACATGCGATCGTAGCACCGTATCTGTTGAAGAGCGATCATCCGCTGTATAGTGTTAACGATGTCTTTAATGCCATTTTTGTACATGGAAATGTACTTGGAGACGCAATGTTCTATGGAAGTGGAGCAGGAAAACTTCCGACTGCAAGTGCTGTAGTAGCAGATGTGGTAGATGAGGCAAAACATCTGCATCGAAATATTATGACGATGTGGAAGAGTGAAAAACTGGAACTGCTCCCTATCTCAGATACAAGCAAGAAATATTTTGTGCGTATTTCAGGTGACGCAAATGCAATGAAAGCGTATCTGGACAGTCGTTTCGGTCCTGTTGAAATAGTTCGGGCAGAAGGTCTGGACGGAGAATTTGGATTTGTGACGGAAGAGATGACAGAAGGAAAATACGAGACAATTGCGAAAGAATTTCCGGGAATCATACATATGATCCGCATGGAAGGATAGAACCGGGAGGATATTATGAAATATATCATTATGTTGTGTGACGGAATGGCGGATGAACCGCTGGAAGAACTTCAGGGTCAGACACCATTAGAGAGGGCACACACGATTAATATGGATCAGATGGCGCCACGTTCCGAGATTGGAATGGTTCGAACAGTGCCGGAGGGAATGGCTCCGGGAAGTGATACTGCCAATTTGTCGGTGATCGGTTATGATCCAAAGCAATATTATACAGGACGTTCCCCATTGGAAGCGCTTAGCATAGGGGTGGATATGAAACCGGATGATGTGTCTTTCCGGTGCAATATTGTGACACTGTCAGAAGAGGAAGAAATATACGAAGAGAAACGGGTTCTGGATCATAGTTCGGATGAGATCAGTACCGAGGAGGCTCGTGTGCTGGTGGATGCCCTGAAGGAAGGTCTGGAAAGGGAAGGATATACTTTTTATACAGGAATCAGTTACAGACATCTATTGATCTGGAATCATGGCGAGGTGTTAGATTTGACGGCACCGCATGACATACTGACCAGACGGATTGGGGAATATCTTCCGGAAGATAAGGTACTTCGTGAGATGATGGAAAAAAGTTATGAGATTTTGAATCATCATCCGATCAATGAGGCGCGTAGAGCCAAAGGGTTAAAACCGGCAAATTCTGCATGGTTCTGGGGTGCGGGAACAAGACCTTGTCTGACTTCTTTCGAGGAACAATATCATGTAAAAGGGGCAATGATCTCTGCGGTAGATTTATTGAAAGGAATTGCTGTTGGTGCGCAGATGCATAATATTACAGTAGAAGGCGCCAATGGCGGACTTCATACGAACTATGCAGGAAAAGCGCAGGCGGCGATCGACGCTCTGACAAAAGAAAACTATGATTTTGTCTATATTCATGTGGAAGCACCGGATGAAATGGGACATCAGGGAAGTGTTAGAGATAAGATTCAGGCGATTGAAAAGATTGATGAATTGATCATCGGCCCGGTGAAAGATACATTGAAAGCAGAACATGTGGATTTTCGGATGCTGGTTCTTCCGGATCATCCGACGCCAATTCGTGTGCGGACACATACCGGGGATCCGGTACCGTATATGCTTTATGATAGTACGCAGTCCTTCCGGGGAGCATCTGTTTATACAGAAAGAACCGGCTTGGACAGTGGGGTTATGCAGGAAGAAGGATATCGGCTGATCAGACATCTGTTATTGCAAAGTCTCTAAGAAAGGAAAGGCATCAGGGAAATTATGCTGATAGTAAAGAAATTTGGCGGCAGTTCTGTGAAAGATAAGGAACATATTTTTAATGTGGCAGAACGTTGTGTGGAAGAATATAAAAAAGGAAATGACGTAATTGTTGTACTTTCTGCGATGGGGGATACAACGGATGAGTTGATTGCAAAGGCGAAAGACATTAATCCAAATGCATCCAGGAGAGAGATGGATATGCTTCTTACGACTGGGGAACAGGTATCGGTATCGTTGATGGCAATGGCGATTGCTACATTTGGAGTTCCGACAGTATCGTTAAATGCATTTCAGGTGGGGATGCATAGTACCTCGGCATATGGAAATGCTCGTTTTAAAAAAGTGGATACAGATCGGATCGAACATGAATTGGAATACCGCAAGATTGTAATTATAACGGGATTTCAGGGGATTAATAAATATGAAGATTATGCGACACTGGGACGCGGCGGTTCTGACACAACTGCTGTTGCGATTGCAGCAGCACTTCATGCAGATTCCTGCGAGATTTATACAGATGTCGATGGTGTTTATACTGCAGATCCCAGAATCGTTCCGAATGCCAGAAAACTGGAACAGATCAGTTATGATGAGATGTTGGAACTGGCATCGTTGGGTGCAAGGGTATTGCATAACCGCTCTGTGGAAATGGCAAAAAAATACGGAGTGCAGTTGGTTGTGCGTTCCAGTTTGAATCGTTCAGAAGGAACTGTAGTCAAGGAGGTAGCGAAGATGGAAAAAATGTTGATCAGTGGTGTGGCTTCTGACAAAAATACATCACGTGTGTCAGTGATCGGCGTGGATGATAAGCCGGGAGTTGCGTTCAAAATATTCAATACACTTGCAAAGAAAGGAATCAATGTAGATATTATTCTGCAGTCTGTCGGCCGGGCGGGCACAAAGGATATTTCCTTTACTGTAGCTCAGGATGATTTGGACGATACTCTGCGTACTCTGGAAGAAAACAAAGATGCATTGACCATTCAGGAAATTACACATAAAGATAATGTGGCCAAAATTTCCATAGTCGGTGCCGGTATGATGAGCAATCCCGGAGTGGCAGCAAAGATGTTCGAGGCCTTGTTTAATGCACAGGTAAATATCAATATGATTTCAACCTCAGAAGTGCGTATTACTGTATTGATCGATGAAAATGATGTGGAACGTGCGATGATCGCAGTTCATGACAGATTTGGTCTGGCAGGTTAATACCGATTTCTATAACTATAAGTAAAACATAATAAAACGACAATGCAAGAGAAAATAAGAGGTTTGCATTGTCGTTTTTTTGAAATGAAATTATTTTAATAATTTTTGAACGATATAACGGTCTTCATCGCTGGCATTTCGATATTTCAGAATAAGCTCTGCCTCTTCTTCGGTTAAAAAGAGAGAGGTATTGTTGTGCGGTTCCACAGCAGTCTGATAAGGCGGCCGGGATTCCCGAATAACGGACGGAGTGTAGCTGTCCAGAATCAGCTGATTCAGTGTGATTCCATATAATTCAGAAAGTTTAACCAAAAGTCTGACATCAGGATCACGTTTGCCGGTTTCGTAATTCGAATAAGCTTGACGTGTGATATTGAGATACTTACTGACTTTTTCCTGGGTATAGTTATGCGCCTCTCTGTAATTGTAAAGATTTTTCGTCAGCTGCAGATTTGTCACAATTTTTCCTCCGTTATCTGAAAATAAAACTTTGATATGATGCCTTATTATAGCAATTTTCCCAATAACAAAGATTGATATACAACGGAATGTGACGGAAAAAGAAAAAGCAACAAAACGTTTATTCTGCGCAGGATAGAGTACTATTGTGATACTTGGAGGAAAAGGTGACATCTTCACCAAACCATGCAGGCGGAGTGAAGTGAGAAGCGGTTTCTGTATCCGGAAATTCTACTTCTGCTAAGATCAGACCTTCCAGTTCCCCATGGAAAAAATCCAGTTCAATAAAGAGTTCTTTGTCTGAACCGGTGAGCGGAATGACATAACGGTCCTTGATGATCAGTCTGCCGTCTATTTTATTTTTCAAATGCTGATAGCTTTCGGCGGTCAACGGAAGGTTATACTCTTCACGTACCATGAGCCCTTTTGATTTGTAGGTCAAGATGTACTCCTCATTATCTTGACGGATCCGCACAACCGGAGCAGTACATAAATACCCCTGTTCGATATGTCGGCGGGGAAAACTTTCCGATGAAAAAGGAAGTTTTTCCTTGTCTATTAAATATTTACGTTCAATTTCCATAGATTCCTCCTGAATAATGTATTCTATGTATATTATACTCTGACCAGGAAAGGCTGTCATTCGTTTTTTGGAATTTCATTTCCCGAAATATTTATGAAATATTTATGAGAATGAAGTTCCGCTATTGACGGTAAAATCGGTTTTTCGTATAGTATAGGCAGTGAAGAAAATAGGTAGTGTCAAGTGAGTTATGAAAAACTGAGTTAAAGGAAAAAGGCTCAGACG
>CAJKWK010000031.1 GCA_905203555.1 uncultured Lachnospiraceae bacterium
TTATAACCGAGGCGGTTGGTTTGAAGCTCTGTGGATAAAACTGCGGAAACTCAAGTAAATTTCCTTACTTTACAATGATTTTATTATATAGTATTCTTAGGTGAGAAACAAGAAAAAGCAGGGGAAGAGAAACATGATACAGGATATTGCACCACATAGATATAAGAACAGTTATGAACCGGAAAGACCGGATCGGGACAGCATCGTATTATATTATGAAGAAGGAAAATGTTTCGTACATTTGAATGCAGAAGGTATTTGTTTTCCAACATTTGCAGAAGCGGAGGAACTGAATCCGGAGATTTATGAAGAGTATACATATTTGTTTTCGATTGATGAGGAGAGATATTATTTAGTTTCAAATTTAAACTTGAAACTGCTCTCGAAATATAGAATGGAAAATACAGAAATATTCCGAAGAGAAAAGCCGGGATATCGTGCATTTGCCGGGATTACCGGGTATCAATTATATCGTTGGTATGCGACTCGGCGATATTGTGGAAAGTGTGGTTCCAGAATGAAACCGGATACAAAAGAAAGAATGATGCAGTGTGAAAAATGTGGCAATATGGAGTACCCTAAAATCTGTCCGGCTGTTATCATTGCTGTGACGGACGGAGATAGAATTTTGATGTCCAAGTATGCCGGCCGAACACATAAAAAATATGCACTTCTGGCAGGATTTACAGAGATCGGTGAAACTGCGGAGGAAACGGTAAAAAGAGAAGTGATGGAAGAAGTGGGGCTGCGTGTGAAAAATATCCGATATTATAAAAGCCAGCCGTGGTCTTTTACAGACACACTGTTACTCGGGTTTTATTGTGATCTGGACGGAGAGGACAATATTACTTTGGATAGAGAGGAGCTGGTTTTGGCAGAGTGGTTTGAGCGGGATGAAATTCCAGAGATGACTTCTCACGATAGCTTGACAAATGAGATGATGATGCAGTTTAAATATGGAAAAGAGACTAAGAAAGGTGGCTCAGAAAATAGAGTGTAAACAGTTGTAAAATAATGCGGGATAGAGTAGAATAAGAAATAGAGCTGAACAGAAAGTCAATAGGAGGAAGAGATAATGAGAGCAGAATTTGATGATTCTTTGGTAACAGGCAATGAGATGATTGATGCACAGCATAAAGAATTGATTGGCAAGATTAACAATCTTCTGGAGAGCTGTGAATTGGGAAAGGATAAAATCACTGCAGTTAAGACATTGGAATATTTAGCAGATTATACGGAATTTCATTTTGGAGAAGAAGAGAAACTTCAAGAAGAGATTGCCTATCCGGGAATCAAGGAGCATAAAGCAGAGCATAAGAAACTGATTCAGGTTGTAGAAGAACTGCATGAGATGCTGGAGGAGGAAGAAGGACCGACAGCAGCATTTGTAGAGCAGGTCAATAAAAACGTGATCGAGTGGCTTTACAAGCATATCAAAGGATTTGACCGTTCTGTTGCAGAGTATAAAAATTTGCGTGGAAATAGTGAAATGCTGTAAGCCAGTTGCATAATATGTCAAAGGGATGTGAAAAACAAGTCTAAAATCTCGAAATATATTGACAATATATGAAAAATCCAATAAACTGGATAAAGGAAAGAGCATTTGCGGATTATATCTATATATAATTTGTAGATGCTCTTTTTGGGAGTAAAGAGAAGAGAACATATTTCAGAATAGCAAGTGTTGTACTGCAGGAAAGAAGGACGGAGAATGAAGAAAGTAAATTGGAAACGACTGGCATACGATTTGTTTATTGATATATTTGCAGGAATTTTAATTGGAATCGGGGTATATAACTTTGCGGCAAATTCAGGATTTCCATTGGCAGGTGTGTCCGGTATTGCGTTGATTTTTTATCGTCTGTTTGGACTGCCGATCGGTCTTGGAAGCGTGTTGCTAAATATACCGATTATACTCGGCTGTTATAAAACATTGGGGAAAGATTTCTTTCTGCGCTCCATGCGTTCTTTGTTAATTTCTTCGCTGTTAACAGATTATATTGCACCGCTGTTTCCGGTATATTCCGGGGAGCGGATGCTGTCTGCAATCTGTACCGGAATTATATCAGGCCTTGGGTATGCACTAATCTTTATGAATAATTCTTCCACAGCGGGAATGGATTTTGTTTCGGTGGCGATTCGTACGAAAAAACCACATCTTTCTCTTGGAAAAATTGTCTTTATTCTAGATTGTGCAATTGTTTTATTAGGAGGCTTAGTATTCAAAGATGTTGATGCTACAATCTATGGATTGATCATCAGTTATCTTCTGACCTATGTAATCGATAAGATCATGTATGGTATTGATGCAGGAAAGATGACCTTTATCATTACGGAAAATGGACAGGCGGTGGTGGATGTGATCGACCACTATATCGAGAGAGGGGCAACAATCCTCCATGGACATGGAAGTTATACAAAAAATGAGAAAGAGATTGTGATGTGCGCCTGCAATAATAAGCAGATGTATATTATTAAGAAGTTGATCAAAGAAGTGGATGAAAAGGCTTTTATTGTAATTATGGAATCCAATGAAGTTGTAGGAGAAGGATTCAAAGAAGAATAAAATAATCCGGTAAGATGCAGGAATATGCACTTACCGGATTATTTTTATGATATCTATTTTAGAAAAGAGAAGACTTATTCACCCTGCAGAGCATCATAGCCCTGTTCACCGGTACGGACTTTTACAACATTTTCCAGACGGTAGATGAAAATCTTTCCATCTCCGATTTTTCCGGTGTAGAGAATCTTACGAGTTGCCTTGATTACGCTGTCAACAGGAACTTTGCTGACAACGACTTCTAATTTTAATTTTGGAAGGAGTGCAGCCTCTTCGATTTCAATTCCTCTATAATAATTTGCATGTCCTTTTTGCGTTCCACAGCCCATAACCTGTGTAATCGTCATACCGGTAATTCCAAGTGCACAAAGCGCATCTTTGAGTTCCATGAAACGAGACTGGTTAAAGATGATTACGACTTTGGTGAGCAAGGCATCTTTATGAGAAGAAGGTGTTGTAATGTCGGATTTTGATACCTTAACCGGAACCGCCTGCTCAACACTGACCGGTTCGGATTTTGTATCGTTTCCGGTCAGAACCATTGGCATAAAATCGGCATAAGAGCTTGCCAGATTGTGCTCTGTGACATCCAGACCTTTTGTTTCTTCTTCTACGCTGGCGCGAAGACCAATCGTGTGTTTCAGAAGCTGGAATGTGATGATCATCGTTATGGAGACCCAAACGGCAACTGCAATTACGCCGAAAGCCTGTATTCCAAGATAGTTCCAGCCGCCACCATAGAGGAGTCCGCCATCCGTAGAGAAGATGCCGACCATCAGAGTACCGACGGCTCCACAGCATCCATGTACACCAATAGCACCTACCGGGTCATCGATTTTACATACCTTGTCGATAAATTCAATTCCAAAAACAACAACAAAAGCAGCAATTAATCCAATGAAGAAAGATCCAAAAGGATCTACCTGATCACAGCCTGCGGTAATTGCAACCAGACCGGCGAGAGAACCATTCAATGTCATAGATATATCAGGTTTTTTGTAACGGATCCAGGTAATGATCATAACTGCAACTGTTGAAGTAGCTGCTGCAAGGTTTGTAGTTACAAAGATATTTCCTGCGGAGTAGATTGCATTACCTTCCATGGAAACAGTGGAACAGCCATTAAAACCGAACCAGCAGAACCAGAGAATGAAGACGCCGAGTGCACCAAGTGTAAGACTGTGTCCTAAGATTGCACGCGGTTTGCCGTCCTTTGTGTATTTTCCGATACGAGGTCCGAGAATCTTAGCTCCAATCAGAGCAGAAATACCACCACACATATGTACTGCGCAAGAACCGGCAAAATCATGAAAACCGAGCTGTGCAAGCCAGCCACCGCCCCAGATCCAGTGTCCGGAAATCGGATATACAATGGCGCTGATGACTGCACTGTAAATACAGTAAGAAATAAACTTCGTACGTTCTGCCATAGCACCGGATACAATGGTTGCCGCAGTTGCACAAAAGACTGTCTGGAAGATTAAAAATGCCGGGAGTGGAACACCTGCCGGGAGAATAGAAGAATAATCCCCCTGAACAAAGAAATCAATTCCGCCAAAATATAAAGAAGAACCTCCAAACATGATTCCAAAACCGGTAAACCAGAATAATGGAGTTCCGATTGCAAAATCCATTAAGTTTTTCATGATAATATTTCCGGCATTTTTTGCACGTGTAAAACCAGTTTCCACCATTGCAAATCCAGCCTGCATAAAGAATACGAGAGCAGCACCGAGCAGAACCCATGCTGTGTTAATTCCTGAATAATCCATACGATTTCCTCCTCACTTAATAAATGGATAAAATGTTGTTTATGGGAGATTACAGTGTTACATTGATCGGATAATTCTGATCAAAGCAAGCCTGACATAAGGGCAGTTTGTTTACAAGCCCGGACAGATCTTCTACTTTGAGATAGCCCAGTGAATCTGCACCAATGATCTGGCGGATTTCTTCCACAGAATGGGAAGAGGCCAGCAGCTGTTTGTTGGACGGAACATCGGTTCCGAAATAACAGGGGTACAGAAACGGCGGGGAACTGATTCTTACATGGACACTGCGTGCTCCGGCCTGTTTCAGCAGGCGGATCAGATTGGCAATGGTGGTGCCGCGTACAATGGAATCATCTACCAGAACAATCCGTTTTCCTTTTACGGCATCTTTTAAAACACTGAGTTTTAGTCGGACACCGGATTCCCGCTCCTTTTGAGTGGGTTTGATAAAGGTTCTGCCAATGTAGCTGTTTTTATAAAAAGCAAGGCCAAACGGGATTCCAGAGGCATTTGCATATCCCTGCGCTGCGGTAATTCCGGAATCCGGGACACCGGTAACCAGATCGGCATCTGCCGGATAGGATCTGGCAAGTGCTTCTCCCGCACGAAGTCTGGACTCGTAGACTGATATGCCATCCAACTGGCTGTCCAGTCTTGCAAAATAAATATATTCAAAAATACAATGTGCCTGTTTATTCTGACACAATTGTAGATTGGAAGTGATTCCCTCACGGGAGATGGTAAGAATCTCTCCGGGAAGGATATCTCTGACAAATTGAGCTCCAATCGCACTGAGTGCACAGCTCTCGGAAGCAATTACATAGGAATTGTTTCGTTTCCCTAGACAAAGGGGTTTTAATCCAAGCGGATCGCGTACCCCAATCAGTTTTCTGGGACTTGCAATAACTAAACCATAAGCACCGCGCAGGCGGGATGCTGTTTTTAAGATTGCCTCTTCCACGTTGTCAGTGTGGACTCTGGCCCGGGCAATCTCGTAGGCAATCAGTTCGGAGTCGGTTGTAGTTTGAAAAATAGCTCCGGTTTGTGCAAGTTCTTCACGAAGTTCATCCGTATTTATAAGATTTCCATTATGTGCAAGTGCCAGCGTTCCTTTGATGTAGTTTAAAACAAGTGGCTGGGCGTTCTGCAGTGTCGTTTCTCCGGTTGTGGAGTAGCGAACATGACCGATTCCGAGGTTTCCTTTTAAATGTTGTAACACAGGTTCGGAAAATACCTCGTGGACCAGACCGAGTCCTCGATGTACATTCATATTGCCTTTGGGACCGCATGTATCAAAGACTGCGATTCCGCAGGATTCCTGACCACGATGTTGGAGAGAGGAAAGTCCGTAGTAAATGGAATCGGCTGCGTTTTCGCCGTTGGGATTGAATATGCCAAAAACTCCGCAGGCTTCTTTGATACGTTCTGTTTGATCTTCGTAAGTTTTCATCATTTATTTCTTCCTATGTTTTATAATGCAAAAAGTAGTTTGTCATATGTCGGATATTCCAGAAGGGAATCTGGAATCAAAGATTCTGCTGTATTGGCTGCGGTACGCAGTTTTTCCATTTCAGCTAAAATCTCAGTATGGCAGAACTGTGCTGCCTGCAGTGGTGAATCAATGGTATCTGATTTTTCAAGTAATGCTTGCAGCATAGTGATACCGGCTGTAATGGTATTGTAGGATGCAGTCAATGTCTGCACCAGCTCTTCTTCAGAAACAACGCTGAGTGAAGGCAGAAACGTTTTTTGGGAAACAGCCTGTTGTGCGACCTCTCCGGCATACTGACTGACAGCCGGAAGAAAATCTTTTGTCAGCATTTCACTCAAGGTACGTGCTTCAATGCAGATTGTCTTTGTATAGTTTTCCAACAGAATTTCGTAGCGGGAGAAGATTTCTTCTCTTGTAAAAATGTGGTGTGTGGTAAATAATTTTACATTCTTATCAGAAATAAACTCCGGCAGACAATCCGGTGTAGAGACCAGATTGTACAATCCGCGGGCTTTGGCTTCCTCGACCCATGCATCCGAATAACCGTTGCCGTTAAAGATAATTTTTTTATGTTTGCGGATCGCACGCTTAATAAGTTCATATACGGCTTGTTCCATATCTTCTGGCTTTGTTCCTTCCAGTTCTTTGTAGAATTGTGAAAGCGCTTCTGCAACAGCGGTGTTCAGTATGATATTTGGAGTTGCAACGGATGCAGAAGAACCAAGCATACGGAATTCAAATTTATTTCCGGTAAAGGCGAACGGAGACGTACGGTTCCGATCAGTCGTATCTTTGATAAAATGGGGCAGTACATGCGCACCTGTTTCAAGCTGGACTTTTTCGGATTTTCCAAAATATGTATCGTTTTCAATGGATTCCAGAACCGCAGTCAATTCATCCCCGAGGAAGATCGACACGATCGCCGGAGGAGCTTCATTGCCGCCGAGACGATGATCATTTCCGGCACTTGCCGCTGAAATTCTCATCAGATCCGCATATTCATCCACTGCTTTGATAACCGCCATTAGAAATACAAGAAATTGAATGTTCTGTGCAGGTGTGCGGCCTGGATTCAGCAGATTGACTCCTTCGTTGGTGATCAGAGACCAGTTATTATGTTTGCCGCTTCCATTGATTCCCTCGAACGGTTTCTCATGGAGAAGACATACAAGACCATGTTTTTCTGCAACCTTTTTCATAATTTCCATCGTCAGCTGATTGTGATCGACAGCGACATTTGCAGTATCAAAAACAGGAGCAAGTTCATGCTGTGCAGGAGCTACTTCATTATGTTTCGTCTTTGCCGGAATTCCCAGTTTCCACAGCTCTACATCCAGATCATGCATATAGGCAGAAACTCTCGGTTTTAATGCTCCGAAGTAATGATCTTCCATTTCCTGTCCTTTTGGAGCGGGTGCACCAAAAAGCGTCCGTCCACAGAAAATCAAATCCTTTCTTTTTTTATAGAACTCTTTATCCACAAGGAAATATTCCTGTTCAGGTCCGATGGTAGCTGTTACACGTGTGACGGAGTCATTTCCCAACAGCTTGAGAATCTTTACGGATTCTTGATTCAGCGCTTCCATAGAACGCAGCAGAGGTGTTTTTTTATCCAGCGCTTCCCCGCTATAGGAACAGAAAGCGGTTGGGATATATAATGTTCCATCCTTAATAAAAGCAGGAGAGGTAGGATCCCAGGCTGTATAACCGCGGGCTTCAAAGGTAGCCCGAAGTCCTCCGGATGGGAAACTGGATGCATCCGGTTCGCCTTTTACCAGTTCTTTTCCGGAAAAATCCATAATGACTTCTCCCTCACCGGCAGGAGCAATGAAACTATCGTGCTTTTCAGCAGTAAATCCGGTCATTGGCTGAAACCAGTGTGTGTAATGGGTAGCACCGTTCTCAACCGCCCATTCTTTCATGGCAACAGCGACCGAGTTGGCAACATCCAGTTCCAGATGCGTATTGTTATCAATGGTTTTGCGAAGTGCTTTGTACATGTCCTTTGGCAGCTTGCTGCGCATCACCTTGTCACTAAATATCATACTTCCATATAATGTAGGAATCTCTGTTTTATGGGTCATGGTCATAATCTCCTTTCAGTTTTTAAAGCTCACATATCGCATGCATGGCAACAAAAAAAGCGCCTTGGATCAAGAATCCAAAGCGCCTTTGCTTTATGAGCAGTAGTATACTCCAAAAAATCGAGTTGTCAATCCTCTTTTTGAAAATTTTTGGAAAAATAAAAAAACAATTGACAAATAAAAAGACAGGTTTCATAATAAGACCATTGAAAAAATAAATAGAAGAAAGCGAAACTGACAAAGGGGTCAGGAATCTCATGTATGGGATTTCTGACCCCTTTTGCGATGTGATTCAAACGATTTATTTTATAAGGATTATATGAGCAGCAGGAAGAAAGGATATTGGGTGATATGAAAGCGTATTTGATTTTAGAAGATGGAACAGTATTTACAGGAAAAAGCGTCGGTGCAGCAGAGGATGTCGTCTGTGAAATTGTTTTTAATACATCTATGACCGGCTATCTGGAAGTGCTGACAGATCCGTCCTATGCGGGACAGGCGGTTGTGATGACCTATCCTTTAATTGGAAATTATGGAGTGACACCGGATATGGAATCTGTAAAGGCGTGGTCAAAAGGATTTATTGTAAAAGAAATATCTCGTCTGGACAGTAATTTTCGAAGTCAGGGGCAGCTGCAGAATTTTTTGGAAAAGCAAGGTGTGACCGGAATCGAAGGTGTTGATACGAGAGCATTGACAAAACTGCTGCGGGAAAAGGGAACGATGAACGGAATGCTGACTGTGAAACCGGTGGAGAACCTGGAGGACATTCTGCCAAAGTTAAGAAGGCACAGGCTGGGAAATGTTGTGGAGGAAGTAAGCTGCAAAGAAACGTACGTGATCGAGGCAGAAACAGCAGAGGCAGATTTCGGTCAGACGGAGAAACCATATCGGGTTGCGCTTTTGGATCTGGGAGAAAAGAAGAGTATCGCAGCATCGCTTGGGAAAAGGGGCTGTAGAGTAACCATTTATCCGGCGCATACCAGGGCAGAGGAAATTTTGACAGGAAAACCAGATGGAATACTGTTGTCCAATGGCCCCGGAAATCCGGCAGATTGTGGAACGGTGATCCAAGAAGTTAAGAAACTGTATGAAAGTGGGATTCCAATATTTGCAATCTGTCTGGGGCATCAGCTGATGGCGCTTGCGACAGGAGCCAAAACCTATAAATTAAAGTATGGACACCGAGGAGGAAACCATCCGGTGAAAGATCTGGAGACAGGAAAGGTTTATATTTCCTCCCAAAATCATGGATATGCAGTGGATGGAAAAAGTGTGGATAAAAAGATTGCATGCGAATCATTTGTTAATGGAAATGATGGAACAAATGAAGGATTGAAATACAGGGAGAAACCGGTGTATAGCGTACAGTTCCATCCGGAGGCAAGTCCCGGACCACAGGATTTGAATTTTTTATTTGATCGATTTTTGGAAATGATGAAAGGAGTACAGTGATGCCGAAAAATCAAACAATCAAGAAAGTATTAGTCATTGGATCCGGTCCCATTGTAATTGGACAGGCGGCTGAATTCGATTATGCAGGAACCCAGGCATGTCGTTCTTTAAAAGAAGAGGGAATAGAGGTGGTTCTTCTGAATTCCAATCCGGCTACGATCATGACGGATAAAGAGATTGCAGATCATGTTTACATTGAACCATTGACTGTAGAAGTGGTAGAGCAGTTGATTGAAAAGGAGAAACCGGACAGCATACTTCCTACGCTGGGAGGGCAGGCTGCTCTGAATCTGGCAATGGAACTGGAAGAAACCGGATTTTTGCAGGCACATCATGTACAGCTGATCGGAACGACAGCAAAGACGATCAAAAAAGCAGAGGATCGACTGGAATTTAAGAAAACAATGGAAAAGATCGGAGAGCCATGTGCGGCATCTCTTGTCGTAGAAACCATAGAAGAAGGAAGACGTTTTGCAGAAAAAATCGGATATCCTGTGGTACTCCGTCCGGCCTATACGCTGGGTGGAAGCGGAGGCGGAATCGCACATAATACAGAAGAACTGGAAGAAATCCTGGAAAATGGACTTCGTTTATCCCGAGTAGGTCAAGTATTGGTAGAGCGGTGTATTGCCGGATGGAAAGAAATAGAATATGAAGTGATGCGGGATGGGAATGGCACCTGTATTACAGTCTGTAACATGGAAAATATAGATCCGGTGGGGGTACATACCGGCGATAGCATTGTTGTTGCCCCTTCTCAGACCCTGGGGGAAAAAGAGTACCAGATGTTACGGACCTCTGTATTGAAGATCATCCGCGAACTGCAGATTACAGGAGGCTGCAATGTGCAGTATGCGCTGCATCCGGAGACATTTGAATATTGCGTGATCGAGGTGAATCCGAGAGTGAGCAGATCTTCGGCGCTGGCATCGAAAGCAACCGGATATCCCATTGCCAAAGTAGCTGCGAAAATCGCATTGGGATATACGCTGGATGAAATTCAAAATGCAGTGACCCAAAAGACCTGTGCCGCTTTTGAACCAATGCTGGATTACTGCGTGGTGAAAATCCCGCGTCTTCCGTTTGATAAGTTTTTGAGTGCAAAACATACACTTACAACGCAGATGAAAGCTACCGGTGAGGTGATGAGTATTTGCGATAATTTTGAAGGGGCATTGATGAAGGCCATTCGTTCTCTGGAACAACATGTAGTAAGTCTGCGTTCTTATGATTATTTTAAGTATTCTTACGAGGAATTGATGAAGGCTTTAAAAATTGTAGATGACAGACGGATATGGAAGATTGCAGAAGCCCTTCGGCGAGGAGTGTCCTATGAAGAAATTCATGAAATCACAAAGATAGATGAATGGTTTATTGATAAGATCGCACACATTGTAGAAATGGAGAAAAAGCTGATGTATGAGCCTCTGGATGCAGATTTGCTGCGGGAAGCTAAGCGGATGGAATTTCCGGATTGTGTGATTGCAGACTTAAATCGGAGGTCCGAGCGGGAAGTCCGCAGGCTTCGTCATCAGTGGAAAATTCTTCCGGCTTATCAGATGGTGGATACGTGTGCGGCAGAATTTGCGGCAGAAACACCGTACTATTACTCTGTGTATGGATGCAAAAATGAGGCGCAGCGGACGGCAGGAAAAAAGAAGGTACTGGTGCTGGGCTCCGGTCCGATCCGAATCGGTCAGGGAATCGAATTTGATTTTTGTTCTGTTCACTGTACCTGGGCATTTGCAAAGGAAGGATATGAGACAATCATTATCAATAACAATCCGGAAACCGTCAGTACGGATTTTGATATTGCCGATAAACTGTATTTTGAGCCGTTGACTGCAGAAGATGTGGAAGGCATTGTGGAACTGGAAAAACCGGATGGGGCAGTGGTACAGTTTGGCGGACAGACTGCCATCAAGCTGACAGAGGCGCTGATGAAAATGGGAGTTCCGATTCTGGGAACTTCTGCGGAGGATGTAGATGCAGCAGAAGACAGAAAGCGGTTTGATCAGATCTTGGAAGAGTGTAATATTCCAAGACCAAACGGAGCCACTGTATTTACGGCAAAAGAGGCAAAAAAGGCGGCAGAACGTCTTGGGTATCCGGTGCTTGTAAGACCGTCGTATGTACTGGGCGGACAGGGAATGCAGATTGCAATTAATGAGAAGGACATTGAGCAATATATTGGAGTGATCAACCGGATTGCGCAGGAACATCCGATTCTTGTAGATAAATATTTACAGGGGAAAGAGGTGGAAGTGGATGCCGTATGTGACGGTGAGTCGATTTTGATTCCGGGAATTATGGAGCATATCGAGCGGGCGGGCATTCATTCCGGTGATAGTGTTTCGGTGTATCCTGCACGAAGTATTTCTGCACAGATTAAGAGAACCATTGAAGAATATACACAGCGGCTGGCCAGGGCACTTCATGTGATCGGATTGATTAATATTCAGTTCATTGTTTGTCAGGATGAGGTTTATGTCATTGAGGTAAATCCGCGTTCCAGCCGTACCGTTCCGTATATCAGTAAAGTGACGGGAATCCCGATCGTTTCCCTTGCCACAAAGGTGATTGCAGGGACCAAATTAAAAGAAATGGGATATACACCGGGACTGCAGCCTGAAAGTAAATATTATGCGGTGAAGATGCCTGTCTTTTCGTTTGAAAAGATACGTGGAGCAGAGATCAGTCTGGGACCGGAAATGAAATCCACAGGAGAATGCCTTGGAATTTCAAAATCATTTGAAGAGGCGCTTTATAAAGCATTTCTGGGGGCAGGGATTCGCTTGCCGAAGTATAAGAAAATGATTTTATCTGTGAGAGAAGCAGATAAAAAGGAGGCAGTAGAAATCGGAAAGCGGTTTCGAACGATCGGATATCAGATCTATGCTACCAAAGGAACGGCGGAGGCTTTGAAAAACGCGGGGGTAGAAGTGACAGAAGTACGGAAGGCAGAAGAAGAATCACCGAATATTCTGGATTTGATTCTGGAGCATGAAATCGATCTGGTCATTGATACACCGCATCAGGGGGCCGAACATTGTCACGATGGATTCCTCATTCGCAGATATGCGATTGAAACCGGAGTGAATGTGCTGACTGCAATTGATACCGCAAAGGCACTGGTATCCAGTTTGGAACATACCAATCCGAAACAACTGTCTTTGATCGATATTGCCGGTCTGGAATAGAAATGAGAACGAAATGGAGGAGAAGAGATGGCAGTGAAATATGTGTTTGTAACAGGCGGTGTTGTCTCCGGTCTGGGAAAAGGGATCACCGCAGCATCGCTGGGACGTCTTTTGAAAGCCAGAGGATATCAGGTGACGATGCAGAAATTCGATCCATATATCAATGTAGATCCCGGTACAATGAACCCCATTCAGCATGGAGAGGTGTTTGTAACCGATGATGGAACAGAAACAGATCTGGATCTGGGACATTACGAACGATTTATCGATGAGTCTCTGGATAAAAATTCCAATGTAACTACCGGAAAAGTGTATTGGTCTGTACTGCATAAGGAAAGACGAGGGGACTATGGCGGAGGAACCGTACAGGTTATTCCTCATATTACAAATGAAATCAAAAGTCGATTTTACCGGGGAACAGAAACAGGGGAAGACCGGATTGCAATTATCGAAGTTGGAGGAACGGTAGGGGATATTGAGAGTCAACCCTTTTTAGAGGCAATACGACAGTTTCAGCATGAAGTGGGACATGAGAATGCAATACTGATTCATGTGACGCTGATTCCATATCTGAAAGCATCCGGTGAATTGAAGAGCAAACCAACCCAGCAAAGTGTAAAAGAACTGCAGGGAATGGGGCTGTGGCCGGATCTGATCGTTTGCAGAAGTGAACACCCCTTATCCGAAGAAGTGAAAGAAAAGATTGCTCTTTTTTGCAATGTCCCAAAGAATCATGTGCTGCAGAATCTGGATGTAGAATATTTGTACGAAGCGCCTCTGGCTATGGAAAAAGAACATTTGGCACAGGTTGTATGTGAGACACTTCATTTGGAAAACCGGGAGCCCAATCTGACAGAGTGGCAGCAGATGGTGCAGGCCTTGAAAAATCCAAAGCATGAAGTGACGATTGCAATTGTAGGAAAATACATACAGCTGCATGATGCCTATTTAAGTGTTGTAGAAGCATTGAAGCATGGGGGAATTGCGGCTGCCGCAAATGTCCGTCTCCGGTGGGTAGATTCGGAGGATGTGGATAAAGTCCATGTCAGGCAGTTGTTGTCTGGTGTAAATGGAATTCTCGTCCCAGGTGGATTCGGGACACGTGGAACAGAAGGAAAGATTGAGGCTATCCGATATGCCAGGGAAGAACAGATTCCATTTCTCGGCATCTGTCTGGGGATGCAGATGGCAATTGTAGAATTTGCCCGGCATGTGGCTGGTATGGAAGGGGCAAACAGTGTGGAGCTGGATGAACAAACACCGTATCCGGTCATTGCACTGCTGCCGGAACAGGATGGGGTGGAAAATCTCGGAGGCACTCTTCGGCTGGGAGCTTACCCCTGTGTGTTAAGAGAAGGTTCGAAAGCCGAAATGCTGTATGGGACAAAAGAAATCAGTGAACGCCATCGGCATCGCTATGAGGTGAATAATTTATATCGGGAACTTCTGGAACAAAAAGGAATGGTATTTTCCGGCTTGTCTCCGGATGGAAGAATTGTAGAAATGCTGGAACTGCCGGAACATCCGTATTTTCTTGCAACCCAGGGACATCCGGAATTGAAGTCCAGACCTAACCGGGCACATCCGTTGTTTCGGGGGCTGGTTCAGGCAGCGGTAGAGGATAGAGAAAGGAGACAGATGGATGAGAGCAGATAGAAAAGATGGAGGACTGTATTGTCCACAATTGGAACATGATAATTGTGGAATCGGTGCAATCATTAACCGAAATGGTGTAAAGAGTCACAGTACAGTGGAGAATGCACTGAAGATCGTAGAGAACCTGGAACACAGAGCCGGAAAGGATGCAGAGGGAAAAACCGGTGATGGAGTTGGAATCTTGCTGCAGATTTCACATACGTTCTTTTCAAAAGTGTGCAGTGAACTGGGGATTGACCTTGGAGAAGAACGAGATTATGGAATTGCCCAGTTGTTTTTTCCGCAAGAGGAATTGAAACGGAATCAGGCAAAGAAGATGTTTGAGATCATTGTGGAAAAGGAAGGGATGGAACTTCTGGGATTTCGTCAGGTTCCAATCTGCCCCGAGGTATTGGGGCAAAAGGCAAAAGAGAAGATGCCCTACATTATGCAGGCGTTTATAAAACGACCAAAACAGGTGGAAAAAGGACTGGAATTTGATCGCAAGCTATATATTGCGAGAAGAGTCTTTGAGCAGAGCAATGAAAATACATATGTAGTGTCGATGTCTAGCAGAACCATTGTTTACAAAGGGATGTTTCTGGTGGGACAGCTGCGTACCTTCTTTTTAGATCTGCAGGACACTGCGTATGAATCTGCCATTGCGATGGTGCATTCCAGATTTAGTACCAATACCAATCCGAGTTGGGAGAGAGCGCATCCGAATCGTTTGATTGTTCATAATGGGGAAATCAATACTATTCGCGGAAATGCAGATAAAATGCTGGCAAGGGAAGAAACGATGGAATCCGGTCATTTGAAAGGGGAATTGCACAAAGTACTTCCGGTTGTAGACACCAGAGGATCGGATTCGGCAATGCTGGACAATACGCTGGAATTTCTGGTGATGAGCGGCATGGAACTTCCGCTGGCAGTGATGATCACCATTCCGGAGCCTTGGAGCAATAACCAGACATTATCACAGGATGAACGGGATTTTTATCAATATTATGCGACGATGATGGAACCATGGGATGGACCTGCGGCCATAGTATTTTCAGATGGAGATAAGGCAGGAGCGGTACTCGACCGTAACGGATTGCGTCCGTCCAGGTATTATGTGATGAAGAATGGAGATGTGATCTTATCTTCGGAGGTGGGGGTTCTGGCTGTTCCGGAAGAAGAGATTGTGTTAAAAGAAAGACTTCATCCGGGAAAGATGCTTTTGATTGATACGGTGGAAGGAAAAATTCTGCAGGATGAAGAGCTGAAAGCGATTTATACAACGAAACAGCCTTACGGAGAATGGCTGGACAGTCATCTGGTCGAATTGAAAGATTTGAAAATTCCGAACATTCGCGTGCAGGAATATACAGAAACGGAGAGAAAGCAGCTGCAAAAAGCCTTTGGTTATACGTATGAAGAATATAAAAATTCAATTCGCAGTATGGCATTGAATGGAGGAGAATCAATTGCGGCAATGGGAGTGGATACACCTCTGGCAGTACTTTCAGAAAAGCCACATCCATTGTTCGATTATTTTAAACAGTTGTTTGCACAGGTGACTAATCCGCCGATTGATGCAATCCGGGAAGAAATCGTTACGAGCACAACCGTGTATGCCGGAAAAAAGGGCAATCTGCTGGAGGAATGTGAAGAAAACTGTCAGGTGTTGAAGATCAACAATCCTATCTTGACCAACACGGATATGCTGAAGATCAAACATATGAAAAAAGAAGGTTTTCAAGTGGCAGTTGTTCCGATTACCTATTATAAAAGCACAGAATTGTCCCGCGCGATCGAACGTGTATATGTGGAAGTGGATAAGGCATATAAAGATGGGGCAAACATTGTAGTACTGTCGGATCGCGGTGTCGATGAAAATCATGTGCCGATTCCTTCTTTGCTGGCTGTGGCAGCAGTACATCAGCATTTGGTGGCAACGAAAAAACAGACTTCGATTGCATTGATCTTAGAGTCCGGAGAGCCGAGAGAAGTTCATCATTTTGCGACACTTCTGGGATATGGTGCCTGTGCGGTAAATCCTTATCTGGCACAGGATACGATCAAAGAACTAATCGAAGAACATTTACTGGAAAAGGATTATTATGCGGCAGTGGAAGACTATAACAATGCCGTCTTACATGGAATCGTAAAAATTGCATCTAAGATGGGGATTTCGACGATCCAGTCTTATCAGGGAGCTAAGATTTTTGAGGCGATTGGAATTGCTCCGGATGTCATTGACCGTTATTTTGCAGGAACGGTCAGCCGGGTCGGAGGGATTACTATGGAAGACATTTCCCGTCAGGTAGATAGTCTGCATTCAAAAGCCTTCGATCCATTGGGATTGGAAACAGATCTGACGTTGGATAGTCTTGGAAAACATAAACGGAGAAGCGGCGGGGAAGAACATCGCTATGATCCACAGACGATACATTTGCTGCAGCAGGCGGCCTGGACTGGAAATTATGCCTTATTCAAAGAGTATACAAAGAGAGTAGATCAGGAACAGAGTGGATATTTACGCAGTCTGATGGATTTTTGCTATGCAGAGGAGCCTCTTCCATTAGATGAGGTGGAGAGCGTAGAAGAAATCGTCAAGCGGTTTAAGACGGGGGCAATGTCGTATGGTTCTATTTCGCAGGAGGCTCATGAGACATTGGCGCTAGCGATGAATCATTTGCATGGAAAATCAAATACCGGAGAAGGCGGCGAGAGTGAAGAGCGTCTGGATTCGGCAGGTACCGGAGCGGACCGCTGTTCTGCAATCAAACAGGTGGCTTCGGGACGGTTTGGGGTGACGAGCCGTTATCTGGTGAGCGCTCAGGAGATTCAAATTAAGATGGCGCAAGGAGCAAAACCGGGAGAAGGCGGACATCTTCCAGCAAAAAAAGTATATCCATGGATTGCAAAGACAAGGCATTCGACACCGGGAGTCAGTCTGATTTCACCGCCGCCACACCATGATATTTATTCCATAGAAGATCTTGCTCAGTTGATCTATGATTTGAAAAGTGCAAATAAATATGCACAGATTTCTGTAAAACTGGTATCGGAAGCCGGCGTTGGAACCGTTGCGGCCGGCGTTGCAAAGGCAGGGGCGCAGACGATCCTGATCTCTGGATATGACGGAGGAACCGGAGCGGCTCCGGAAAGTTCCATTCATAATGCAGGACTTCCCTGGGAACTGGGGCTGGCAGAAACACACCAGACGTTGATTCAAAATGGTCTGAGAAACTGTGTCCGGATTGAGACAGATGGCAAGCTGATGAGTGGACGGGATGTAGCCATTGCCGCCTTACTGGGAGCAGAGGAATTTGGCTTTGCCACAGCTCCGCTTGTAACCATGGGATGTGTGATGATGCGGGTCTGCAATCAGGATACCTGTCCGGTAGGCGTGGCAACACAGAATCCAGAGCTGCGCAAACGATTCAAAGGAAAACCGGAATACGTAGAGAATTTCATGCGCTTTATTGCTGAGGAATTGCGGGAATACATGGCGAAACTGGGAGTACGAACGGTGGATGAGATGGTAGGAAAAAGCAGTCTTCTCAAGCAAAAAACACAGGCATTTTCGAAGATGGCACAGAAGATGGATCTGAGTCGGATTCTATACAATCCATTTGTGGACTGTAAAGAAAGCGTGACCTTCCGTCCGGAAAAACGATATGATTTTCAATTGGACAAGACGCTGGATGAAAAGGTGCTGTTGAAGAAATTGGGTACAGCGGTCAAAGCAGGAAAACCGGCGGAACTGAAGGTGAAAGTCAGCAATACAGACCGGTCATTCGGAACGATTCTTGGGGCTGAGATTACGAGAAACCACAAAAACGGACTGCCGGAAGATACCATTACGGTTCAGTGTGAAGGTGCAGGCGGGCAGAGCTTTGGAGCCTTTATCCCGAGTGGGCTGACGCTGTGTCTTTGTGGAGACACCAATGATTATTTTGGAAAAGGATTATCGGGAGGAACACTGGTCGTTTATCCGCCGAAGAATCGTGGATATCGTGCAGAAGAGAATATCATTGCCGGAAATGTAGCACTTTACGGGGCAACCAGTGGAAAAGCGTTTATCAATGGAATTGCAGGGGAACGGTTTGCAGTTCGAAACTCCGGAGCCTATGCTGTCGTAGAAGGTGTGGGTGAACATGGCTGTGAGTATATGACCGGAGGAAGAGTCGTTGTACTTGGCCGTACAGGCAAAAATTTTGCGGCAGGTATGAGTGGAGGAATTGCTTACGTTCTGGACGAGGACAGCCATCTGTACCGGAATCTGAATAAGGCAATGATCTCGATTGAGCGTGTGGAAAATAAATATGATATTCAAGAGCTGAAACAGATGATACAGGAACATCTGGAAACGACCGGTTCGGCGCGTGCGGAGGAAGTGCTGACACATTTTGATGAGTATCTTCCAAAGTTTAAAAAGATTATTCCGTATGATTATAAGAAGATGATTGCGTTGTCAGCGAAACTGGAAGAAAAGGGAATGAGTACAGAACAGGCGCAGATGGAAGCTTTTTATGAGAGTTTTCAAATGAAAGAAAGAGAGGTGTAGTCAGATGGGAAAAGCAACCGGTTTTTTAGAATTTGAAAGAAAATATGCACAGGCAGAAACTCCGTTGGAGCGCATCAAACATTTTCGGGAATTTCATACACCGCTTTCTGTGGAGGAACAGCAAAAGCAGGGCGGACGTTGTATGGATTGCGGAGTTCCGTTTTGCCAGAATGGAGAGTTGATTGCAGGAATGGTATCCGGCTGCCCACTGCATAATCTGGTGCCGGAAACCAACGATCTGGTCTGGTCCGGCAATTGGAAACAGGCATACGAACGATTGAGTAAAACCCATTGTTTTCCAGAATTTACAAGCAGGGTTTGTCCGGCGCTTTGCGAGGCGGCGTGTACCTGCAATCTGGATGGAGAAGCTGTGGCAACCAAAGAAAATGAACATGCAATTATTGAATATGCTTTTGCACATGGCTGGGTAAAACCGGAACCACCGAAGGTGCGCACCGGAAAAAAGGTGGCGATTGTCGGAAGCGGACCGGCAGGGATGGCGGCAGCACAGAAATTAAACCATCGGGGCCATGAGGTGACAGTGTTTGAGAGAAGGGATCGAATCGGTGGACTGCTCCGTTATGGAATTCCGAATATGAAGCTGGATAAAGCGGTTTTAGACCGGCGAATTGCATTGATGGAAGAAGAGGGAATCCATTTTGAGACAGGGGTCGATGTGGGAAAAGATCTTTCTGCGAAGGAATTGAAAAAGGAATATGATCGTGTAATCCTTGCGTGTGGGGCATCCAATCCCAGAGATATCAATGTACCGGGACGGGAGTGCGGAAACATTTATTTTGCTGTGGAATTTTTGACTTCGGTGACCAAGAGTCTGCTGGATTCAGAGTTAAAAGATCAAACTTATATTCCGGCAAAAGGAAAGCATGTACTGGTTATCGGCGGAGGCGATACAGGAAATGACTGCGTTGGAACTGCCATTCGTCTGGGCGCAAAGTCGGTCACGCAGTTAGAAATGATGCCGGAGCCGCCGAAAGAGCGGGCTGTTTCGAATCCATGGCCACAATGGCCCAGAGTACTGAAGACGGATTATGGGCAGGAAGAGGCGATTGCAGTATTTGGAAAAGATCCCCGTATGTATCAGACAACGGTAAAAGAATTCAAAAAAGATAAAAAGGGAAATGTTAAAAAGGCGGTTCTTATACAGTTGAAGCAGGTGCGTGATGAGAAAACAGGGGCACTTCGAATGATTCCAATCGAAGGAAGTGAACAGACGATAGATGTGGAGCTGGTTCTGATTGCAGCAGGCTTTTTGGGGAGTGAGCGTTATGTAACAGATGCTTTTCAGGTAGAACGGACACCGCGTACAAATGTAGCATCTGTAAAAGGCGGTTATGAGACCAGTGCACCGGGGGTGTTTACGGCAGGAGATATGCATCGAGGACAGTCGCTGGTTGTATGGGCAATACAGGAAGGCTGTCAAGTGGCAAAAGCAGTGGATGAATCACTGATGGGATATACGAATTGAGGCAAAAGCAGTGGAGTGCAGCAGTAAACAAATGCAGTAAAAAATGCTTGACAAGGAAGAATCAGATTGCTATAATTTGGAGCATAAAAAGGCAAGGGCGTCTTTGTTCAGAGGGATACTCTGGATAAAGGTGTCCTTTTTTCTATGAAAAACACTGTGTTACATTAAAGTGTGAAATCGCCGTTTGAAAAGTGGCAGATAAGGAGAGCGGATATGGAAAATTATAGTAAATCAGAAATTTTACAGATAGTTGATGAGGAAGATGTAGAATTTATCCGTCTGCAGTTTACGGATATGTTCGGTGTGTTAAAAAATATAGCGGTACCGTCAAGTCAGCTTATGAAGGTGATGGAGAATCGCTGTACAGTAGAGATGGCAGCCTTGAATGGATTTGATCCAAAGATGGATGGGGAATTTTATCTAAAACCCGATTTATCGACATTTACGATACTGCCCTGGCGGCCGCAGCAGGGAAAGGTTGCACGGTTTATCTGTGATGTCTATTCAGAGGATGGAACAGAAACGATGTTAAGCCCGCGGTATATATTGAAAAGGGCTGTAGAGGAAGCGGAAGGTCTGGGGTACACACTTCAGGTGAATCCAGAGTGCGAATTTTTCCTGTTTCATACAGATGATAATGGGAATCCTACAACAGTAACACATGAGCAGGCAGGCTATCTGGATACATCTCCGGTTGATCTGGGAGAAAATACACGGCGTGATGTGGTATTGACGATGGAAGAGATGGGATATGAGATTACATCATCTCACCATGAAATTGCTCCCGCACAGCACGAGATTGATTTTCCTTTTGAAACAGCAATGGAAACGGCGGATAAAGTGATGACATTTAAGATGGCAGTCCGTACGATTGCAAAAAGATATGGATTGCATGCGACATTTATGCCGAAACCAAGAGTGGAAATGAATGGTTCTGGAATGCATTTGAATATGCGTTTGATAAAAGAGGGGAAGAATGTGCTCGGAGACGAAAATGGCAATCTGAGCCGGGAGGGAGAAGCCTTTCTGGCGGGAATTCTGGAACATATTGCTGGGATGACGGCAGTGTTTAATCCAATCGTGAATTCTTATAAACGTCTGGTCCCGGGGTTTGAAGCACCGTCAGAAATCACCTGGACAACAAAACAGCGGACAGCATTGATTCATATCCGGAAACGTCTTGGTGAAGGTCTGAGTCTGGAACTTCGGAGTCCGGATTCTACAGCCAATCCATATCTTGTGTTTGCGCTTTGCCTGAAAGCAGGCTTATATGGAATTCGGCATCAGCTGCAGGCGCCGCCTGAACTGACAGAAGACATTCGTCGGCTGACCTGTGAGGAAAAGTTGGAAAAAGGAATTGCTTCATTGCCGGAAAATCTGGGAGAAGCCTTGAAAGCAATGGCGCAGGATACCCTTGTGGAAGAAACTTTGGGAGCTGAGTATGCGGACGTATTCCAGAAAGTAAAGAGAAAAGAATGGAAAAGTTATCTGGAGCAGGTTTCAGAGTGGGAATTGAGTCGGTATTTGTATCGGATTTAGAGGAAAATATCATAGACAATTGTGAGATAGAAAAAACGGAGGGCAAAAATGAGTGTGATTGTTGTGGCACTGCCGAAATTGGAGGATGCAAAGAAGATCCGGAAAATCCTGAATCAGCATGGATTTTCAGGTGTATTTGTGCACACTCTGGGAACGGCTGTATTACAGGAAGTCAACTGTCACAGTCGGGGGATTGTGATTTGCAGTTATCGCCTTCCGGATATGTATTACAGGGAATTGGCAGAATGTCTGCCAGAGCAGTTTGAACTGGTACTGCTGGGTTCACCGAGTACGGTCACCGGAACCGAAGCAGGAGTTCTGGCGTTGACCACTCCCATTAAAGTATATGATCTGGTGAATACAGTGGAAATGGTGTTTCGAAGCTGGACACGGAGTAAAAAGAAGAAACGTCCGGTTTTAAAACGTACAGAACGGGAAGAAAATTATATCCGCAATGCCAAGATGCTTCTGATGGAGAGGAATCATCTGTCAGAGCAGGATGCTTACAGATATATACAGAAAACAAGTATGGACAACGGAACTAATATGGTAGAAACCGCGCAGATGATATTGACCTTACTATTTGAAGAGGGGTAAACGTTAGAAAGGCAGGAGATAGAAATGCAATACGTAGAAGGAATACAACTGAACACAGAAACCAGGCTGGCAGATTTTCTGGCAGCGGAGGCAGGCGTAGAACTGACGATTGTGGGTGCGGTTCACAGTGTAAGGAATATGGGAGAAATCGGATTTGTAATATTAAGAAGGCGAGAAGGTCTTTTGCAGACAGTCTGGGAAGAAGGAGTTACCCAAAAGGCACTTTCTGAAATTCGGGAGGGAGATACCGTTCGTGTCAGCGGTATTGTCCGGAATGAGGAGAGAGCGCCTCATGGAAAAGAACTGCATCTGATTCAGGTGACACATCTTTCCCATGTTTCAGGACCACTTCCGCTGCCGGTTGATAAATGGAAATTGAATACGTCTCTTGAGGCAAAACTGGAGCGCCGTTCGCTCTCCCTGAGAAATATTTGGGAACGTGCGCCGTTTCGAATACAGGAAGGACTGGCAAGAGCTTTTCGCGAGTATTTATATGAGCAAGGTTTTACAGAAATTCATACACCGAAGATTGGAGCCCGGAGCGCAGAAGGCGGAGCCAATCTGTTTAAACTTAGTTATTTTCATTCTCCTGCAGTATTACAGCAAAGTCCTCAGTTATATAAGCAAATGATGGTGGGAGTGTTTGACCGGGTATTTGAAACGGGCCCTGTATTTCGTGCAGAAAAGCACAATACAAAAAGACATTTGAATGAGTATACCAGTTTGGATCTTGAGATGGGGTATATTCAGAGCTTTTTGGAAATCTGTCAGATGGAGACCGGCTATTTGCAGTATGCAATGGCCCTGCTGGAGAAACAATACAAAGCAGAGCTTGGAATTCGCAAAATGACATTGCCGGATGTATCTAAGATTCCTTATGTCCGTTTTGATGAAGCAAAGCAGCTTGCGGCAGAAAAATATAAGCGGAAAATCAGAAATCCGTATGATTTGGAGCCGGAAGAGGAAGAATTGATTGGAAAATATTTTCAAGAAGAGTACCAGTCAGATTTTGTCTTTGTTACACATTATCCTTCGAAGAAAAGACCTTTTTATGCGATGGATGACCCGGAAGATGAAAGATATACGTTGAGTTTTGATTTGCTGTACAAAGGGATGGAAGTTACCACCGGAGGACAAAGGATTCACGATCCGCAGATGTTGCTGGATAAGATGAAAAAACGAGGGATGACAGAGGAAGGGATGGGGCAGTATCTAGATACCTTCCGATATGGGATGCCTCCTCATGGCGGACTGGGGATCGGCTTGGAGCGTCTGACGATGCAGTTGACCGGGGAAGAAAATGTAAGAGCAGCCTGTCTGTTCCCAAGAGATATGAGCAGGTTGGAGCCATAGTCGGAAAAATAGAATCAAAAAGAAACGGGGATTGAAGATGGGCAAAAGAATAGAAAAAGAGACGATGGAGAATGTGGAAATCCTGGCAAAATTAGCATTGTCGGATGAAGAACGGGAAAAAGCCATGAAAGAAATGGAAAAAATGCTGCACTATGTAGAGAAACTGAAGGAACTGGATACGGCGCAGACGGAACCGATGGTGCATATTTTGCCGGAGGTCAACGTATTTCGAGAAGACCGGATTACTAATGGAGACATGAGGGACGAACTGCTGGCCAATGCACCTCGACAAAAAGAGGGACAGTATCTGGTCCCTAAGACGGTGTAATTGCAGGAGGACAAGATAAGGATGAAAGAATGGATGAAACTTTCGGCACTGGAACTTTCGGAAAAAATCCGGCAGCGGGAACTTGGCGTGAGAGAGGTCGTCGAAGGGTATTTGGAGCAGATAGAAAAGAAAGATGTAAGACTGCATGCATTTCTGACGATTGAGAAAGAAATGCTCATGCAGGAGGTTCAGCAAGTGGAGCGGGGAATCGCAAGCGGGCGTTATCAAGGTCCACTTGCAGGAATACCGGTGGCTGTAAAGGATAATATTTGTACGAAGGGAATCCGGACCACCTGTGCATCTAAAATGCTGGAACGGTTTGTTCCGCCTTATGATGCAGAGGCAGTGATCCGGCTAAAAGAGGCCGGAATGCTTGTACTTGGGAAGACCAATATGGATGAGTTTGCCATGGGAAGTACGACAGAGACGTCTTATTTTGGGATTACAAGGAATCCTCATCGGGAAGACTGTGTGCCGGGCGGCTCCTCAGGCGGTTCCTGTGCGGCTGTGGCGGCAGGAGAAGCACCTCTCGCTTTGGGATCAGATACGGGAGGGTCCATTCGTCAGCCGTCTGCATATTGCGGAACGGTAGGGCTAAAGCCAACGTATGGCAGGGTGTCCCGATCAGGCTTGATTGCCTATGCGTCATCTTTGGATCAAATCGGACCTATCGGACGAAATGTCCGGGACTGTGCGGCATGTTATGAAGTGCTGGCAGGGAAAGATGAGAAAGACAGTACGTGCAGTCAGAAACCGGTAGAGCCGGTGCTGGATCTGTGGGAAGAAGATTCTTTGGGGGAATCATTGCTCCGGCATCTGAAAGGGAAAAAAATTGGTGTTCCAAGGGAATATCTGGCTGAGGGAATGGAAGGTGAAGTGAAACAGGCAATCGAGGAGACAGTGAAACAGTTAAGCGCAGCAGGGTGTGATGTAGAATTGTTTTCTCTGGGATATACAGACTATGTCGTTCCATCCTACTATTTGATTGCCTGTGCAGAAGCCAGTTCCAATCTGGAACGGTTTGATGGAGTAAAATATGGGCATCGAAGTGAGAACGCGGAAGACCTCCATGAAATGTATAAAAAGAGCCGTCAGGAAGGCTTTGGGGAAGAAGTGAAACATCGGATTTTATTGGGCTCATTTGTATTGAGTGCGGGATATTATGATGCCTACTATCTAAAAGCACTGAAAGCAAAAGCGCTGATCTGTCAGGAATTTGAACGGGCGTTTCAACAGTATGACTGTATACTGGCTCCGGCAGCGCCGACAACAGCTCCGAAACTTGGAACCAGTCTTACAGACCCACTGAAAATGTATTTAAGTGATATTTATACAGTGGCAGTAAATTTGGCAGGACTTCCGGCCATCAGCCTTCCTATCGGAACCGATCGAAAAGGACTGCCCATCGGAATGCAGATTATCGGAAATCATTTTCAGGAAAAGAATATTTTAGGTGTTGCGGCAGGTGTGGAGCAGTTACGAGGAGGCGAGACGGATGGCAAAACAATATGAGACAGTGATCGGTCTGGAAGTGCATGTGGAGTTGTCAACAGCTACCAAAATTTTCTGTGGATGCGCAACCGAATTTGGCAGTGCACCGAATACTCATATTTGTCCGGTTTGCACAGGAATGCCGGGAGCACTTCCGGTTTTGAATCGACAGGTAGTGGAATATGCACTGAAGATTGGTCTGGCTGCAAATTGTAAAGTAAATCAGTATTGTAGATTTGATCGGAAGAATTATTTTTATCCGGATAATCCTCAGAATTATCAGATTTCGCAGTTGTATCTACCAATCTGTTATGGCGGCTGGGTGGAAATCGAGACGACTTCCGGAAAAAAGAAAATCCGAATTCATGAAATGCACATGGAAGAGGATGCGGGCAAACTGATCCATGATGACTGGGAAGATTGTTCCCTTGTAGATTATAACCGCAGCGGGGTTCCGCTTGTGGAAATTGTATCAGAGCCGGATATGAGAAGTGCAGAGGAAGTGGTTGCATATTTGGAAAAGTTGAAGATGCTCTGTCAGTATCTGGGAGTATCTGATTGCAAGTTAGAGGAAGGCTCGATGCGTGCGGATGTAAATCTGTCTGTGCGTGAAGTGGGAAGTACTTCTTTGGGAACCCGTACAGAGATGAAGAACTTAAATTCTCTGAAAGCAATTACGCATGCAATTGAAGGAGAGCGGGAACGACAGATCGAATTGCTGGAGGCTGGAAAAACAATTTTGCAGGAGACACGACGCTGGGATGAAAATAAAGAATCGTCTTATGCAATGCGCTCTAAGGAGGATGCAAAAGATTATCGATATTTTCCGGATCCGGATCTGCAGCCGGTAGTGATTTCTGATGCATGGATAGAAACGTTGAAAAGAGAGCAGCCTGAATTTCAGGAAGAGCGGGCAAAACGTTATCAAAAGCAATATGGAATTTCTGAATATGATGCCGGACTGTTGACACAGTCCCGGCAGATGGCAGAACTTTTTGAACAGACGGCAGATCTTTGCAAAGAACCGAAAAAGGCTGCAAACTGGCTTATGGGAGAAGGCCTGCGTTTGATGAAAGAATGGAAAATGGAACCTGAAAATCTGCAGGTTACTCCGGCTCATCTGGCGGCTTTGATCCAATCGGTAGAACAGGGAATGATTAGTCAGAAAAATGCAAAACAGGTTTTTGCACAGATCCTGAAAGAAGATGTGGAGCCGGAAGTGTATATGAAAGAACAAGGACTTTTGATAGAACTGGATTCCGGGGTCCTGAAAACAGCAGTGAGAGAAGTTCTGCTGGAGCATACGGGGACAGTAGAAGAGTATCGAAACGGGAAAGAAAAGGTGCTGGGCTTTCTGGTGGGACAGGTGATGCGTAAAATGAAAGGAAAGGCCGATCCTGGAAAAGTAAATCAAATGTTGAAGGAGGGATTGAAGGATGCCGAAGTTAAATGAGAATTTCCTGAAGCTACAAGAAAGTTATCTGTTTTCTGAAATCGCACACCGGGTGGCAGAATACACGAAAAAGCATCCGGAAAAAGAGGTAATCCGGTTGGGCATCGGAGATGTGACCCGTCCACTTTGTGATTGTGCGGTTCAAGCATTACATGAAGGGGCAGACGCGATGGCATCGGCAGAAACATTCAAAGGGTATGGACCGGAACAGGGATATGCAGAGACAAGAGACGCAATCGCAGAATACTATCAGAGAAATGGTGTAGAAGTATATCCAAAAGAAATTTTTATTTCTGATGGGGCGAAGAGTGATACAGGAAATATTACAGACTTATTTGCGCATGACAATGTTATCTTGATTCCGGATCCGGTGTATCCGGTCTATGTAGATTCCAACCTGATGTGCGGAAATCAAGTGATGTATATTCAAGGAAATGCGGAGAATGAGTTCCTGCCAATGCCGGATGAGAACAAGCATGTGGATATTATTTATCTTTGTTCGCCTAATAATCCGACCGGAGCCTGCTATACAAAAGAGCAATTGCGGGTATGGGTGGATTATGCGCTGAAAGAAGAGGCTGTAATCCTATTTGACTCTGCCTATGAGGCATTCATTACGGAACCGGAATTGCCAAGAAGTATTTATGCAGTGGAGGGGGCAAAAAAATGCGCCATCGAATTTTGTTCTTTATCTAAAACAGCCGGATTTACAGGAACCCGCTGTGGATATACGGTTGTTCCGGAAGAGCTTGTCTTTTCTGCTTCGACAGGAGAGAAAATGTCTCTGAACGCGATGTGGAACCGGCGTCAGAGCACGAAGTACAATGGAACTTCTTATATTGTACAGCATGCAGCTGCAAAGGTGTTCAGTGAAGAAGGGATGAAGGAGTGTCGGGAAAATCTGGAATATTATAGAAGAAATGCACAGCTCATAGCCAGAACACTGGAAGAACTTGGGATTCCTTATTATGGTGGGGTAAATTCTCCTTATATCTGGTTTGAATGTCCTAATGGAATGGATTCGTGGAAGTGCTTTGATCTTTTATTGGAGCAGATTCAAGTGGTAGGAACTCCGGGAGCCGGATTTGGTGAAAACGGAACCGGTTATTTCCGCCTGACATCTTTTGGAACATATGAAAAGACGGCAGAAGCAATGCACCGGTTCCGAGAGCTGTTTCAATAAAAGATTTAATAAAATAGTTAGTTAATAAAATATGAAATGATTTGCAATGAATCTAGCAATCAGAATAAACAAGTTTGCCGCGGCAGATCGTGTATTTTACTTTTCCATATAAAGGCTGTCCTGTAAACGGAGAGTTGCAAGACTTGGATTGATATTCTGTTGGCGTCCAGCATTCCTCCGGATTAAAAATAACCAGATCTGCCGGAGCATTTTCTTCAATTCTTCCGTATGGCAAGTGATAAAGTTCTGCCGGATTGATGGTCATTTTTTCAAGCAGTTCCATCAGAGTCAGATGACCCGGACGTACAAGGGAAGTAATTCCCAGTGCAAGAGAAGTTTCCAGACCGATGATTCCGCTTGGCGCTGCAGTGAGAGGTTTCGCTTTTTCTTCTATACTATGTGGCGCATGGTCTGTGGCAATCAAGTCAATTGTTCCGTCTTTTAAGCCGTCGATGATTGCCATGCGGTCGGATTCTGTACGGAGCGGCGGATTCATCTTTGCCAGCGTGCCATGTTTCAGTACAGCATCTTCTGTCAAGGTGAAATGATGCGGGGTTGCCTCTGCGTGTAGTTTGGCGCCGCGTGATTTAAACATGCGTACCAAATCTACAGAAGTTCCGGAGCTGATATGTTGGATGACAACATCTGCGCCGGAGCGTAGCGCCAGCATACAGTCGCGGGCAACAAGAGATTCCTCTGCGATGGAAGGGGACCCGTAGATTCCGCATTTTTCAGAAACGATTCCATGATTGATGCCGTTGTTTTGAATAAAAGCCGGGTCTTCTTCATGAAGGCTGATCGGCATATTCAATTCAGCGGCTTTTTGCATTGCCTCAAAACAGAAAGCGGCATTTTTCAGAGGAATTCCATCGTCTGTAAAACCACAGGCGCCTGCAGACTTTAGCCCTTCCATATCAGTTAATTCTTCTCCTTTTAAAGAATGGGAGATGGCAGCAGCCTGAAAGATACGGATATCTTCTTTTTCTGCTCTGGATAAAATGTCGTTCAATACAGGAACAGAATCCACAGTTGGCGATGTATTTGCCATACAGATCACAGAAGTGACTCCGCCTTTTGCAGCGGCAAGAGAGCCGGTGTGTAAATCTTCTTTATAAGTAAAGCCGGGATCACGAAAGTGGATGTGAGTATCAATAAGTCCCGGAGCAACAATCAGACCGTCAGCGTCAATCGTAGTCTCGTTGGTATATTCAGGTTTTGCAGACAGATTTTCTTCTATTTTTTTGATTGCGCCTTCTTCTATATAAATATCAATTTTTTTTGAAGTTTTTGTTTTTGGGTCAATGAGTGTTCCGTTTTTGATCAGCATAGTAAACCTCCTAATTATGATGATGTATTTTATCACAGTATAACATATCAGTAATATATTTTGAAAGTAATATGTCCGGTAATGGGATTTTCATTGCGGGGCATAGATGCGGCGAGTATAATATAGATATCGGAAAATAGAATAGATAAGCAATTTAGAAAAGGAAGGAAAAAGAACATTGAAAAGGAAAGGTGAACAGCAAACAACGATCATAGGCGGCGAAAGTGGGCCTACAGCTGTTTTTATAGCTGGGAAAGGTGATGGTTTTAAAATGCCGTTGAAAGATCAAATAAGAAATAAGCGCTATCAGATGCGGCGGAGACGGGCAGAGAAGAAAATTAAGCCGGGAGCACATACAAAAGAGGAAACTATTGCTTATGCAAAAGAAAAATACGATTTTCTTCCGGTAAGCCCCGATCAACGGAAATATAAGAATGAAAAAAAGAGTGTGCGAGAAGGAATCATTTATAGACATCGACCGGAATTAGTAGGAGAACTTCTACATATTACAGCACCCGATCATTCTGATAAAGAATCCTTACAAGAGTTTTTTAGATTATTAGAAGAAAGAGAACGGAAAATAGAGGCGATTCCAGAGGAAGAAATACCAATGGAGTTTCAAATGTATGAATTGGTTATGGGAAAAGGACATTTGGAGATGGTATTAGATTTTCGGTGGGATCTATTCGGCGTGAGCTATGGCGGAGAACGAAAACAGATGAAAAAGTTTAAGCGTATTGCACAAGATTTATACTCCTACTATGGCGTGACAGAAGAAGATATTAAAAATAAAACAGAACGTTATTCCGCATTGGTTTGTGCACTGGCTGATTTTTGATTTGATTTATTATATAGAGAATAAGAATAGTACGTTATCTTTTCAGCTAGAAATAATGGATAAAAGGATACTTTAAAAAGACAGAATTGTCTGAATTGTGCGAAATAAATAAAAAAGAGAAAAAACATTGACAATTAGGGAATGTGATGATAAGATAGTCAACGTCGCTGAAAACGGAAGAGACTTCGCAGAAGAAAAGAGGAACGGGGGCCGCAAGGGATTGGAGAGCAGCCGGGAGTCAGAGAGAAGAGGAATCCGGAGAAAGGTCAAAAGGACTTGAAAAAAGTTGTTGACAAAGAGGATGCGATGTGGTAGTCTAAATAAGCTGTCGCTTGAACAGACAGCAAAGAAAAATAAAAAATGTACATTAGTCAATGATGTGACACCAACTTTTCAAAAATAAAAAGAGTGGTGT
>CAJKWK010000032.1 GCA_905203555.1 uncultured Lachnospiraceae bacterium
TGCAACTTCCCATAAAATCAAGGTTTTTAAATAATTTAAACAATAAAAAAGAGGTGGTTTTTGACACTACCACTCTTCGTTTGGAGGATGGAAAATTAAAATATCAGGTAGAAGGATATACGCATACATTTGACTGTGCAATACCGAGCGGAAAATGGACACACATTACTTTGACGGGAACATTTGAAGGGGTTGCGTTGTACATCAAAGGACAGAAATTTGATGCATTGATTGGAAAACCATTCCCATATTGGAATGCACAAAGCGGCTGTAATTCCTGGGATGGAGCAGGCTATCCGGTGAATGAGAAAGGGGAACAGACACAGCGATATTATGAAACTTTGATGCTTCCTATGAGTCGGATCGGAAGTAAAACGGATGCTGTAAAGGCAAGTGTGGACGAGCTTGTAATTTTTGACAGAGTATTAAATGAAAATGAAATCGTAGAACTGGCAGGCGTTCAGGTACCAGTCAATTTTGCATTGAATAAGCCGGTGACTGTCGGAAATTATCACAGTGCAAGTACAGAAGGCGATCGTTCCGGCAGCAAGGCGGTGGACGGAGATTTGGCAAGCAGATGGGAATTTGACTTAGATAATACGGATACCAATTATATCGAAGTGCTGCTGAATGATAATGAAAGAGCAGAAAAAGTTGTCGTGAAACAAATGGTCTGGGGCGGAGCAAATCGTATTACGTCTATAAGAATTACAGCGGTAAATGCGGGGCAGGAAACAGAGCTGATTGCTGAAACTACATTTGATGGCGGAACGATAGATGAGGGCAATAAAGAGGAAATCCAGACAAAACTGGATTCTTATGTGGAAAAAGGCAAATAAAGATGCACTGAATGAGTTGATTGGAAAAGCGAAGGATATGGAACTATCTGCATATACAAAAGAAAGTGTAGAGCGGTTTGAAAAAGCACTTTTACAGGCAGAAGAAGTAGCAAAGAATGAAACTTTATCTGAAGATGATCAAGATAAAGTAAATCATGCAAAAGATGATCTGGAGAAAGCAATCAGCCAGTTAGAAGAAAAACCAGGAAAACCATCCGAAGAGAAACCGGGCAAACCAGAAGATGGAACATCAGGGAATAAAGCACAAAGTGCAGTCAAGACAGGCGATTCTGCACCGATTGCAGTATGGCTCTTGGCAGTATTGTTGTCAGCAGTAAGCATGGGAGCGATGTATAGAATGAAAAGAAAGAAATAGATAATTTAAAATAAGGAGAGAAGTTCCGGGCAGTTTTAAGAAGCCCGGAACTTTTTTCTATAAAAATGGATTAATACTAGTGGAGAAAAACATACTTTGATTAGAGTTTTATGTCATTGAAGGGAAAGTAGGAGGAATGTATAATAATATATGGTGGAGTGGCGGAAAATATAAAAAATGATAGGTGGGAAGAAGAAAGTGAAAGAACAAGAGAAAAAAATGTTAAAATATCAGAAGAATTTATATAAAACTTTTACTATTAGTTTATTTGTTCCGGTGACAATTATAATTATAGTGTTTATGGTATATACAATGTATTTTCTGGATACCAGGGAAGAACAGAGAATGAGTGATATGGTGGAGTCAGTGTCACGTAATATTTATGTGAAACTTGAAGAGGTGGAAAGCATTACAAATGTGTATTATTCAGAAACCGATGTTTTTAATGAGGCAGAAAGTCTGAATAATATAAAACTGTATCAATATTATGATTCTTTGGAAAGAAGCAAAATGGAAACGGAATATTCAAAAATTATAACAAATAGAATTTATATGTCTTCCCAGCCGATTAAAAGTGTGGTGTTTTTTCCGATGAATGAAATGAGTTGGACAGGATTTTATATTGGGAAGAATCAATCGACGATAACAGAATTTGCATATTCTGGATATCATAAGGCTGATTGGTTTGTTGAGGCAACAGAAAATCCTAACACAGTTTTATTCTATGGAGGACACAGCCCGGATTATTTCGAAGAGGATGAAAAAGAAGTATATTCCTGTGTTAGAGCCATAAAAAATCTGGATAACAATCGAATTATAGGCGTAGTGAAGGTTGATGTTGATTTGGAGAGCTTGCAGGAGAGTTTGGAGGTTGTGGATGAAAGTAGAGAACATGGCTTTATTCTTTCTAAAAAAGGAGAAGTAGTAGTACAGTCAGCATGGTTGCAAGAAGCACCTTATATGAAACGGATCGGGTGGGAAGAAAAGCAAGTATTGATTGAGGATACGGAATTAAAATTGACGTATTTAGAGTCAAAAAGTCAAGCGTATAAAGTTTTTTTCTTGATTTTCATATTAATGATATTGATTATTATGGGAAGTGCCTGGCTGGCATTTGAAGTGTATCGTAGACAGATGCAGGAAATGATAGATGACGTGCGTACAATTACAGAAGTTGTAGGAAAAGCGGGAAACGGAAATCTTGGCGAGAGAATACAGGTTTCCTCTCAAAATGAAATGAAAGAAATCGGCGCTGCAATCAATAAGATGATGGATAATTTGCAGGAGTATATTGAAAAAGAATATTTGCTTGTTATCCAGAATCAAAAAGCAGAATATCGGGCGCTGCAATCTCAGATTAATCCTCATTTTTTATATAATACATTGAATGGATTTGTAGCTTTGAACCGGATGGGGGAAACAAAAACTTTGGAGAAAAGTATTATTTCTCTGGCACAGCTGTTCCGTTATACATGTAAAGAACAGGACGTAGTAAATGTGGAAAGTGAATTGGAATTTTTAAAGCGATATCTGGAATTGGAAAAGCTCAAGTATGAGAATCGTCTGGATTATAGTATCAGTATGGATGAAGAGAGCGGTAAACAGCTGATTCCTAAGTTATTGCTACAGCCGGTAGTGGAGAACAGCATTGTGCATGGAATGGGGATGAGTGCAGATCTGATTACAATTGTAGTTGATGCGATTTGTCAGGAAGTGAAAGGCATTGGTAAGGTCTGTATAATTCAAGTGAGTGATAATGGCTGTGGATTTGATAATGACAGCATAGGAAACGAAGGCGAAAGGCATATAGGGGTAAATAATGTACAATCCAGAGCGGAATTGTTTTGTAAAAATGCAATATATTATGTAAAAACAGGGCTGGGAAAAGGTACGATAACGACCTTTGTATTTCCTATAGAGGAGAAAGGGGAAGAGGAATATGATTATATTAGTTGCAGATGATGATCGTTTTATTCGATTTACAATTAAAAGTATGCTGACTGAGATTTTGTCAGAAGAGCACATGATATTGGAAGCATCAAATGGAAAAGAAATGGTTCAGCTTTGTGAGGAAAACCAGCCGGATATTGTGTTTGCGGATATTAGAATGCCGTATTTGAATGGATTAGAGGCAATTGAAGAAAGTTTGAAATATGCGCCGGAGACTGAGTTTGTAATCATTAGTGGATATTCTGAGTTTGAGTATGCAAGAAAGGGACTGGCATTAGGTATTCATGATTATTTGTTGAAACCAGTAGAGGAAGAGCAGCTTGCAGCAGTAATGGAAGAACTTAAAGAAAAGTTGGAAAAGAAAAAGAAAGACTCGAATACAGTGTTTCGGCTGAAAGCATTAGATGCTTTTAATTATTTTTCAAAAGTGGGATTCCATGAAGATTATGAAGAGTTTGATCTGCCGGAGAATATGCGCTATTTAACGTTTGGTGTGATTCTGCATAATACGAGAAAGAATGAAGAATTAGAAGTTCAAAATCTGATTTTAAAAGATCTTAGGGCGATTGGCGCAGGTGTTGTAAAGAACAAAGGATATTATGCAGATGTGTATTCGGTGAATGGAACACTCTATACAGTATTTGCCGCAGAGAATACAGAATGGATTCTGGCAAAAATAAGAAAGTTAAAAGACTCTGAACTTTTTAACGACGGTGGTGTAAGATTTTTCTACTTTTTTGCGGATTCTATGCAGGAAATTCTTAAAATATCAGAGATGTTAGATGAAAATGCGATCATAGAAATGAATGAAAAACCAGGGGAATTGTTGGAGTTTACAAAATTGTCTTATGAAGACAATGGTTTGGATGTGATGCAGAAAACAGCTCTGTTATTAGATGCATGGAGACAAGCGGAGGGAGTGGCTTATAAAGAAATTTTGAATCAGATGTACAGAGAATATAAAGATACAGAATTGAATTTAAATCTGGAATATATGGCGGCGTATTGTACAGAAATAACAGGGGAAAAATTTGATGGAAAATCATTTAAAGGATTTTGCAAGTCGTTTGTGGATATTTCAGAAAGCATGTATGGAAATGCGGAAAATGCGAAGGAAGAGGAAGGAGATATTGTAGAGCAGGTTAAGGAATATGTGCAAAAATATTATATGAATGATATAGGAATCGGACAATTGAGTGAAGAATATCATTTGACGGCGAATTATCTTAGCACATTGTTTCATCAGAAGACGGGAATTAAATTTATAGACTATTTGACAGAAATACGAATGACAAAGGCGAAAGCACTGCTGATTTCAAATAAAACTGCATCCGTTCAGGATATTTCGTTGATGGTGGGATATAATAGCGCAAGACATTTTTCAACATTGTTTCAGAAAGAAACCGGTATGACTCCTACGGTATATCGAAAAAACAGATTGTAGAAATGCGTACTTTAATCAGAGTTTTGTGGCATTTACGGAGAAAATGCTTTTTGTTATATTTAAAGCAGATAAAACGTAAGGAGGAAATCAATTATGAAACTGAAAAAATTGGCAGCAGTTGGATTAGCAGCATCTATGACATTGAGCTTGGCAGCTTGTGGCGGAAGCAGTGATTCTGATAAGAGCAGCGAAAAGGAAAACGGCGGAGACACAATTACATTTGCAACAAATGTGGTAGGTGAGAGAGCTGAGGCTTTAGAGGCAGCATGTAAAGCATTTGAAGAGGAGACAGGGTACAAAGTAGATTTCCAGGCTCCGGGTGAGAAATACGAGGAACTGATGAAGACGAAAATGTCTTCTAATGAACTTCCGGATGTGTTCACAACACATGGCTGGTCTGTTGCGAGATACAGCGAGTATCTGATGCCGGTAAATGATTTGGATTGGGCAGAAGATATTAACGAACAGATAAAACCGGTTATCACAGACAAAGAAGGCAATATGTATGTACTTCCTGTAGATATGGATATTGCTGGTATTGTATGCAATATGACTGTTTTGGAAGAGGTAGGAGTAAATCCGGATGATATTAAGACATGGGATGATTTCGGAGCAGCTTGTGATAAGATTAAGGCAGCAGGAAAGACACCGATTCACATGGGTGGAAAAGACAATTGGACAATCGGACAGTTCTTTGACTGGGCAGCACCGTCATTCTATGTAACAGATGATACAAATAGTCAGGCTGATGCGCTGAAAGATGGAGAATTTGACACAGCAACATGGGAAAAAGTTGCAGGTCTTATGGACAAATGGGTAAAAGCAGGATACTTCAATGAAGATGTTCTGACAGCAGATTACAATTCTGATACAACAGCATTGGCAGATGGAAGTGCAGCGTTCTGTTTCTACGGAAACTCTTCTGTAGTAGATGCTCATAAGGTAAATCCGGATGCTAAGATCGGTATGATCGCAATTCCTTCTGCAAGCGCAAACGATGAGCCAAGCCTGATTGCAGGTGAAGATATTGCTGTAGGTGTATGGAAAGATTCTAAGGTACAGGATAAAGCAATTGAGCTTCTGAACTACCTTGCAAAACCTGAAGTAATGAAAGATATTGCAGAAGCAGCAGGAAATAAAGCAGGTTTGAATGGTGTAGACGTTGAAATCGGTGAGATTGGTACATATTATGACAAATATGCAGATGTTGAAACATTCCCATACTTTGATCGTGAATACCTTCCAAGTGGAATGTGGGATGTAATGTGTGCAACAGGTGCAGATATTCTTGCGCAGAAAGATGGATCTGTTGAGAATGCAGCAAAAACAATGGAGCAGAACTTCAATGATAAATATACAAAATAAAGAGGTTCACTGATAATAAAAAGGAAGCAGGGGACTGCTTCCTTTTTTGCGCCCTAAAATAGATATAAATGAAGAAAAATAGAAGAAAGGAACGAGAATTGATATGAAAAAAAGAGGAAGAATGATGAATTTGTTTTATATACCGGCAATCATTCTATTTATCATATTCATCATTTATCCATTGTGTAAGGGGATTTTCCTGTCATTCACAAACTGGAATGGATATTCACAGACTTATAAGATGGTCGGACTTAGCAACTATACACGTATGTTGACAGATGCCAATGTACATAGAGCATTCATAAATACAATTATTTATGGAGCCGGAAGTACGGTGATCCAGAATGTACTGGGTCTTGCACTTGCACTTTTGCTTAATCAAAAATTCAGAGGACGTGCATTTACAAGAACATTGGTATACTTACCGGTTATGATTGCACCATTGATCATGGGATACATTATGTATTTCTTCTTTAGTTTCAATAACGGAGCATTAAATGATGTGATTGCTTTGTTTGGAGTAGAAGCGGTAGACTGGCTGTCAAATGGAACAGCGGGTGTGGCGATTATGACAATTGTAAACTCCCTGCAGTTTGTTGGTATCTCAATGGTTATTTATCTGGCAGGACTACAAGGAATTCCGGATATGTATTATGAAGCTGCAGCAATTGATGGAGCAAAACCTTGGGAAAAATTCCGTTATGTTACATTGCCGTTATTGATGCCGGCAATCAATTCTTCCGTTACGATCAACTTGATTGGTGGATTGAAATTGTTCGATATTATTATGGCATTGACATCCGGTGGCCCGGGATACGATACACATTCATTGTCTACATTAGTACATAGAACTTATTTCGGAAGTGAAAATGCCGGATATGCATCAGCGATTGGATTAATGGCATTTGTACTGATTATGTTATTGAGTAATATTGTTGTGAAATATATGGAAAAGAAAGAGGTGGAACTGTCATGAGAACAAATAAGAAAAACAATATTTGGAGAATTCCGGTACTTCTTGTTATTTTTGCAGTATACTTTTCACCTTTTTATATATTGTTGAATATTTCCTTTAAACCGGTAACAGATCTGAGCTCCCGTTGGAAGTTCCCGTCAGCACCTACATTGGAAAACTTTCGTGTAGCGATTGAAGATGGCGGAATCCTTCAGGCGTTGGGACACAGCTTTTTGATCATGGTAGTATCTGTACTTTTGATTGTAGTTGTAGGTTCTCTTGCAGCGTATCCGCTGGCAAGAAATAAGAGCAGATGGAACAAGCTCGTGAAAGGATTTATTCTAGGAGTCATGATGGTGCCGCCATTGAGTATTTTGGTTTCTTTATATTCAGTGCTTGTAGATATCGGTGGAATTAACCATTATTGGGGTGTAATACTGACATTACTTACGTTTGAACTTCCAATGGCAATATTTTTGTATACAAACTTTATTGCATCAATTCCTACAGCGTTGGATGAGGCAGCGGCAATTGATGGATGTGGACCGATCAGAACCTTCTTTTTGATTATTTTGCCACAGTTGAAATCGGTAACAGCATCTGTTGTGATTCTGACAGGAATTCATTGCTGGAATGATTATCAGTTTTCACTTTACGTTTTGCAGTCTTCAGAGAAAAGAACGGTTACGTTGGCTATTTCATCCTTCTTTTCACAGACAACCAGCAACTTGAACGCGGCATCTGCAGCAGCTTTGCTTGCAATATTGCCAGTTGTAGTTTGTTTCTTATGTCTGCAGAAATACTTTATCAAAGGTATGGTGGACAGTGCAGTTAAATAAGTGATTAAAACAAAAAGGAGTTGGATATGCAGTATAAATTTTATCAGTTAGGAAAAATGCAGCTGTGTTATATGACAGATGAAGAAAAAGGTCACATATCCATGAATCTTCTTCCAATGGAAGTAACTCCAAAATATGAAGAACGCCGAAAATGGCTCGATGTAGAAGAGACAAATGACGCATGGGATGTGGGAAGCCTGTGTCATTTGTCTTTACGTCATCATCCGCAGGGAAATGGCGCCGGAGGAACGTTAAAGTATGGAGAATCTGTTCAGAGACTTCGATTTGTAAAACAGGAAAAAGAGGAAACAGAAAACACGATTCGAATTATTACAAAACTTTCGTCAGATGAATATTCGGTATTTCATATTGTGATATATACCAAAGGAGAAGACGGTATAGAAGTAGAAAGTGTGTTTCAAAATGAAACAGAACGAGTACTTACGTTAGAGTTGTTTACAAGTTTTTCCTTGGATAATTTAAGTCCCCTGCAAGAATCAGACGGGCGTATGCTTTATATCTTCATAGATTTCATGGAGGCTGGAGTCTGGAGGGACAGCATCAGGAAGATTCTATAGAACAGATGAACTTAGGGGGAGCATGGTTTCGAGCATTCCCGGAAAGTGAACGGTATGGTTCTGTAGGTTCATTTCCTGTAACAAGATGGTTCCCTTTTGGTGCGGTAGAAGATCGTCAGAATGGGATTTTCTGGGCTGCACAGTTAGGGATAAACAGTTCATGGCAGATGGAATTGTCCAGAGATGGAGATTGTTATTCGCTTTCCGGAGGAATCGGAGATTATGAAACATCAAGCTGGTGGAAAGACATCAGTCCCGGAACATGTTTTCGGTCTCCAAAAGCCTACCTTAGTGTAGGAAAAAGTTTGGAATCCGTATGCCAGAATATAACAGGAGTGTTTCAGAAGTATGTAGATGATCAGCCGCAGCGCGAGGCAGATCTGCCGATTTGGTTTAATGAATGGTGTACATCGTGGGGAAATCCGACACATCAATCAGTAGTAGGTTTAAAAGAGAGTCTGCAGGGACTTCCGATTGCAGGTGTTGTAATAGATGCTGGCTGGAGTGTTCAGCCGGAAGATGCAGAGCCGCAAGGAGGAAATGGAGATTGGGTGTGTGATCCAAGACAGTTTCCAAATGGATTAAAAGCGGTATCGAGAGAATTGAAGAAGGAACAGTGGGATACCGGAGTCTGGATGGAGTTTGAGGTTACAACAGAAGGGGCAAAAGTTCATCAAAAGGACTGGGATGCTCTTCACTTAAAGAGAAACGGAGAATTGATTCAGACAGGATATATGCGGAGATTTTGGGATTTTAGAAAACCAGAAGTGATTGCATATTTAAAAGAAAAAGTGATTGCGTTTTTGCAGGACAATGAGATTGGGTATTTGAAAGTAGATTATAACGGATCCATCGGTATGGGTTGTGACGGAGCGGAAAGTTTAGGAGAAGGTCTTAGGTCGCAGATGCAGGCTGTATATGAGTTCTTTTGCTTGATACGAAAAGAACTTCCAGATTTGGTGATTGAAAACTGTGCATCAGGAGGACATCGCCTTGAGCCGCTCATGATGTCAATCACTGCACTCAGTTCTTTTTCGGATGCTCACGAATGCCCGGAAATTCCTTATATTGCAGCAAACCTGCACTATCTGATTTTACCGAGACAGAGTTTGATTTGGGCAGTGATCCGACCAAACATGACGATGAGAGAAATCTATTATCGAATGATTTCTTCTTTACTTGGAAGAATGTGTTTGTCGGGAGATATTGCCGGTTTGACTCAGGAACAAAGACGGGTACTTGCAGAGGGATGTGACTTTTATCGGAAATGTACGGAAGTAATTAAGTGTGGAAGGTCGCATATAATCCGAAACTGTACAAATAATCCACGACATTTAAAAGGGTATCAGGCAGTGATCCGGACAAATCAAAAAGAGATGTTGGTAGTATTCCATTCCTTTGAAATTCCAGAAAAAGAAATTACGATTCCATTGCCGGAAGCAGAATGGAAAGTAGTGGAAACATTTGGAGAAAAAAAGGGATTTGAAATAACAAGAAATTCTATCCGGATAAATGATGTTGTTGAATGGAATGCATACGCAATTTTATTTGAAAAAATATGAGAATTGAAAATAGGAAAGTAAGAGGTTAAAAAATATGAATAATGAGAATTTTCACCCAAAACAGACGGTTCCGCCATTGGCACATGCACTTCATAAGTGGGATGAGGAGACAAAAACACTCTCCTATGAGTATAACGGAGAAGATGTTATAACAATGGAGATTCCGGAGAGTGAAGATGCCGGATTCCGTCATGGATCTGACGGAAGTATGCAGAGTATCGCCTACGTTCAGCAGATTTACATTATGGTAGAAAAGCCAATGTGGGTGACCGTACGTTTCTGCTTATCAGACAAAACAATCAATATGCGTCCGCACAGAGCCGGCGGTGATCAGGGAATCGCAGCTCAAGATGGAAATGTATTGCTCTATGGTGTGAATGGTCTTTATGATGCGGCACAGGATTTACTTATTGATGTGAATGGATGTGAATGGGAATGGGCATCAGAAGGATTTGAAGAGAAAGATGGACATCGAATTGCATATATGAGAATTCTTCTGGGAGAAAAACCAACATTTATCAATTTTAGAATGCATTATTATCGAAATCATTTGGGATATAAATATTATGAACCATGGAAACATGAGATAAATAAAAAATCAGTTGCCGGATGGTGTTCATGGGAGGCTTACAGAAGAGATATTGATGAAGAAAAAATTAATACGATCTCAGATTTCATGCGTGATAATTTGAAAGATTACGGACTGGAATATATTCAGGTGGATGACGGTTATCAGAAGATGCCGCTGCCATATCGTGCAGAGGGAACGATGAAAGAAGGCTGGATGACATGTGAAGAAGAAAAATTCCCGAGAGGACATGAGGGAATCGTAGAAGATATCAAAGCACGTGGATTTGTTCCTGCCATTTGGACCAATGCAAATATTACAAATGAAACATATCCGGATGCACACCCTGAAGATGTCCTGTTCCATGAAGGCAAAGCGTTAAAGGGAGAATGGATTGATTATCTGTATAGTTGTACAGAAAAGAATCTGGCAGAACAGGTGACACCTGTGTTCGAAGGATTTCGTGATGCAGGATATAAATATGTAAAAATTGATGCTATCAGACATCTGTTGTTTGATGGACTTCATGAGGCAGTACGTCTTGGAATTATGACAAATGAAGAGGCGGAGGAAAAATTCCGTTCCTATATGGAAGCAAGTAAAAAAGGAATGTCAGATGATATGTATTATCTGGCAAGTTGGGGAGAGATGCACGAGGTGGTAGGAATCGCAGATGCGTGCAGAATTGCAATGGATGCCAATCCGACATGGGCAGGAATCAGGATGCAGCTTTTTGAGATGGCACGCTGGTTCCATACACAGAGAATCCTGTTCTTAAATGACCCGGATCATGTGTGCGTGCGGACAAAACCAGAGTGGGCAAAGAGTGCATTGTCTTTGATCTCACTTGCGGGCGGCCTGTGCATGCTTAGTGATACAACGGATGCATATACAGAAGAAAAATTAGACATCATCAAAAAGACACTTCCGCCACTTACAACTACTACGGCAGAAACCGGAGCATTAAGTGTTGATTTTCCGGCATATACATGGACAAAATTGCATGGATTTGCAGTGCAGTCTCATGAAACTCCGGTAGAAATGGAAGACGTGAATCTAAAAGAAGCATACGATATGGCAGGTACCTATCCGACAATGAATGCAGACCATCCATTCTCTTCTCTGTGGTCCTTCCATCTGGAGCAGGGCGGAGATCGTTGGTGTGTTGTAGGAAGATTTGCAACCATTCCGTTGAAAGAGTCTGAGATTGCATTAGAACAGGTGAACTTAGATCCGAACAAGTTTTATCATGCATTTGATTTCTGGGAGCAGAAATATCTTGGTATCGTTACGGGTAAATTGGCATGTCGTGCTTTGGAGCTGGGCTGCTGTCAGATCATCGCGTTGAGAGAAGTGCAGGAAGTGCCGCAATTCCTCGCATCTACAAGACATGTGTCTATGGACGTGGTTAGTGTGAAGAAAAACGTATGGACAGATCATGTATTGGAACTTTCTATTGAGGGTGCAGAGAATATGGAAATCTCCTATTACTTCTATGTTCCGGAAGGATACACGCTCAAAGAAGTTAAAGCAAACGGTGCAGAATGTAAGTACAGTCAGGAGGGTGCAGTTGTAAGAGTGGACATGAAATTGAACGCAGAATCAAGTGTTATGACGCTGGAGTTTTGAAGAGTACAATGTCCTGATTTACGATATTTATGAAAAAACATAAATATAAAAAACGAAGGAAAGGAGGAAATACGATGTGTACTTTGAAATCCATACACAGAGAAACATTTGAAAAATATGGAAAAGTGTTGGAATTTACAAAGGATCATGAAGAGCCATTTGAAATTGTAATAACAGAAGAAAAAGAACCATGGCGTTTGGCAGTGTTCCGCTACCGGAATAAGACAATTCAGAAGATGGAATGTCATCCGACATCTTTGGAAAGCTTTGAGCCACTCGAAGGAGTTACGGTTCTTGTGGTGGCTGAGCATGACAAACCGGAAGAATATGAAGCATTTTTATTAGACAAACCAGTGTGTCTGTATAAGGGAATTTGGCATCAGGTGTTGTCACTTACCGATGAGGCGCAAGTAAAGATTGCTGAAAATCTGGAGGTTAATTCGGAATTTTTTGAATTGCAGAAAGAAATTATAGTAAAGGTAAACTGACAGAATGAGGAGAAAAGCTATGAGGAAGAAACAATATAAGAGATATTTAGCGGTGGCTTTAGGCACTGCAATGTTGACAAGTTGTTTTCAAGGAATTCCGTTCGTAAATGCAGCGGAGTTTGGAGAAGAGAATCTGTTGCTTGAACAGGGAACCAAGGCATCAGAAGACTATATTTTTGAAGGAAACATGGTGAAAAATGGAGACTTCAATACAAATACAGATTACTGGAAAATAAACGGCGGTGGCGGTACTGCAGTGAATAACGGATACCCTGCAGGAGACAGACATTATTATCTGAACGGATCCGCATCTATGGAACAGGAAATTGCGGTTCCTTATACAGGAACTTATACCGCATCCACGTGGACAAGCGTCGGTGGAAATAATGGTGTGTTTGGAATCAAGCGTGCGGATGGAACCATACTTCAGTCTGTTGAAATTGAAGGTGGTGGATATCATCAGCAAAAGGTGACAGTAGATCTGAAGAAAGGGGATCATGTAGTAATCTACGTGCAGGGTGCTGATTATTGGACAAATGGTGATAAATTTTCATTGGAGTTCAATAAAAAAGAATTTGGGAATCTGTTGATTAATTCAGGTTTCGAAACAGAGGAAGCATGGACTGCAGAAAAAGCAGTAGTTGGAAACAAGAAAGCAGAACTTTCCGGAGCAGATTCCCAGATTTCACAGAGCTTTTATGCTCCGCTTACCGGACCATATATTGCAGAAGTGGTATTGGAGAATGCAGAGAACGCAGTAGTAAGTTTGGGCGAAAAACAGGAAACTGTTACCGGAAATCAGGCTGTTCGAGTACAGTTGACAGGTGTGCAGGTTGGAGATGAGGTGCTTGCATCAGTCAGCGGAAAGGCAACAGTAACGTCATTTACTGTAAAATTTGATGAAGAGGCTTTTGAAAATACAAAACCGGTAGCTTCTGATGTGAAAATCGACTATGCCTCAGAGGAAAAGGATGTGCTGGCAGGAAGTTACACATATTCAGATGCTGAAAATCACAAAGAAGATGCAACAACTTACAAATGGTATGCGTCTGACAGTAAAGATGGAAACTATACAGAGATACCGGATGCAACAGGGATGGAATATCAGGTAACAGAAGAATATAAAGATAAATATGTGAAGTTTGAAGTTACTCCTGTAGATGAATTTAAGGGTGTAGGAACACCGGTGATGAGTGATGCTTTTGTGCCGTTAGGATTGAATGTAAAAGGATTTGTTACAAATCCAAAAGCATATGAGACAGATATTAGTGCAAAAGATCGTACCATTCATTTGAAATATTATTATGAGACAGATAACTCAAATCTTAAATTAGAAGATCTTGGCCTTGCAGAATGTGCAGATGCATCTGTCAAAGCCGGGGATGATTTGGATCTGACAAAAGAGTTCAAATTTACAGTAAAGGTTGGCGAAGGAAAAGAAGCGACTTGGACAGTTACATCCGAAGTGGCAGACAAAAAAGTGGTAGTACGTTCTTCCAATAAATATTTGGAAGATACCTTTAACTGGGCAGCGCAGAAACAGAGACAGTTTGTGATGACAGGAAAGACCGGTCCGATCAATGTATGGAATAATAATTATGAGGGCGCTGATGAGGCAGAGTATATCCCATCCTATTGGGCAGGATATTATGATAGAACTGCGTTCTATACCAGAGATTTTGTACATCAGGCTACCGGTGGTCAGATTGCAGGACTGGAAGATGAGAACTTCAATATGTTTAAGGCATTCGCAAAAGAATGTAACGAAGAAAGAAAGTGGTATACAGTATGGGCATTGAATTTTGACGGCTCTGTTTATGAATTGGATTATAATGGTCCTGATAGTTTTGTAAGAGAAGTTCCGGCACAGTTTGAATTAGTGGAAAAAGCCTATAAACAATATTTGTGGTCAGGTGACAAGCGGTATATTACAGATCCAACTCTTTGGGATTTCTATACAAATGTAATGACAAATTATGCAGACAGCCATGATGCAAATAACAATGGTGTAGTACAGGAAGTGGGTACAGGTATCTTTGATGGTTCATGTACTTATAATGAACGTGGACGACAAGTAATCGAGGCAGGAGATGCGATTGGTTCTCAGTATCAGGCAACGCTTGCTTATGCGGCAATGTTGAATGAAAGAGGAGAGAAGGAAGAATCTCAGAAATGGTATCAGAAAGCGGAAGAGCTGAAGAAGTATTTTAACGACGAATGGAGCGTTTCTGATAATATGGAAAGTGGATATGTCTGTGCGTGGGGACCAGATGGTGAGAAATATTCTGATTTCTCAAAAGAAACCAGTTGGTTTATGCCAATGAAACTGATTACAGAGCCGGGTGAGAGAAATGATGACTATATTGACTTTGTTATAGAGAATCTTGGAGAAGGAATTGGCTCCACACCGACAGCTCCGAGCAATCTGGAGGCATATACCTATATTCCTGACATGTTGTTCCCATATAACAGAAGTGATGAGGCTTGGAAATGGATGAAGTATATTACATCTATCAAGGATGAGCCTCATGAACGACCAATTCAGGGAACGAATGGAGATTATCCGGAGATTTCATTTACATTTGTTTCACATACAATTGAAGGTATGATGGGTGTAGAGCCGGATGCAGCGAATAAATTTATTGCAACAGTACCGAGACTGCCACAGGAAGTACCAGATGTAACTGCAAATCATATTGACATCGGAGATTCTGAATTGTCACTGACTCATGTTGGAAACAATTCTTCTACAATGACAAATACAGTTGGACCGGATCTGACTTGGGAAGTAAGATTCTATGGGGATCATAATTACATCAAAGTTGGAGACGAATATGTGGAAGCACAGCAGAAAGATCTGAATGGGGAAGTTATCAGTTATGTGACAACAACTGTAAAATCCGGAGAAACTGTAAATGCTCAGACAGCAGAGGAAATACCTGCTGCAACCTATGTAATTAAAGCAGAGGCAGAGAAGAATGGTCAGATTACACCGAGCGGAGCTGTAAAAGTTGGCGAAGGTGAGACTCAGACATTTGTAGTTACAGCAAATAAAGGCTATGAAATCGATGCGGTTTTGGTAGACGGTAAAAACGTAGGAGCTGTAAAAGAGTATACATTTGAGGAAGTAAGTGAAGATCACACAATTAAGGCTACTTTCAAAAAAGTAAAAGAAGGAAAACCATCTGGATCAGAAGAACAAAATGGATCCAATCAAGCTGGTGGAGTAAAGACAGGCGATACAGCACAACCGCTTTTCTTTGCAAGCCTTATGGGAATTGCTGCAATGCTCATTGCACTGTTTTTGAGAAAGAAAGCAAGATAGAGACGATATAACGAAAGATAAATTTGAATATAGCAAACAGTAAAAAAGTGAACCCTATATAAAACTTTTTTCTGAAAAAGTAGGTCTTGTAGAAATGCATCACCTACTTTTTTGGTTTTTTAAATGGAAATGTGTGATGAACGAATAGAATCACCATATCGGGAGACTGGCATATAGTGATTATATAACGTTGATATAGGATGGTAGGAATATGCAGAAAAAATTGCCCTATTATATGGTGTATCCAATGCCTTTTGTATACGATGATGGAAGAAGGGAAGAGCGGGATATTGAATATATGAAAAGCCTGTATCCGGATATGGCGAAACGACTGCTGCCGTATGTGGAGGAAGAATGTGACCGGATGGAGTATCAGAACAGTATGATGTATGATGAGTATCCCGATAAATTACAGCTTAGAATGATGTGCCGCAGAGTGCATGATAATGTAAAGAAAAATGAACTATTTGCAGATGAAAAAGGGGAAACAGAGGAACTGAAAGATTTGCTGGAAGTTTTGGTGTACGAAGAATTAATGCGAAGACGGAGAGACAGCCGCAGGCGGCATCAGAAGTTTTACTAATTGAGAAAAATGGCGAATTGTGATATGATAAAAAAGAATAGTAAACGAAAGTGGATAATCGGAGTTTCATATGAAAAAAAATAATTTAATCTTTATTGGAATGCCTGCTGTAGGAAAAAGTACAGTAGGGGTTGTAATTGCAAAACGATTGGGAATGAAATTTATAGATACAGATTTGCTGATTCAGGAACAGGAGAAAAGACTTCTGCGTGAGATTATTGCAGATGTTGGTGAAGATGGATTCCTAAAGATCGAGAATCAGGTCAATAGAGATGTGGAAGTGGAGAATGCTGTGATTTCTCCGGGCGGAAGTGTGGTGTATTGCGAAGAGGCGATGCAACATTACAAAGAGATTGGAATTGTAGTATATTTATCCGCATCTTATCAAACAATAAAACAGAGAATTAAGAACCCTCAAAAGCGTGGAGTTGTTTTGCATGAGGGGCAGACTCTTTGTGACCTTTATGAGGAACGGGTGAGACTGTTCGAAAAGTATGCAGATGTTACCGTATGTGAGGATGGACGTATGCTTGACCAGACGATAGAGGATGTGTTAGAAGCAATTGAACATGCGGAAAAACGTGTGGATAACTTGTAGTATTATGTAAAGAATTGTAAAAAACATTTTACAAAATTGTAATTTGTGGTATAATACTTTAGCGTTTTATAAAGTGAAGAAGTATGGCTTGAAATAATTTTACTTAATATATACATTAGAACATAGAGCTTTTGGAAACCAGATAAACAATATCGGATAATTGAGGTGCAGTATGGAACAATATATTATTAAGGGTGGAACGCCGCTAGTGGGAGAAGTTGAGATTGGTGGTGCAAAGAATGCAGCGCTTGCAATTTTAGCTGCAGCGATCATGACGAATGAAACGGTTCTGATCGAAAATCTGCCGGATGTAAATGATATCAATGTGATGTTGGAAGCGATTGCCGGAATTGGTGCAATGGTACAGCGGATTGACCGTCATACAGTGAAGATTAACGGAAGTACAATCGGAGATTTTAATATCGAGTATGATTATATTAAGAAGATCAGAGCATCTTATTATCTGTTGGGAGCGCTGCTCGGAAAGTATAAGCGTGCAGAAGTTGCTCTTCCGGGCGGATGTAATATCGGAAGCAGACCGATCGATCAGCATTTGAAAGGATTCCGGGCGTTGGGCGCAGATGTGGATATTGAACATGGAAAGATCGTGGCAGAGGCGGAACAGTTAAAGGGAACGCATTTGTATTTTGATGTGGTGTCGGTAGGAGCAACAATCAATGTGATGATGGCAGCAGCAATGGCTGAGGGACAGACAATTATGGAGAATGTTGCAAAAGAACCGCATGTCGTTGATGTCGCTAACTTTTTAAATAGTATGGGTGCAAATATCAGAGGGGCAGGTACAGACGTGATTAAGATTCGCGGAGTGAAGAGCTTGCATAAGTCAGAGTATTCCATTATTCCGGATCAGATTGAGGCAGGGACATTTATGTTTGCTGCTGCAGCAACAAAAGGAGATGTTACTGTACTGAATGTGATTCCAAAACACTTGGATGCGACGATTTCAAAGTTAATTGATATTGGCTGTGAAGTGGAAGAGTTTGATGATGCTGTTCGTGTAGTGTCCAAGGGACGTCTGAAAAGCACACAGGTTAAGACCCTTCCGTATCCGGGATATCCGACAGATATGCAACCGCAGATTGGGGTAGTTCTGGCGTTGGCAAAGGGAACAAGTACGATTACAGAGAGTATTTTTGAAAATCGTTTTAAATATCTTGATGAGTTGGCAAGAATGGGAGCCAACATTAAGATCGAAGGCAATTCTGCGACAATTGAAGGTGTGGAGAAGTTCTCAGGAGCAAGAGTGAGTGCACCGGATCTTCGGGCGGGAGCAGCGCTTTGCATTGCAGGTCTGGCAACAGACGGATTTACCATCGTAGATGATATCGTTTATATTCAGAGAGGATATGAGCGGTTTGAGGAAAAACTGAGAAGTCTGGGCGGTGCGATTGAACGTGTTACCTGTGAAAAAGATATTCAGAAGTTTAAATTAAAAGTCAGCTGATGAAAAGGTTACCGGATGCGGTATTGACTTTTTCAATAAAAGCGTGTACAGTATCATATTGAAACAGAATAGTAAAACTTTCTCTTATTCAGAGCAGTGGAGATACAAAGGATCTGAGAAGCTGCGGCAACCCCTGTACAAGGAAGGTGCCAACCTGAGCGATGAAGTCGAACAATAAGGGGATTGTTATGAAACATACGACAGTCCGCTATAAAGTGGGCTGTCTTGTTGTTTGTAGATTTTTAATACAAAGCGAACATAGAACAATCAACAGAGAAGAGAAAGAACCATACAGGAAAAGGAGAGAAACAATGGAGAAGATTTTATTTACTTCAGAATCAGTTACCGAAGGACATCCGGATAAGATGTGTGATCAGATTTCTGACGCCATTCTGGATGCGTTGATGGAGCAGGATCCGATGAGTCGTGTTGCCTGTGAGACATGTACTACAACGGGACTTGTTATGGTAATGGGAGAGATTACGACCAATGCGTATGTGGATATTCAGAAGATCGTTCGGGATACCGTTCGGGAAATCGGATATACAAGAGGAAAATATGGGTTTGATGCAGATACCTGTGGTGTGATTACTGCAATCGATGAACAATCTGCAGATATTGCGCTTGGTGTGGATAAGGCATTGGAAGCAAAAGAGAATCAGATGTCTGGCGAAGAGGAAATTGATGCAATCGGAGCGGGAGATCAGGGTATGATGTTTGGTTATGCATCTGATGAGACAGAAGAGTATATGCCATATCCGATCGCGATGGCTCATAAACTTGCACTTCAGTTGACGAAGGTAAGAAAAGACGGCACACTTCCTTATTTGCGTCCGGATGGAAAGACACAGGTGACGGTGGAATATGATGAGGCAGGAGTTCCGAAACGATTGGAGACAGTAGTTCTTTCTACACAGCATGATCCGGATGTGACACAGGAACAGATTCATGAAGATATCAAAGAATATGTATTTAAACCGATTCTTCCGGCAGAGATGGTAGATGACGAAACGAAATTCTTTATCAATCCGACAGGACGTTTTGTGATTGGCGGACCGCATGGAGACAGTGGATTGACAGGCCGTAAGATTATCGTAGATACATACGGTGGTATGGCAAGTCATGGCGGCGGAGCATTTTCCGGAAAAGACTGTACAAAGGTAGACCGTTCTGCGGCGTATGCAGCGCGGTATGCGGCAAAGAATATTGTGGCAGCAGGTTTGGCGAAGAAATGTGAGATTCAGTTGTCTTATGCGATCGGCGTGGCACAACCGACTTCAATTCGTGTAAATACGTATGGAACCGGTGTTGTTTCCGATACAAAACTGGTAGAAATTATTCGTGAGAACTTTGATCTGCGTCCGGCAGGTATCATTAAGATGTTAGACCTGCGTCGTCCGATTTATAAGCAGACAGCCGCTTATGGACATTTTGGAAGAACAGATGTGAGCCTTCCATGGGAAAAACTGGATAAGGTAGAAGATCTGAAGAAATATCTGTAGAAACAGAAGAATAGAGAGAAACTCTTAAATTTCAATTAAACAAACAGCGGACATCTTGCGGTGTCCGCTTTGTTTATGGTACTGTTAATGGTAGAGACTGGAAAGCCAGAAGTATGTGAGAGAACGGAGGTGTGCGGATGAAACTGAAGACAAAATTAATTATTTCATTTATGGTAGTAGTCATTCTCACAACCCTATTGACGACGATCGGAATGCGGATGTTTGCGCTGGAGGCGATGGGAGATATCCAGCAGATGTATATGATTGTTATTGTTGTTACATCGGCTTTATTGATTTATTGGATATATCGGACGATTTCTATTCCGCTGGCAAATTTGCAGAAGGCAGCGCGCAATATCAAAGAGGGCAATCTGGATTTTGAGATTCAGGCAGAGGCGGATGATGAGATTGGACAATTGTGCCAGGATTTTGAGGAAATGCGTCTGCGTCTGAAGGCGAATGCGGAGGAAAAAGTTGCTTATGACAGGGAAAATAAAGAATTGATCAGTAATATTTCCCATGATCTGAAGACTCCGATCACTGCCATTAAGGGATATGTGGAAGGTATCATGGATGGAGTGGCAGATACTCCTGAAAAGATGGATCGATATATTAAGACGATTTATAATAAGGCGAATGAGATGGACTTGCTGATCAATGAGCTGACGCTTTATTCAAAGATTGATACCAATCGTATTCCGTATAATTTTACAACAATTTCAGCAAAAAATTATTTTACAGACTGTGCGGAAGATTTGTATCTGGAACTGGAAGCGAAGGGCGCGAAGTTTGAGTATCACAATTGGATGGATGAGGATTTTAAGGTGATCGTGGATCCGGAGCAGCTGCGAAGGGTGATCAACAATATTGTATCGAATTCTATGAAGTATACGGATAAACCGCAACGGATCATCACAATGGATGTACGAGATGTGGGGGATTTTGTTCAGGTTGAATTGGGCGACAATGGAAAGGGAATTGCGGCAAAAGATTTGCCGAATATTTTTGACCGGTTCTATCGAACCGATGCATCGCGCAATTCCTCCAAAGGCGGAAGTGGAATCGGCCTGTCGATCGTAAAGAAGATTGTGGAAGAGCATGGCGGTAAAATCTGGGCAACCAGTGAAGAGGGGGAAGGAACAACAATGTATTTTGTTGTCAGAAAATATCAGGAGGTACCGATGAATGAGTAAACGGATTTTGATTATTGAAGATGAAGAAAGTATAGCGGATTTAGAGAAGGATTATCTGGAACTGAGCAATTTTGAAGTGGAAGTTGCCAATGACGGACAGGTGGGTCTGGAATTAGCGATGAACAGTGATTTCGATCTGATCATTCTGGATCTGATGCTGCCGGGAGTCGATGGGTTTGAGATCTGCAGGCAGGTGCGGGATCACAAGAATACGCCGATTATCATGGTGTCTGCAAAGAAGGACGATATTGACAAAATTCGTGGACTGGGGCTGGGTGCAGATGATTATATGACCAAGCCGTTTAGCCCAAGTGAACTGGTGGCGCGGGTGAAGGCGCATCTGGCAAGATATGAACGTCTGATTGGAAGTGTTGTTGAGGAAAATGAGATTATCGAGATCCGTGGATTGAAAATTGATACAACAGCCAGAAGAGTTTGGGTCAATGGAGAAGAGCGCTCCTTTACTACAAAGGAATTTGATCTTTTGACATTTTTGGCGGGACATCCGAATCATGTGTACACGAAGGAAGAGTTGTTCCGGGAAATCTGGGATATGGAATCCATCGGAGATATAGCAACGGTAACCGTACATATTAAGAAAATTCGTGAGAAGATTGAATATGACACCTCTCATCCGCAGTATATAGAAACAATCTGGGGAGTGGGATACCGATTTAAGGTGTGAGGCAGGATTTATGATTACAAGTACGAGCAATCAATATGTAAAAGAAGTAGTGCAGCTGCGGAAAAAGAGCAAAGCGCGTTCGCAGGCGGGCGTTTTTTTGGTGGAAGGCATTCGGATGATTCAGGAAGTGCCCGAAGGACGGCTTGTGAAGTTGTATGTGACAGAAGCGTTTTATAAGAAAAATAAAACGGAAATAGATACGTGGATGAAAAGGAACCGGGGGATCAAGCCGGAGCTGGTATCGGATACGGTGTTTGCGTATATGGCAGATACGAAGACGCCCCAAGGGGTTCTGGGAATTGTGAAACAGGCAGAGTATGAGCTGAAGACAATTCTTGAAAGTGCCGGAGCAGACAGTCCGTTTCTTCTGGTGCTGGATAATCTGCAGGATCCCGGGAATCTGGGGACTATTTTCCGGACGGCGGAGGCCGCCGGTGTCAGCGGAATTATTTTGAGTAAGGACTGTGTAGATATCTACAATCCGAAAACGATCCGCTCTACCATGGGAGCCATTTATCGAATGCCATTTTTGTATGTGGAAGATCTGGAGTCTGCGCTGGATGAGCTGAAGAAGAAAGAGATTCGTATGTATGCTGCCCATCTGGACGGGGAAAATACATACGATAAGGAAAATTATTGTGGCGGGACAGCCTTCTTAATCGGAAATGAAGGAAATGGACTGCGGCAGGAAATTGCAGAGTGTGCAGATTGCTGGATACGGATTCCGATGGCAGGCCAGGTGGAATCTTTGAATGCAGCGATTGCGGCATCTGTTTTGATGTTTGAAACACAGCGGCAAAGGCGGGAGGAACTTACAAAATGAGAAAATCCAATGCTTGCATTTTGAAAGACAGTTTAGTATACTAAAGTACATAAATTTTTTATTATGTTTCATTAGAGGCTTGATTGTAATTACGAAAGGGTGGGAAGATATCATGGATTTAAAAGGAAGAAGTTTTTTAACATTAAAAGATTTTACACCGGAGGAGATTCTGTATCTCATTGATCTGGCGGCTGATTTGAAGGAAAAGAAGAAAAACGGAGTGCCGATAGATTATTATAAAGGGAAAAATATTGCCTTGATTTTTGAAAAAGACAGTACGAGAACAAGATGCGCATTTGAAGTGGCTGCCCACGATATGGGAATGGGAACTACTTATCTGGGACCAACGGGTTCTCAGATTGGAAAAAAGGAGAGCATCGAGGATACTGCGCGTGTATTGGGCAGAATGTATGATGGAATTGAGTATCGCGGATATGGGCAGGAACTGGTGGAAGATTTGGCAAAATATTCTGGAGTTCCGGTATGGAATGGGCTGACGAATGAGTATCACCCGACACAGATGCTGGCAGATATGTTGACGATTCGCGAGAATTTCGGCACATTGAAGGGGCTGAAGCTGGTTTATATGGGAGATGCAAGATACAATATGGGAAATTCTCTCATGGTTGCATGTTCCAAACTGGGAATGCACTTTGTGGCATGTACCACAAAAGAATATTTCCCGAATGCAGAACTGGTAGAGGCTTGCAGAGCGTATGCGGCTGAATCCGGTGCAACAATTACATTGACTGAGGATGTGAAGGAAGGAACCAAAGATGCAGATATTATCTATACTGATGTATGGGTATCTATGGGAGAACCGGATGAAGTATGGGAGAAACGAATCAAAGAGCTGAGTCCTTATAAAGTGACAAAGGAAGTTATGGAAAATGCAGGAGAAAAGGCGATTTTCCTGCACTGTTTGCCGGCATTTCATGATTTGAAAACAACGATCGGTAAGGAAATGGGAGATCGTTTTGGTATTACAGAGATGGAAGTGACGGATGAAGTATTTGAGTCTGCACAGTCTAAAGTGTTTGATGAGGCAGAGAACCGGATGCATACGATCAAGGCAGTGATGGTGGCAACTCTGGGAGAATTTGAAGCATAAGATAACGTTGAGGTGATTCCGGAGTGAAGACGGAGATTTTACGACTGCTGCGCGATCAGGATAGTTATGTATCCGGGCAGCAGTTATGTGAGCAATTTGGGGTTTCGAGAACGGCTGTGTGGAAGGTGATCAATCAGCTAAAAGAAGAAGGCTATCAGGTGGAGGCGATCCGCAATAAGGGGTATCGCATCGTCAATCAGCCGGATCTGATGACACAGGAGGAGATACAAAGCCGGATTGCGGATTCGACCAAGTGGGCAGGACAGAGTCTGTACGTTTATCCGGTTACGGATTCTACGAACATTCAGGCAAAGCAGTTGGGCGAGACCGGAGCTTTGCATGGTACTTTAATGGTGGCAGATAAGCAAAATGCCGGACGGGGAAGGCGTGGCCGGAGCTGGGAGTCACCGCAAGGGTGCAGTATTTATATGTCTATTTTGCTGCGCCCGGACTTTATGCCGGATAAGGCCCCTATGCTGACTCTTGTTATGGCATACAGTGTGGAGAAGGCATTGAAAAATTGCACTGGATTGAATGTGCAGATTAAGTGGCCGAATGACCTCATTATAAATGGGAAAAAAGTGGTCGGTATTTTGACGGAAATGAGCACTGAAATTGACTATATCAATCATGTTGTGATTGGGGTTGGAATTAATGTAAATATGGAGTCTTTTCCGATGGAAATAGAGGAAAAGGCAACTTCTTTGCGGATCGAAGCGGGGTGCATGATTCAGAGGAGTCAGATCATAGCAGAAATCATGAGACAATTTGAACAGGATTATGAGAAATTTCTGGAGACCGAAGATCTTTCCTGGTTAAAAGATGACTATAATACCTGTCTGGTAAACCGTGGCAGGGATGTGGTGATCCATGGTGCAGAGAGTTCTTATGGTGCACAGGCGCTCGGTATCAATGATACCGGGGAGTTATTGGTGCGCCGCGAGGATGGAAGTGAGGAAGCTGTGTACGCCGGGGAAGTGTCTGTAAGAGGTGTATATGGATATGTGTAAGGAGACGGTAGTCGGCCGGTTACACAGAATAAGAAATTTTCTTGGAAATTAGAAGGATAGACGATATGAGCGAAACAGTATTGTGTGCCGCCAATTCATATGAGCGGAAATATTATTTAAATCCGGAGTTTGAGTCGCTTCCGGAGAGTATACGTCAAGAATTGCAGATTATGTGCGTGTTATATACAGAAGATGTTGGCGGTATTTTTATGGTTGTGTATGATGAAGACGGACATCTTGAGTTGAAGGTAGACCATGAAGAAAGTGATTTCACATTTGATGAAATCGGCAGTGTGTTGAAGATCAAAGAACTTCAGCAGACAAAAATAGAATTATTTGAATCGCTGGAACTTTTTTACCGCATTTTTATTTTGGGAGAAATGCCGGATGAAGAACTCAAAGCAAAAGCTAGAGAAGTAGAGGAGTAGAGGAGTGATCAATATGCTGCTGACTGTAGATGTGGGAAATACCAATATAACGATGGGGGGGTTCGAAGAGGAACGATTGCTCGGTACTTTTCGGATGACAACAAAACGTTCCAGAACTTCAGATGAATATGGATTTACGATTTGCGGAATTTTAGAACATAGAAATATGCGCCCGGAAAATATTCAGGCGGTGATTATTTCTTCGGTAGTGCCGGATATCATGCATTCTCTGACGAGCGGGATTATTAAATATTTAAATGTAAGACCGATTATTGTTTCGGCGGGAATTAAGACCGGAATCCGTATTGTAACGGAGAATCCGAAGGAAATCGGAGCAGACCGTATTGTGGATGCGGTTGCCGGATATGAGCTGTATGGAGGACCGGTAATTGTGGTAGATTATGGAACTGCTACGACGTATGATCTGATCGGACCGAATGGGACCTTTGAGGCCGGGATTACGGCGCCTGGAATTGAAACGGCCGCTCGTTCTCTCTGGGGAGGCGCGGCGATGCTTCCTGCGATTGAGATTCGAAAACCGAAGTCTATTCTGGCGAAGGAAACAATCAGCAGTATGCAGGCGGGGCTTGTATATGGTGTGATCGGTGAAACGGAGTATATTATCCGGAAAATCAAAGAAGAGAGTGGTTATAATAACGCAAAAGTAGTTGCGACCGGTGGATTGGGACGGATTATTTTTGAAGAAACGGAAAGTATTGATGTATACGATCCGCAGCTGACATTAAATGGACTTCGATTGATTTATTATAAAAATCGAAAATAAAATAACGGGATAAGAGGTATGAAACAGTTAAAAATAGGCAATATAGTACTTGAGAATTCATATATACTGGGACCGATGGCAGGCGTGACAGACCTGCCATTCCGTTTGTTGTGTAAAGAGCAGGGGGCGGGCTTGATCTGTATGGAGATGGTCAGTGCCAAAGGAATCTTATATAACAATAAAAATACAGAAAGTCTTTTGCAGATTCATCCGGAGGAAACACCGGTATCGCTGCAGTTATTTGGTTCGGATCCTAAAATTGTCAGCGAGATGGCAAAGCGGATTGAAGAACGTCCGTTTACATTTTTGGATATTAATATGGGATGTCCGGTTCCGAAAGTTGTAAGAAATGGAGAGGGCTCTGCGCTGATGAAGGAACCGAAACTGGTCTATGAGCTGGTCAGTGCAGTGGTAAAAGCGATTCAGAAACCGGTAACAGTGAAGATCCGAAAAGGGTTTGACGAGGAACATATCAATGCAGTGGAAATTGCAAAAATCATTGAGGAAGCCGGTGCTGCTGCAGTAGCGGTGCATGGCAGGACGAGAGAGCAGTATTATTCCGGAAAGGCAGATTGGGAAATCATCCGTAAGGTGAAGGAGGCGGTTGCGATTCCGGTCATTGGAAACGGAGATGTAACTTCCGGAGCAAAAGCAATTGCTATGCGGGAACAGACAGGCTGCGATGGAGTTATGATTGCCAGAGGCGCGCAGGGGAATCCATGGATTTTTTCGGAACTGCTTTCGTATGAGGAAACAGGAGAGATTCCGCCACGCCCGTCGGTGGATGAGATTCGAAACACTATGCTGCGGCATGCACAGCTGCAAATAAAGTATAAAGGGGAATTTTGCGGGATTCGGGAGATGCGGAAACATGTGGCATGGTATACGAAAGGACTGCACGGGTCGGCGCGTTTGCGGGAACAGATAAATGCGGTCGAAAGCTATGAAGAACTGGAAAAAATCTTGACAGTATTATAAGGATTAGGTATAATATACAAATTGCGAAATATAATTGAGACAGAATAGAAAGCATGTTTTCAATGTAGGAACGAGATTGAAAATGTGAAGGATTTTTAATATATTTACAAGGAGGAAACACTATCATGGCAGAAGCAAAGAAACGCTTACTCACTTATGCCGGATTAAAAGCATTGGAGGACGAGCTGGAGAACTTAAAAGTTGTCAAACGTAAAGAGGTTGCCGGCAAGATCAAAGAGGCAAGAGAGCAGGGCGACTTATCAGAGAATGCAGAGTACGATGCTGCGAAAGATGAGCAGCGTGATATTGAGGCAAGAATTGAAGAATTGGAAGGGATTCTGAAGAATGCAGAAGTTGTAGTTGAAGACGAAGTCGATCTGGATAAGATCAATGTCGGATGTACGATCAAAGTATTCGATGTGACATTTGATGAAGAAATGGAATTCAAGATTGTTGGTTCTACAGAGGCAAACAGTCTGGAAGGAAAGATTTCCAACGAGTCACCGGTAGGACAGGCATTGATGGGCAAGAAGATCGGTGATGTGGTAGATGTTGAGACACAGGCTGGAGTGATCCAGTACAAGGTATTGGATATCAGCCGTTCTTTGTAAGAGACAGCAGAGGAATTGACAGAATTGTAAGTTGCAGACCCCTTAATTGTGTTAAGGGGTCTGTGTTACATTACCAGATGGCGGTAATGGATAGAGTGTTTTATATTCAGGAAGGAGAAAAGAGAACAAATGGGTGAGCAGAAGAATGCACAGCAAAAAAACACACAGGAACCGGATTTGAATCAGCTTAGAAAGGTTCGTCGGGAAAAACTGGCTGATCTTCAGGCAAACGGAAAGGATCCATTCGTAATTACGAAATACGAGCAGACACATCACAGTCAGGAAATCAAAGAACATTTTGAAGAATTAGAAGGAAAGCAGGTATCGATTGCCGGACGTATGATGTCCAAGCGTGTGATGGGTAAGGCTTCTTTCTGTAATGTACAGGATCTTCAGGGAAATATTCAGTCTTATGTTGCAAGAGACAGCATAGGAGAAGAGTCCTATAAGGATTTCAAAAAATTTGATGTGGGTGATGTCATCGGAATCAAGGGCGAAGTGTTCCGCACAAAGACCGGAGAAATGTCTATTCATGCGGAAGAAGTTACATTGCTTTCCAAGAGTCTGCAGATCCTTCCTGAGAAATATCATGGACTGACTAATACAGATTTGCGGTATCGTCAGAGATATGTGGATCTGATCATGAATCCAGACGTAAAAGATACATTTGTAAAGCGTTCTAAAATCTTAAGAGCAATCCGTACGTATTTGGATGGTCAGGGATTTATGGAAGTGGAGACTCCGATGCTGGTAGCAAATGCAGGTGGAGCAGCGGCCAGACCGTTTGAAACACATTTCAATGCGTTGAATGAAGATCTGAAACTGAGAATTTCTCTTGAACTGTATCTGAAGAGATTGATTGTCGGAGGAATGGAGCGTGTTTATGAGATCGGACGTGTATTCCGTAATGAAGGTCTGGATACGAGACATAATCCGGAGTTTACATTGATGGAGCTGTATCAGGCTTATACAGATTATCATGGCATGATGGACCTGACAGAGAATTTATATCGTTTTGTTGCACAGGAAGTACTGGGCACTACACATATTGTATATAAAGGTGTTGAGATTGACCTTGGTAAGCCGTTTGAGCGTATTACAATGGTGGACGCAGTGAAAAAATATGCAGGTGTTGATTGGAATGAAGTTCATACATTGAAAGAAGCGAGAGCTCTTGCAAAAGAACATCATGTAGAGTACGAAGAACGTCATAAAAAGGGCGATATTTTGGCATTGTTCTTCGAAGAATTTGCAGAAGAACATTTGATCCAGCCAACTTTCGTAATGGATCATCCGATTGAGATCTCACCATTGACAAAGAAAAAACCGGAAAATCCGGAATATGTAGAGCGTTTTGAGTTCTTTATGAATGGCTGGGAAATGGCAAATGCATACTCTGAGCTTAACGATCCGATTGATCAGAGAGAGCGTTTCCGCGCACAGGAAGAACTTCTGGCACAGGGAGACGAAGAGGCTAATACAACGGATGAAGACTTTATGAATGCACTGGAGATTGGTATGCCGCCGACAGGTGGTATCGGATACGGTATCGATAGAATGTGTATGCTTTTGACAGGAGCAGAGGCTATTCGTGACGTATTGCTCTTCCCGACAATGAAGCCCTTAGATTGACCGAAACGCGAAAAAGCCCGTAATATCAAGGGTTTTCGGACACAGGGGAAACGAAAAACCTTACGCCTTACACCAAACTTACACCAATCGATGTAGGAAAACGTGCAGAGGCAAAAAAATCGCATAATTTCAAAGTGTGAATGGGCGACTTTCTTTCGAGGTCGCCCATTATTTGAAAAGACAGATAAACAAATCGGGATTTAGGGGAGGAAAATATGGTCAGTATAACAGATGCAAAACAGATTATCAGACTTGCAACGGATGCGGAGATTAAAGTATTTCTTGACGGCGGTTGGGGTGTAGATGCGCTTATTGGATATGAAACAAGAAGACATAACGATATTGATATATTTGTAGAAAAGAAAGATTATCATAAATTTATACAGATAATTAAAAACAATGGTTTCTATGAGATAAAAATGGAGTATACAACAACGAACCATACAGTATGGGAGGATTTGAAGAAAAGAATTATTGATTTACATTGTTTTGAATATACAAAAAATGGTGAAATTCTTTACGAAGGGGATTGTTTTCCATCAGAGATTTTTTCGGGAATAGGAAAAATTGAGGAAATAGAAGTTTCTTGTATTGAACCGTATAGTCAACTGCTGTTCCATTTGGGATACGATTATGATGAAAATGATATGCATGATGTAAAGTTGTTGTGCGAAGTATTTCATATGGAACTTCCTGAAGAGTATAGATAATCATAACTTCCCGTTTGTCGAATAATCCCTTGAAAGAGGATGAACCTTTTTCAAGGGGCTTTTTTTATTTCTCCCCATGTTCGCAAACTACCCCGATTTCTCTTTCCTCAATATAATGAGTGCAAACAGAGAGGAAGGAGCGGTTTTGCTATGAGTAATAGTTTGGCGAAAGTACATCCGGAGCTTGTTTCGGAATGGTCGGAAAGGAACTTTCCGCTTACTCCCGATAATATTACTTACGGCTCAAACAAGAGAGTTTGGTGGAAAGGCAGTTGCGGTCACGAATGGCAGGCGAGCGTGAAGGCTCGTTCCAAAGGCGAAGGCTGCCCCATTTGTTCAGGAGCAAGGGTTGTTGAGGGTATTAACGATTTGGCTACGGTAAAGCCGAAATTGTCATTAGAGTGGTCTGAGAAAAACACGATTAAGCCAACGGAGGTTACTGCCGGTTCTCATAAAAAAGTGATATGGAAGTGCGAACACGGTCACGAGTGGACGGCTACTGTCAAAAGCAGAACAATCAATAAAACAGGCTGTCCATACTGCTCACACAATAAAGTCCTTGCCGGATTCAATGACCTTG
>CAJKWK010000033.1 GCA_905203555.1 uncultured Lachnospiraceae bacterium
GACCTTGTCCGGACTGCTCTGCTTGGATTTTTGATTATGTTTTTGCCGTTTGTTTCGTTTTCCCATAGTCCTTAACACCTCCTTTCCTGGGATTGGAGGCGCCATGAGGCTCCTCCGCTATTGTCGCAGAGGCATATGCCTCAGGTAAAATCAAACCATTCGATTTTTTTGATTGATGCTACTCGAATACCTGTGATTTTACAGGAGAATTATGGATAGGGATATGTATTGAAAAAATGAATTCTACGTTCCAGTATGGAGAGATTTATACCTGATTGAACTTTCATAGTACAACGACCACATCATAGCACCTTTACATTCCAATATGGAGAGATTTATACCTGACCGAGCATGACATTGATGCCAAGGTAGTCACATTTACATTCCAATATGGAGAGATTCATACAGCGGTTTTATCGCTATTACACGCATAAAACATTTGAGACGATGTTGTTTGCATTATAATTATGCGTTGGATTTTCAAATTTTTTGCAAAAACAAAAAAGAAACCTCCCATTTCTGGAAGGTCTCTTCATCAAATCATTTGCAAATACTTTGATTTTGCTATCATGTGGCTGTCTTGTTATCAGACTTCCACTGTTCATAGCCGGACTTTTCTTCATCGGAAAAGCCCAGTGCGTTCATTGCTTCGGATATGGACATATTGGTATTTTTCATCAACTCGTCAAGAGAATTATAACGCACCTCTTTTTCACAAGCGTCTAACAGACTACACATCCTGACTTTCCCTTTCTTGGACTCATCGATCATGTGCTGTTTGAAATCCTGATACCGTTTGTCACTGGTAAAGGTATGAAAGTTTACCTGGTTCAATCTGGTTTTCTGCGAAAGGCAAAAGAAAAACCTCCCATAAAACACGGAAGGTTTAAAAAAAAAGACTAATGTGAACACAGCCAATCATGAAGAAGCTGCGCTTCCTGCTCATTTCTGCAAAAACTAACTTCCATTAAGTAATGGAGTTCATCTTCCTGCGCATCGGTTGGTATCTGATCATCAACATTTTGAGCTGCGATTGGTAATCGATGAGTGTCACTGTTACAAACATAATTAGAAGCAGTTCCTTTTCCGCAAATACATGCATTTCCTCGTATCTGACTATTTCCGGTAAGAATTACATGCTCTGATACAGTTGCGTTATCTCGGACGACAGAATGATCAAGAATTGCCGCATATCCGGAAATAACTGCATGTCCATCAATGGAGGCTTCATTGCGTACGGTTGCATTATCTTTTATCAATGCCCGTCCGTATACATGGGCATCATCATAAACCCAGCAATCTCCTTCGTGGGACAAATTCCTTGTGTTCATAATATATCCACCGAGATCTCCTTTATGAACATCTGAAAAATCTCTTTCTGCGATGATGCGAAATAGCTGGAGTCCATGTATGAGTATGACATCATTGCGATCTAGGTAATATTTTTTTGCGGTAATGCGTTCTTTCCTAATTCTGGCTACTTCTCCAACCAGATTTTCAGGAATTCTTAATACGGTAATCAATGTGTCGTTTTTAAATATATAACATTGTTTTCCATATAATCGAATGTTATTTGCTTTTTTATACTTAAGATATTTCGCTGTTACCCAACGCTCCAAATCCCCGCTACATTCTTTATGAGTCACGCCTTCGCGTAATATTTTTGAAGCCATTTTTGAAAGATTCCCTTTCCCAATTCCAGCGCGTTCTTTTGCGCGCTTTTTTGCATGTTTTGTAATTTGAGCCATAGTTTTTTGGTATCGCGGTTCTGATACGTCTCCTCCTTTCCTTGTGTTTTTATTGTTAGTATAATTATGGAAGAAGAATGTTTCAGAATAGCAAAAAACCAGCTGGTTAAGCTGGCTTTTGTGGATTTCTGGCTTTTGTAAAAATTGTGATGATTTTATCGCAGGTTTGGATCCGTTCTTCTAATACGCGATTCATGGTGCGATATACGGAATGATCAAAGTATTCCCCAAGTAAATCATAAATCTGATACGCTAAATCTGCTTTATCTGAGGCAAAATGCACCTTGAGATATTGATATTTTTTCTTCATCTCCTTGGCGCGTTTAATAATCATTCCGAAATATGCATCCGGATTCCGTTGCCAAAGCACATACAACCCATCTTGAATCCGTACTTCCCCATTAGATGTCTGTACAGTTGCAACAGTAGGAGAAAATTTGGGATAAAGCCTAAGCACCTTACATTCCTCCTGCGTTAATCGGTATTTTGGAATTTTTGCGGAATCAGTTTGTGAGTCTCCGGAATATAATTCTGCACCTCCCATCGCTTCCGCCATGATACGATAGGCTTCTTCCGAAGAACATTGAAGGTATTCCATAATCATGTCGTGCGTGGTAACAAAGGTATTGCAGGCGTAGCAATAATACCCTTTTTCACGAAGGACGGCGTTTCCCATATTCGTATCTGGTTTACCAAGTCGTTCCTCATGCCCAGGACAAAGGATATAGGTGTATCTGCCGCTTTGTTTATGTTCCATTTGCAAGTAGTCTACGACCGCCTGTGCATCACATTCTTCCACCAATCGTTTGATATCCATAAGCTCTCCTTCCTGATATTGTTCGGTAGAATTATGGAACTGGATATTTGTGTACAGTATGAAGATGAGACATTAAATGTTCGATTTTCTGTTTTCGCATGACGTATCCGAATCAGAGTGCAACTGAAGACAAGAGATCGATTGTTTCATTGATGCGGTCAGTTGGAAAAAATTCCACAACAGACATCTGAGGGCAATCATTCGAACCATAATAAGCAGCTCTTGATTGCGGATCATACTGAATTCCATGCTTTACTTTTTCGATAATTCTGCGGATTTTATCATCGCTTCCGCTTTCAGCATAATCCATAGCGATGGATGCTATGGTCTCCTCGTTATAAAAGTAGCGAAGAAAAATATCTACTTCTTTGACAGTAAACATATCGCGCATACGTTTGATCACAGACTCATAAGTCATATTTTTAATCACAATCTGTTCAGGAGGTGCAAACATACTGTTTGCATGTGCATCCCCAGGGATCAGCTGATCATATTCAGGAATGGCTTCCAAATGTGTATTCATGTCTGTTTCCATCATAGCAAGAACACTGCGAATTTTAGACATCGTCTCATTTGTTTCTACCATATAATCTCCAATGGTAGGCTTACGCCCCATTTTTTCATATATCTTATTCAAATTTAAGATTTTTCGTTTCAAAGCAGTGTCAGCAGAGGAAATATGGTGTTTCATCGAATTTGTGGATCCGGCAATCGCTGATTTGATATGATAATAAAAGAACGTAGACGGATTCCCTTTAGATGAATCATATTCCGGTAAGTATTTGATAATATTGGCGTACGCTTCCTGTTCAAGGTCGGAGGCAAATTCAGGATCATTCTCGATATAAGTGCGGTATTTTCCACGGATCATGTCCCGTACCAACCCCTTCATGTAAAAGCAAGCCTCCTCTCTTGCTCGTTTGCAAACCTGTTCATCATCACTACATGCCGCTTTAGCTAAAGCTTCATAACGTTTTTTAGACGCTGTACCGCTTTCAATCTGTGCAACCGTATTATAAAAATCGTACTCTTCTGATGGTTCGTTTTCTGTTTGCTTCCGTGTTTTCTTCTTCTTTTTTAACTGTGGTTCAACGGTTGTTTCTTCTTCCTCCTCCTGGCATTTGTAATCCATCAGTTCATATGGCTGATAGTCAGAGTCATCATAAGAATCCTCTTGCTGCAGATTAATATCTTCATAATTTTTCATAATTTTCCACCCTCCTTTCCATAATTGGAATTAGTGTCAGATAATAATCAATAGTATCCGCATCCTGGACAAGGATCCCGTTTTCCTCCATCCATCGATTTAACATTTTATCATACGGTAGTTTTTGTGGAGCTTGCTGTATGACACATGCTTGCAGGCTTCGAATATGATGTATGTTATGCTGCATAAAGATAGCACCTCCCGTATCATGGATTTATGCATCTATTATAGGAACTGTGGAAGAAAAAATCGAATTACAGAACTTGCGGATAAGAAAATTACGATTTTTTTAATATCTTTTTTTGTTTTTTCGCAAAACAAAAGAGCAACCCTCGGTCGCTCCTTTGCAAAAAAGATTAAATTACAGAATTTGAGGCATCTTCCCATAATAACTTGGTAGCATCATCGACAGTAAAGACAAATTTCCCCTTTTCCCAGTGCCCACGGATGATTTTTTCTGTGTTGTTCCGTGTACGGTATTGGAGCGTATTCCCTTCGCAGCGTTCCAAGGTATATTTTTTACCATCAATGGATACAAAACCAACAATAGGAATATTCAGCTCCCCTCGGTTTCCATTTAAAAATGGAACAATAAAATGGAATGGCTGCCCCTTATGTTCATACCGAAACTGATCAAGGAATGCATCACCGTAATTGTTGTCGGGTTCCTGCTTTTGCACTTCTTCTTCCATACGGAACATACTGGCTGATTTACCATCCAGGACAACGTGAGATTCAAATATGCTGTTGTTCCAGATACCATATACGAGGTATTGTTTTCCATCAACAGTTACACCCAACTGCTTTACTTTATTATCAGTGCAGAGAATTTGCTCATTTCCGGATGAATCCGTAATATGCACCAGGAAATCTGCGAATACAGTACCTGTATGCATGGAAATAATGCGTGTTGGCCAAATAATAAATCTGGCACGCGATACAACTGCTTCTCCAAAACGCGGTTTTACCACAACTTGGTGAATGTGTTGGAATAACTGACCGCTATCCTGTGAATAATCATATGTTTCTTTTCCCTCTTGCTTTCGTTCCGGTTCCGGTATGCTGTGCGCAACAGCTTCAATAGATATCGGTTTTATTGTAGTATTAGCAGGATGGTTGTCTGAAGTAACGAGGTTTTCTTTCTCTTTTTCTAAGGTAATCTCATGCTTGTCTTCCTTTTCCCTTCGAAACAGTTTGAATAGTCCTTTTTTATTTTCTGTTACTTTCGAGGTTTCTGAAGGAATTGTTGCATTGTTTTTTTCTTCTGGTTCCGGCAGCACAGGATGTGCTTTTGGTTTAAAATATTGTCCGGTTGGTAAAAAGTGTGCTTCATTTGTTTCTTCTGTTTGTTCTGACTGGACTTCTGGAGTTTCTTCTATAGCAGAAGAATTCATTTCCTGTAACGGATTCGAAACAGATAAGGCGGGGTCCTGCGCAGTTAATTTATCTTTATCACTGTCTTCTGGTGGCAGCATAAAGTCATCATCCATCTGCGGCGGATTCGGTGGTTCTATATTCGGATTTTCAGAAACCATATTATTTGAATCTGCTTTCTCAGCAATCTGTGTAAATTGCTTCTCTATTATATCGGTTCGTTTCAGTGAAGTATTATCTACTTTTGGTTCGCAGACAGGGCCGCCTTCGATCATGTTTGTTTCTGCTCCAAGACTCTGAGCATTCTTTCTCCCGGTTGATAACGGGAAAGATATGTCATTAAGGTCGGTATACCCGTTGCTCATCAGAATACCAGACACCTGTTCTTTTTGATCCTTTTTATTTTGAACCTGCGGTGATCCTCTATGAACAGGGGGATTTTCTTGATCGTTATGCGTTGAGTCCCCTTCTGGTTTTGTTACTATCGTGCGTGTATCCTTATCAGAATCCAGTTTTTTAGGTTCTGGATTATCTTGTTGTTTCATATCTGGCACAATACTTTTATCTTCTGTTTTGGGAATACGATCTGCAGAAGCAGAATCATTTTCATGATTCGATAGTTTTTTCGGAAGCTCATGTTCTGCATTAGTGTTTGAGGTTTCCTTTTCGGATTCCGTTATTTTTTTGTCCGTTTTTCTTTTTTTCTTTTGAGGTACAAAAGCTGCAGCATCTGGTGCAATCTGATTAAATTCATCCCGTAATACATTAGACACTGTTGTCAGTGGGCAGCTATATTGTTTGCCATCAATCAAAAAAATAAAATAAGGGATTTGTTCCACTTCGGAAATTTCGTACGGATATCCCAGTTTCAATAACCCACAGAACGCATTATTAAACAAGCGTGTATTAATTTGATATTCCGTTTTATTGAAGCGCTCTCCATTGGCTTCGTGCATCAACAGCTTTTGGCTTAATTCCAAAATCCATGCATAATGTTGTCCTGCATGAAATAAATCATAATTTTGCATGCTGTCATCCTCCTTTTTCTTTTGTTAATTATGGAATTTTACACAGGGTATTACGCAAAAACACGCTGTCCAAATTACAAACTCAGCGTTTTTTCTTGAAGTGTTGTGTAATCCAAAAGCTTTTCTAACAGTTTCGGATATGTTTCAAGACTTGGATCAGTCTGTAAAATTTCATCAACGGCACCCGAAGCTAATTTTAAGATTTCGGCGTCAGCATAAATATCTGCCAGTTGAAAAGCATTCATACCACTTTGCTGCGTTCCAATTACATCACCTGGGCCACGAAGCCGCAAGTCTTCCGAAGCAATATAAAAACCATCATTGGATTGTTGGAGCACATCCAGTCTGGCAGCCTGTGCTTTTTCTTCAGAGGAAGCGATAAGAACGCAATAGGATTGTGCTCCCCCACGCCCCACTCTGCCGCGCAATTGGTGCAGTTGAGCCAATCCGAAACGCTCGGCGTTTTCTATAATAATAACTGTAGCATTCGGCACATTCACTCCAACTTCAACTACAGTAGTGGAAACCAGTATCTGTACATGTCCACTAGAAAAACCTTCCATAACCGCCGCTTTTTCGGACGCTTTCATGCGTCCATGAAGATATGCTATTTTTGTATCCGGAAAAAACCGTTGTAAGTTCTTTGTGTATGTCATTACACTTTCAGCTTCTACCTTATCGTTATCATCTACCATGGGGCAGATAATGTATGCTTGATGTTCCTTTTGAAGTTCCTGCTTTATTAATGTGAACGCTTTTGCTCTATCCTTTGCAGAAACAACACAGTTTTTGATTGGAAGACGATTTGCAGGACGTTCATTCACTACGGAAATATCCATGTCACCATATAGGATAAGTGCCATTGTACGTGGAATTGGAGTTGCCGACATAATAAGTACATGAGGCGCACTTCCCTTTTGCCCAAACAGATCCCGTTGCCCCACACCAAAACGGTGTTGTTCATCCGTAATCACGAGCGCTAAATTATCATATTGCACGCTGTCCTGAATAAGTGCATGTGTCCCAACGATGATGTCTGCTTCATGAGCTGCTATTTTTTTATAGACCATTCGTTTTTCCCTGGCTGTCATGGATCCAGTTAGAAGAACTACCCGAAACGAAAGGTTATTTTTCTCAAGCAATTCCAGAATGGATTCATAATGTTGTTTTGCAAGCACTTCTGTCGGCGCCATCAAAGCACCCTGATACCCATTTTCTGCCACTTCTACAAGCGATAGGATTGCCAGGATGGTTTTTCCCGATCCAACATCTCCTTGCACAAGCCGGTTCATTGGTTTTTGTTTGCGCATATCAATGCGGATATCATCTAAAGCATTTTTCTGCGCATTGGTTAATTGATAAGGAAGGTTTTTTTCTAACTGTTTGGATAAAATATCTTTAGAAAGCACATATTTGTTTTCCGCTTCTTCCATGGAGCATTTCAGTTTGCGGATGGATAACAAAAATAAAAAGAATTCATCAAATACAAGTCGCTTTTTGGCAGTATGAAATTCTTCCCAGGAGGTTGGGTGATGGATTGCAAGAATTGCCTCTCCTTCCTCCATCACGCCATATTTTACTGATAATGCATTCGGCAGAAACTCTTGTTTTTGCATTGTTGTAGACTCCAGAAACTGCCGTACTATTTTATGGATTGTATCATTGGATAACCCCTTGGTTTGTGGGTAAACAGGCTGCATATATTTCTGCAGCGCTTCATATTCCGGGACCGTATAAAAACGTGGTTGCTCCATAATGAGTCCACCGTTCGTATTCTGCACTTTTCCGCAGAACACATAATCATGGCCATATTTTAAAGCCTTTGAAATCCACGGCATATGATACCATACCAGTTTGATTTTTCCCGTTCCATCATTTAAGAACATTTGTGAAATAGACAGCGTTCCCCTTGTCTGTTTATATACATTATTCGTAACAAAAAACCATACAGACTCTACGTTTCCAGGCACTAATTCGGAAATAAATTTCGGGTATGTATAAGTTTCATATCGACGTGGATACAGATGTAGTAAATCGTCCGTAGTATATACGCCGATTTTTGCGAATAACTTCGCTGTTTTTTCTCCGACGCCTTCGATTGCTGTAATGGGTGTCTGCATCGTTTTTCCTCCCCCCTTTTCTTTAAAGTATACTTTATCTTGACTGCACCGTACAAATTTGCAAGTTTGCGGATATGAAAAATTGCATTTTTTCAGAGTAAATGTGAAAATTTTCAATAAAGGGGTATGATTTTTTGCAATCCGATTGAATTGCAGTCCATAATTTCTATGAATCAAAAATAGGAATTGGAGGAAATGCAATGAAATCAGTCAAAGGAATCATTATGGCAATATTGGCATTTATCTGCGTTATCAGCGGTTTTGTCAGTATCAGCAGTTTTCTGTCTAAAAAACAGGACGAAGCTGCTTATGAAAATCTAAGGGAGTCTGTCCATCCTTCCTTGGAGACAACGGTTGCGGAAACCGAGCCTTTGACTGAATTGTCAGAGGAAACGGATCCAGTTGTTGAGAGCGCCGAAAGCGATGAATATACGGGAATCAAGAACTTGATGGAACAAAACTCAAACGTCGTTGGTTGGATTACAATCGATGACACCAACATTGATTATCCGATTGTTCAGAATAAAGATGACAATGAGTATTTTTTACATCGTGACATCAACGGTGAAAAAAATTCTGCAGGTTCGATTTATTTGGACAGCAATCACGAAATGAATGAAATCGGACTTCATGTCATTTATGGACATCATATGAAAAATGGAACCATGTTCAAAGATATTGTAAAGTTTCGTGATTCCAATTACATGCAGCAGCATCAGAACATTAAGGTTTGGACGAATGAAAAGGAATTAACCTTAAAACCTGTATACTGTTATGCTGGTTCAGCTGACGGCTCTTACAGAAATTCTTTTGGTTCGGCATCAGAATTACAAGAGTTTCTAAAAGAAAAAACAGGAGAAACTATTTCTTCTGACAATGTATTTGTGTTCATCACATGCTCTTATGGAAGCACCGATGAGCGTACATATTTGATTTGCGAAGAAGAGGGGTAAAGCCTTCTTCTTTTTTTGTTCAAGACCCACCAAAAAAAAAGAAGCCCGCAAGCGAGCTTCCTTCCGTTATACTTCTTCTGTTATGGAATTCTCGATATCTTCCGAATCCAGAGGTGCATCATCCCCAAAAAGTTGAGCTCTGGCAGCCTGTCCAGCTGCAATTTCTTCTTGTTTTCTCTCCTCTTCTATTTCTTCCATTGTTTTGCATCCTGTCAGATATTCTGTAGAATATGGGACAATTTCCGTTGCGGAATCCCGATATATGTATTCTGTCTGACAGAATGGACATGTATGTGTCCTGGTGTATTCGCGCGTCTGGATGGCTCCGTCAACAAATACCATGCCTCCTTCCTGGATTGCTCGGTAATCATTATCAGCAACATACCCATAAGACTTTACAAACGGGAAATCATGCTTATTTTCTTCATCGTCTTCTTTAATACGGTACTTTCGCATGATATCAAGCTGATAATTGGTAATTTTCTGTCCCTTATCGGTAATAAATAATTCTGGTGCAGTGCATGCTTTTCCAATAACAGTAATACGATTTGAGATCTCAGCATTCTGCCGCATATCCTGATTTCCCTCTTCTGGCGTAAGTCCTTTACATTCAGTCTTCATAAAAATCGGATTAATAAATGCCAAAGTAGTCTTGATTGGTTCCATTTGCTGGCAATTCGGACAGCAAATGGACTTTGTGACATTGACGGTTGCAAGGGTTCCACGAATCAGAACCATATCGCCGACTTCCCAGGTTTTCATCAATTTCATAATCTTTTTATTTTGACTCAATACAATGGGGACATCAATACGAATACGTTTATCCACTGCGCCGAAATCACGGATTCCCCTCACAACAGAAATAGCCCCAATCACACGCAGCAAAGTTCTGGATGGATTGGTTTCATCCGTGGAATTATAAAACAGCTTTGGATCTTGGATGACGCGGCCATACAGTGTTACTTCATTATGTCTTGCCATATCTTCTCTCCTTTTCTTCAATGTTTTTTTAAGTATGGGATTTTTTTTGAAAAAAAACGCAAAATACTATAGCGATTCCTGACGACTCTGTGCACTGCCACTATTTTCAGGACATATCGGCAAGGAGGCTCGGCCATTCAATGACCGAGTTGGTTGACCAGCAGGTTTTCTGCGGCAAAAAAATATAATACGGAAAAGAACTGCACATGAGCAAAGAACATGATGTCAATGCGCAGAAGTAATGTCATATTCCGTATGAACACCTGATATCTGATAGGTTAAGAAATCAGTGAAGCAACTCGTGCCGCCAATTCACTTCTTGTTGTTTCGTCATCCGTAAAACCAATCACACAACATAAGGGGTCTCCGGACATCAGTTTCAGCGCATAGGCGAGGCCGTTGTTATATTTATTTAATCTGGGGTTATCAATCTGATTCAGATCTCCTGAAATTACCAATTTGGTATCTGATCCCACGCGAGTTAAAATCCCCTTCATTTGTGATATCGTCGTATTCTGTGCTTCATCCACATAGAGGATTTGTCTCGTTAAAGAACGGCCACGCAAGAAGCTGAGCGCTTCCGTGGAAATATAACCGCGGTCAATCAGTTCCTGCACCTTTTCCTGTACATCCGTTTCTTTTCCGCCGGATTTCTTCACGCCTTTGGCATCTGCCAGGAGTTCGAGATTATCCATACATCCTCTTAGTAAGGGACCTACTTTGCTGGTCTCATCGCCAGGGAGCGCTCCAATATCCCTGTCAAATTCCACATTCGCCCTTGTGACCGTCATTTTCCGATAAACCTGTCTGTTTTTACACTGTTCCAATCCACACGCAAGGGTTAAGAATGTTTTCGCCGTTCCAGCGGAACCCTTTAAGATAACAAGTGGTAATTCTTTAGCTGGAGTCATCAGGGCTTCAATGGCGAAACGCTGGGCAACATTTCTCGGTGTGATACCACATGGTTTCGATTCATCATGTAATAGCTTACGAATAATCTGGTTCTTTACAATGCCAAGCACACTACCGCTGCTATCACATGGATGCAGAATAACAAATTCATTTTCTAAAAATTGGAGGTGTTCTTCTGTCATGGTCAATACAGCATCTACCCGAATGTTTCCATCAGACAGGAATTTCTCAAAATCATCTGAAGAAAGAAATCCCTCTGCTCTGCCATTATAAAGCAGATAGTCGTCATCCACCATTTCATGTCTGTAGTCTTCCGCTGGAAGATCCAGGATATTTGCCTTGATTCGAACATTCGTGTCTTTGGATACTACAACTACTGGGCAGCCATTATCTTTGGAAAGCGATAAAGCGGTTGCAAGGATGCGGTTATCCGGACTGTCTTTCCAACCGTTTGGGAGTAAGGTTAAAGGTGCATTAGATACAACTTTGATACACCCACCTTTTTCTGTTAATACCCCATCCTTAAAGGATCCGTTCTGCCTCAAGCTGTCAAAATTGCGAAGCGCCTTCCTGACATTATATCCCTTGTCTCCGGGAGCATCCTTGTGTCCGTCTAACTCCTCAATTACAATATCCGGAACAACAATGATGTTATCTTCAAACATTGCCATGCAATCCGGATCGGAAATGAAAACATTAGTGTCCAGCACATAGATTTTTTGTGCGGATTTTCTTTTCTTTTTTGCCATAAAAACCTCCTCTGATTGTATTTAAAGTAATTATGGGGATTTTTTAAAATAAAATGGCATTTTCAGGCAAAAAAAAGAGACAATCCCATGGTTTACCATGTATTGTCTCCTTGGAGTATACTATGTTGTTGCAAAAAGGATTTCCTGCAATTTCGGAATCTCCTGTACGCGAATACCTCTGAATGTATGATTATTGCCATTGATACCATTCAGCCATTTAATGGCAGTGCCGCCAGCGGCCTCCCATTCAATGAGGTTGACACTGTAATCATCAATCAGCACATCATCCTTTGTAAGTGGACGGCGAAGAGCTTCCATTACAAAAGATGCTTTATTGACACCACATGGAACCATCAGACGGTGTTCATGGTCAAAATGCGGCATATACCGATCGCTCCATGCGTGTTTCTCATCGAACGCATAGGTATCCGGGATATATGCGGACAGAATAAACGCCTCACAAGCCGGATTTTTAGCCAGATCATTTGCGAATGTGGCCATTTCTGTTGGTCTAAGGGTTGCGAAGTATCCTTTCTTTTTCAAGTCAGCAGGGGATGCTGCTGCCCTCCATTCTGCTGCTGTGCCATCCAAATCAATGTAAATTGTTTTTCTCTTTTTCATTTTTTTCTCCTTCTTCTGTTTTTTGTTACATATTCCAACGTTTAAAAATCTGCGCAATATCTTCAACAATTTCTGGAATTTCAAATTGCTTCTGATATGCAATCACAAGTACACTCAAGATAATGAGTAAAACACCCCTTTGTACTCTACGTCGTCCAAACGCAATACATGCAATGCGATATCCTCTTCTGATAGTACGAATCATGATATTTTCCTTTTGAAGCTATGTCATAAGAAGCGCCATGATATATTACCCGTATTTTAGGAACATCGTCTAACTTTGATGTAATTATGAAGCGCATTCTGTCGTTCAAGCAGCTTATTGATCTGCTTTTTAACCATATTTGGATTAGATGCTGTGTACATGATAGGATAGAGTTCTCGAATCTGATCCGAAAGTTTGCGGTATTCCCGCTCTAACAATACATCTGTGTAATCGAATTTTTCTGCGGTACTCTGAGTGTACGAATAACCCCATTTTTCTCTCACTGTCTTGCGGCGAATTTTCTGTAGTCTTTCAACCGTATGTGTTGCTGCAGTGATTAAATCCGCTTCCTGCAACGCGTCCAGCATAGAAGTGGCCTGTTTTGCATCCTGATGCGTATAAGAATTAAACCGGCACATTTTACAGGAGCAATGTACTTTTCCTTTAGAAAGTTTTCCACGAACCGGCATCCAGGCATCCTCCACGAACTGATGATTGCGAATAATATTTTCTTTATGCTGAATATGTAACTCTCTCTGTCTTCTACGGTATTTTCTGTTTTTATGGATCATAAATATCCTCCTCTCAGATTTCTCTATTTTTCTGTTTAATTATGGATGCCGAATATAATCAAAACAAAAACAGCGGAGTTCTTCCGCTGTTTTGTGTGGTTAAGATCATTAATACAGATTAAGAATCAGCAATTGATGGATCTGCTTTTGACAGCTCCGCAAAACGCTTTTGCATCGTCGGATTATCTTTCGTCAGTTTCTTGACAGTTAAATCCTCCAGTTTATCATTTGCTAATCTTAAATTGTTTTCAGAAGATAAGAGCGCTTCCTTAACTTTCTGCATTCTTGCAATGGATTTGTCGATCTCATCAATCGCCGCCTGAAATTTCTCACTGGCAATTCGGTAATTTCTTCCGAAACGATCTTTGAAATCGTAAAGATTCTGTTCAAACTTTGAGATATCGATGTTCTGGTTGCGGATCGTCTCCAATTCTCTCTGATAACCCAGAGAATTCAGCGCTGCATTTCGAAGCAGGGAAATCAGAGTAATGAAAAACTGCGGGCGGATAATGTACATTTTAGGGTACTGATACGCCTCGACAATGCCGGTGTTGTATAATTCATTGTCTGCTTCCAGCATAGTAACAAGAACGGCATACTCACATCCTTTTTCCCTGCGGTCTTTATCCAGTTCCTTCAGGAAATCGGTATTTTTATGTTTGGTTGCAGTTGTTTCATTTTCATTTTTCATTTCAAACATGATCGAGATAAATTCCATACCGTTCTCATCAAAATCCCGGAAGATAAAATCTCCTTTGCTGCCGGATTTAGATACCTGGTTGTCCTTTTCAAAGTAAGCATTCTGAAATCCGATCGCACGTACCTGATTGAATGCGGTTTCACAATGCTGTTCCAGAGTTTCACCGATCATCTTCGTGCTCATTTTCGCTTTTAAATCGCGATAATAAGCAATCTGCTCATCTTTTGATTTCAACTGTTCGTCGTAACGGGCCATGAGATTCTGTTCTCGCAGATTTGCCTCTGTCTGCTCAAGTGTCAGTTTGTTTTTTAATTCTGCAACTTCCGCTTCTTTTGCTGAGAGTTTCTTATCTGCTTCTGCCTGCGCAGTAGTGACCGCAAGTGCCTGCTCTTTTCCGGAAGCGTCCAGTTTCGCCCTCAGGTCTGCAATTACGGCATCTTTATCAAAAAGCTGTTTCTGATACTGCTGTTCCGCTTCTGTTCTGGTCAGTTTCAGTTCAGAAGCTTTCTGTTCCTGTTCTGAGGATAAGGTTGCTTTTAAACTGGCAATTTCTGCATCCTTTTGGCGGATTGACTCCTGGTGTTTTGCGTCAGCTTCTGCAACAGCGAGCTGCAATGTTTTTTCTTTATCCATCTGCGCAGCTTCCTGCTGCCTCTGCAATTCTTTTGCAAATTCTTTATCTCTGACCTGCTTCACAATGGCAGCATAGCCGGTTTCATCTACTTCAAACTGTTCTCCGCAATGCGGACATTTTAATTTTTCCATTGTTTCTCCTTTTCCAGACACGCTCATAATGCCTTCTATAATATTTCGCTCCAATTATGGAATCATATAATAGCACATAAAAAACACAGTCCAGAAAAATTCCGGACTACGTTTTATAAAATTATACGTTGGTATTATTAGATAAAAAGAAAAAATGGTCATACAAAAAAAGAGACTGAAATACAGCCTCTTTTCAACATCACTTATATGAAATCATGTCATTGATAGATATCCCAAACAGTACACTCAGAGCGACAAAATTATCAATAGATGGTAAAGTATATCCATGAAGCCATTTGTAAATAGCGTTCGTGGTGGAAAATCCAAAATAATCCTTGAGGTCAGCAACGGTGAATCCCTTGTTTTTTCTTAATGTATCAATGTTTAGTCCGGTTGCAACCGGATCAATTACTGGAAAATCCATCACACAGTCTCCTTTTCTGGTAGATAATATAAACCAGACAGATAATCACTGTATGTTTGTTAAAAATCAGAGAATCCATCCGGTCATTTAGATACACAAATAACGCACTGTTTCTGAGTGCGTTCCTGTTTTTGTTCTTCTTGACATTGACGGATCCTGTTTCTAAACATGGTATTTTCCCTTTCTTTTTTATTATAGCCGGGCTACAGGGAGTCGAACCCAGAATCGACGGTTCGTAGCCGTCTGCCTTATCCATTTGGCTATAACCCGTAAGAATATAATATTAAACATCGAATGGGGCTGGCCGGATTCGAACCGGCGACTGCGAGAGTCAAAGTCTCGTGCCTTACCGCTTGGCGACAACCCTATAAAGCTGCGGATAAAGGAATCGAACCTCTACTTACCGGGTCAGAGCCGGCTGTACTTCCGTTATACGAATCCGCAAAAATGACCCCAGGGGAATCGAATCCTCCATCTCTTTTACATCCCTTTTACATTCCACTCTTTTACATTCCACTTTGGAGAGATTTGTATCAAAAACGATTAATCTATGGGGTCATACATGTGCGTAGAGGGATTCGAACCCTCGACCTAATGATTAAAAGTCATTTGCTCTACCTACTGAGCTATGCGCACAAAACAATTTGAATGGAAACATCTATACAATATCATGAATTTGACTGTACGGCAAAATACATATCTTGCGGATAACAAAAAAGTGACTTTTTACTATCAAGCACCGTGACGGAATCGAACCGTCCTCAATGGTTTTGCAGACCACTGCCGCGCCTCACGGTACGGTGCGTACGACCCCAGCCGGACTTGAACCGTGCATCTGCAGCTTGAAAGGCTGCTGTCATAGCCTTTAGACTATGGGGCCAGAGTGCGCATGACAGGATTCGAACCTGTGGTATACGGGTTAAAAGCCCGTTGCCATACCACTTGGCTACATGCGCAAATACAATAAACTGTGTATACTGGGACTCGAACCCAGAACCTGACGGTTAAGAGCCGCCTGCTCTGCCATTAAGCTACATACACAAAAAACCGTTTATCCATCACGGACAAACGGTTCTAAATCAGGAGATGCAGGATAAACATAGGGTTTTGATACCTTTTATGTATATGATTTTAAATCCTGCGTTTTACAAAATAGACCATTCCGTGATGACACGCTAAAAGCACGCTGTTTTTTACAAGCGCGTTCCTGTTTTTGTTCACATTGACGTTTCATCATTATGGTTGTCATGGTTTTATCCTCCTTTAATATTTTTACTTCTTTCTATCTGTATTATATCGTTTCTTTTCTTGATTGTCTATCTACTGCTGGTAGACTTTTTATGAATGAAAGCAGGCCGAACAGGATTTGAACCTATACCAACGGTTTTGGAGACCGCTATGCTGCCAATTACACCACCGACCTATGGGGTGACTGACGGGACTTGAACCCGCAAATGGCGGAACCACAATCCGCTGCTGTACCAGTTGAGCCACAGTCACAATCTTCCCTAAGGGATTCGAACCCCTAACCAACAGATCCGGAATCTGTTGCACTATCCGATTATGCTAAGGGAAGAAACTACCACCGATGGGACTCGAACCCATGACCTTCCGCGTATGAAGCGGATGCTCTGCCGCTGAGCTACAATGGAGTGCTGACGAGAGGAATCGAACCTCGGACCATCCGCATATCAGGCGGGAGCTCTACCAACTGAGCTACGTCAGCAAAACGCCTATACCGGGAGTTGAACCCGGTTTTCCGCCGTGACAGGGCGGCGATCTAACCGATAATCTATATAGGCAAGATGAAAAATGGAATTGGTGGGACTTGAACCCACGACATCTCGCTTGCAGAGCGAGTGTTCTCCCAACTGAACTACAACCTCAAATGAATCTTTCCTAATAGTTTTTAGGAAAAGCCGAAGATGGGACTCGAACCCATAACCTTTCGCTTACAAGGCGACTGCGCTGCCAATTGCGCCACACCGGCAAATAAAATGATGTTAAAAGCTTACAGTTCAAAAACTCTCGATACTGAAAGTTTCGCTGTCCGCAGAAGGACTCGAACCTCCAACCCACTGCTTGTAAGGCAATTGCTCTCCCAGTTGCGCTATGCGGACATAAGTAGCATACTATTGCGAACTTGCCGTATGCCAGGGCGGCTCTTTTTGATTTCTCCTCAAAAACAAAATCGTTTTGGGATATGCCGCAGGGACATACCTGCGGAATTGAGAAAAGGTAGTACGAAATAAGAACCTCTATTCTCAAATGCGGAAGCGGGAGTCGAACCCGCTATTACTGGGATATGAGCCCAGGGTGATCTATGTATCCATTTCACTCTCCCGCAAGCCGATGGTAGGATTTGAACCTACAACCTTATGCTTACGATGCATCTGCACTGCCATTGTGCTACACCGGCAATTTTTTTTGCGCATTCCCTTATAAAACCACTTGTCCAGTCGCATTGCTGGCACTCATATGACTTCCAGGAAAAATCAGAATTACCGACTACTGCTCCTCACGGCCATGGTCTTATCTCTCTGATTAAGTTTTTTCGCCAGATTTTCTAGCAGGTTGATTCCTCTGGCTCTATGGAAAAATGGATTCTCTGGGACTTGAACCCAGGACCGTCCGGTTATGAGCCGGATGCTCTGACCGACTGAGCTAAAAATCCATGTGCGGTTATACTGGTCGGATTACATATCCCCTTCGGTCCCGCACAGCAGGAAACACCAGTATTATTTTTAGATTCGCAGGACAGTGACCGTATGCAACCTGCTATCTGGGCGCGACCCAGAACCATCGGAATAGCCGGAATCGAACCGACGACCTCCTGATCCCAAATCAGGCGCCCTGCCAAACTGGGCTATATTCCGAAAAATATCTCCAATTAAGTGAAAATGTGATTGGAGTACATTAACTTTATTGAGTAGTTATCCGATATTTCACCGTTTTACTGGTTCGTCACCAAACTACTCGAACGGCTCCCGAAACGACTCTCCTCGGAATAGGGTTAGTCCAGCACAAAACAAATTGTCCTAAGGAGGCGACAAGAGCCAAACAGTCAAACAAATAAAACATATTAGCTTGAAGGGAGTATTTTGTTCTTTTTCTTATATTTTGTGCTTATATATCCGGATGAATTTTGTTGCACATCCGGTATTAAAAAAGGATTCTGCTCTCGCAGTCCTTTAAGCACGTAATGGGATTCGAACCCATCCGACCTGCTTGGAAGGCAGGTATGCTATCCACTGACATCACACGTGCATTTTTGCGGATTACACAATATGTGTCGTCCGCCCGGTAATTTTTCCCGTTTAACAACATCAAAGGAAGTGCCTTTCCAAATGATATCGTGAATGGGACAGGTTGGTGTCGAACCAACTCCTGCGGATTTTCAGTCCGCTGCTTCTACCGAGTTAGCTTCTGTCCCCAAACGCTTAGAGCAGGAATTGAACCTGCGACAGGGTGGTTAACAGCCACCTGCTCTACCAACTGAGCTATCCAAGCAATTTAATTATGGAATCATTTTTGAAAAAATAAGTTTTTTCAAAAACTCCCGGAGTAGGGATCGAACCTACGACCATCTGGTTAACAGCCAGCTGCTCTGCCTCTGAGCTATCCGGAATGATTGATTTATTGTGAATAACCTTATTTTACCGTATTCTTTTTATAGACTCAAATTTCAAAACCTTGCGGATAAGAAAAAACCTTGTTTTTTTACATAAAAAAACTGTCTGCAAAATATTTTTCACAGACAGAGAAAGAAGGGATTCTTATTTCTACACCCAAGTAACCAACAATGATGCAATATTAAAATAAGGGTATAGAAACTGTCTGTGACATTTATTTTGATTCCAAAATGGTATAATATTTCCGAAAAAATTGGCGTGACCATCGAAAAAACGGTGTGCAAAAGAAAGCATTCCTTGTTTTGGTATGCTGACTGTATTTGTATCGACTGTATTCCAAATATGCTTTCTACACATGATGGTTCTCCTTTCTTTCGAAAATAAAAAATGCCCATACGACAATAAACGCATAATAGCGTTTATATCGGATAGGCACTTCCTTTAATTGTCTGTCATACTACCATATTCAGATATAAAAGTCAAGAGCTTTTTTGAAAAAACCAACAGACTTTTTCGATTTTCACTCTGACACCTCTCTCCCACATACCAAAAAAATCACTTATAGTCTTCCCAGAAAACGGAGTGAATCGAAAACTGACCATTCTCAATTACTATTGCGGACAATTTGTAACCAAAGACACATCCGGTATCCAAATTGATTGCACCGCTTTGTGGTAATTTATTTATCTTCATTTGTTTCATAATTTGGACTGCATGAATTCCATCCTGATAGGTAACTTCCATGACTGGCGTATGCCCACAGAATAACAGTTTCCCTTTATACCAACCGTATTCCACCACGCTTCGGTCCCATAAGAATGTATCTTCCTGAGTATGCTGTAATCCATCGGTATCGATGCTGGCATGTACACAAATATAGTCTTCTGTTTCGTAGTATAGCGGCAACGTCTGCAGCTAATTTTTTAAGCTGGAAAGATTGGTGTGGTGACTGGAAAAAGATTGGATCGTTTTGACGCCGCCGTTGTTTTTCCAAAGAGAATATGCTTCTTTATCATTTAATTTCTCCATGATGGCATTTAACATCATAGCTTCATGATTTCCTCGCAACGCAATACAACGCTCTCCCATTTCTCTTTTCATTTGTATAATCTCATGAACAACCTCATATGAAAACAAACCTCGATCAATATAATCACCCAAAAAGATAATCCTATCATATGAACGCTGAAATTTGACTTTCTTAAGTAATTTCTTTAATTGAATATAACAACCGTGAATATCTCCAATAATAATCGTCCTCATATTCTTCTCCTTTTTTTTCTTTCAGAATGCTCACCATCTGTTATTGGAAATCAGCTATCAGTTATTGTTCAATATCTGAATCGGCAAATACCGCTGTTCAGCTATGTTATACTGATATGCCGGCATCCAATAATCATCATATTCCATCATTCCTACCTCATCCGGCTTCAATCGGTAATGCTCCATATAAGCCTCTAGTTCTGGGCGACCTGGTGCCTCCATGATAACAAAGGACAAACTGGAAACCTTACGCTCCTTCTTATTTTCCGTAAATTCTACGGATATATCGGTCCATGTATTAATCGATTCAATAGCAGGAAGTAAATAGTTCCGTTTCAAATGCTTATAATCGCAAGTAGTATCGCCTGTTAAAAGGAGTGTCAGATCTTCTATATTGTAATTAAAGGTATGCATATTTGCGTATCGACAAAAAAACGGATATAAAATGACCGCAGCGGATGTTTTGAGCCGGTTCAGATATTTTAATTTCACAACGGTAAAGCTTTTTTGCAGCTCAGAGCCGAAATACATACCGAGATCTGTATTAAACCGGACCCACATGGAATCGTGTTTTAAATCAACAGCCATCGTTTGGATCCATGTAAAAGAAACCCATCTCTCCCCATCATCCGAATAAATTTTAAACGGTGTTTGCATAGAAGTCTGGATAATATCACAAATTTTTTTAACATTATGGGAAAAATTCCGATTCTTATCTCTGGAATAACCGAGTGCTTCACATAGTTCGGATGGTTTTAATTTCACTGCGTTAAAAACACCAGGAGTTTCTGAATTACACTTCCAGATTAGGTAAAGGAGTGCTTTTGTAGCGATCGGTGATAAAAAACGTCCAGTTAATGGCATGATGCCGTATTTTGCAATTGTGTTTGCTTCAAACAGTTTATAATCTTCGTTTTTCATAATAAAACCTTGCAGGAAAATATGACTTTTGTAATCTAAAAGAATGTCATTTTCATTTTTAAGTCTCTGGATTCCTACATACCCTTTCGAAAAAATACACTACTATGCCTTAATCGTATCGTATTACTGCGAAAGACTCAAATATTAGTGTTTGCGGATAAGAAAAATAGTGCTTTTTGGTGCATCTGCGTTGTTTTGTCCATTTTGGAGAATGTGAATGTCATCACAAGAATTCGATAAACGACTACTCTTATTCGCTGAATATCCATATATTGGATTACTGCCATCGTTGACTGTTCTACGCTTTTTAATGCTCTCAGAGATAACTTCCTTTGGTAAAAATTTTTTCGTAGCAAAAAATGCTTAAAAAAATCGCAGTTCTCTAACCGAAACAGCTTGCTGTTTCCAATGAATGAATACTACAACCTATGAGTGGAATGAATTTTGTATTGGAACTTCATAACCATGAAATTTAATCTGTTTTCAGTAAGATGTTTTTTACATTGTACCGGATAACCAGTGAAGTAAAAATACCAACTAATTTGTACACACAGATTACTTCCGGTTTTAAAATGTTGTGGTTTGTATCTTGTTTTTTGTAAAATAAAATGAATCGAGCCTTTTATAAATACTGTTATAAAGACTGTTTACGGCAAAATTTTCGATGTGCGAAAATGCCAGTGTTTATGCGGCTTTGCGGGGTGTTTGAAAATCGCGAAAGGTCCATAAAAATACGCAAAGGGTCCATAAAAATACGCCGAAGGTCCATAAAAATACGCAAAAATGTCACGAAAGGTCCATAAAAATACGCAAACCGCAATTGTTCCAGAATGATTTTTTTAATAAAAAATTTATATTTTTCTACTATGTGGAAAACTAATCATAACATTCAAGTATGGAACCGTTAAGGCAAAAAAATAACTTTTTTTCTTATCCGCAAATAAAAAAGCAACGGAAAATCCGCTGCTCTTCTCTTATATTTCTGTCCTGATTACATTTCCTTTCTGATGTTTTTTATTCTGTGACAATTGACTTACCCTTGTCCGCAGATGTTTTGGTACAAACAAAACAGTGATCAATGTTTGATCAGCAAACAGGTAAATCTTATCCCCATACAGACGGATGTTATTAATATTGGTGTTATTGTAAAATACCGTCGTCATCCATTTGCGTATGCTTCCGTTTGTCTCTTCTATAGAAAGTCCTTTTTCAAACACTTTGGCAGCAATGCGTTCTTTACTTTTTTTCTGCAACCCGCATCGTTCTTTCAGCCGCTGTTGTGCGTGTGCGGTGAGGATTACTTTATCTTGGGTATCAGTTAATGTAAGTACAGCATCATGCTGCTTAAAATCTTTTTGGGGTACCGCTGCGATTGAAGGAGAATCTTCTTCGCATATACAAACCGGTATAGAATTTTGTGTTGACTGCATAATACATTCTGCATGAAAAGGTGGTGGATCGGAATTGGTGTATAAATGGTTATTTGTATCATTCTGCATATTAACTATCTCCTCTCTCGTTTAATCTCCTTCCAATGTAGTGCAATTTTCTTTTTAAGTCCAAAAACAGGCTTTGCGGATATAAAAAATATGGTTTTATTTCTCCGTAAAAGAATTATGGGATTGGATAGCGTACCTGACCGTTCCTCTCAGCACATTCTGATTGTCCTGCACACTGAAATCTGACTGCTCTGCACACTGTCAATACTTCCAGTGGCAGCTTTCCCGCGGCGAAAGATGTAATATGCAATGGCGCCAAGAAAAAAGCGCCCGAATATCGGACGCTTTTAATGGATTTTATGCTAAATCAAATTCGCAAAGATACTGAATGGTAATCTGATCTTCTCTGTAAAAAATAATTTCATCATTTAAGAGCATTCCCTTATCTGCTTTTGCGTGCACGCAGTCACAACCAGGAAATTCTCGCTGTAATGACTGATAATTGAAACCGCTCCAACTTCCATCAAAGGAATACACTTCATGTGGAGTGCCGTATGCAGTTTCATAAAGAGCCATATACGCATATTTTGAACTTTCTCCAGTCCATTTTCCAGCAGACGTATATCCCCATGACTTTAATGACTGTGGAGCAAAATAGACACCATTTCCGAACATCTTTCCAGTAATTGTTGCGTCTGGATTCAACAGAAGTCCTTTTTGAAGAATGGAAAACCAATTGGCATTTCTGCTTCCATGCCAAAATAGCTTTGTTTCTGGTGTTTTCCCGTCCTCCGTTGTATGTTCCTGCATATATTGATCAAATAATTTCTGAGTTCTGATATTTTTTACACAGTATACATGCTGCAACCGCTCCTTTAAACTATCGTTCAATCGCTTCCTAACAGTCTCTGTTTGCTCATCGGTTGCTGCTTCTATGACAAGCCCGAGTCGCTCCAAGATATTTTTTTCAGACTTCGCTTCAGAATTACTAATGTGAATCTGTCCTTCCATAATATCCAAAAGTTCCGCTTCCCGCATTAAAATATCGGCGTAATCTTTTGTTGTTCCGGCAAGCATCATTCGAACACTAATCTTTTGAGCAATTTTGCGTGGAATGATGTGCATCAGGTTTAAAAGGTGTTTGTTAAATTCCTCTATGGTCTGGCTGTTTCGCATTTTGTTTAATGCCTCGTGCGCCTGCTGGATCATTGATTCAGTAACATCCGTATAGGATACGGTGTAATTTTCTTTAATGGCCATTTCGGCAAATTTCATCAGACGCTCCACAAGTTCAGCAACAAGTGAATCTGCAATGCCGCTTACATCAGAATCCATATTTTTCTGACGGACAATCTTAACACTATGACACTCCGATTTATCTTGGTATCCATCGAGCAGTTTTTCCATGATACGGATTCCAAACATATAATCTGGGTGTGTTTTTGGAACAACTACATGCCTGGATCGTCTGGTTAACCCCTGTTTTGCGCCGATATCCCCAGTTGTGGAAGCCCACTCTCCGGCTCCCAGATCAGATGTTTTATAACTTCGATTGATATTGCGTACTGGATCTACCAAAATCAAATAATGATCTGGAATCCGTTCTGTTCTTTTGATGAAAGAAATAGCCGGGCGCATTCCTCCGGAAATCCGATCTGTTAAAAAGAGACCGTCATCTCCCTGTGCTGTCACTAAGGTATGTAAGATAGTAGTGTCACTCCATACCTCAACGATTGCTGGTTTTGTTCTGTCATAAACGGGACCAATGGCATTGGCTAATATAGTACCGTAGTGGTATGCCGTGCAATCCGCGGAGCCGTTTGGCTCCACGGAAATTCCTGGTAATGTGAGTTTTGTTACTTTGTCATTTTGTATAAGTTTTGCAATCATGCTGCTGATGTTCCTTTCTTTTTCTTATCCGTTACCGGTTCGGTTGGGAACGGTGTATCCGTAACATTACAGCTCTCCATTAAAAACTGATTGAGTACTCGATCGTTTTTTGCCTTGGAACCAAAAGCTACTGCCTGTCCAATGATATGCAGTTTGGTTTTTGCTCTTGTCGCAGATACAAAAAGCAGTCTTCTCCGTTCTTCAAAGTCTGGGGAATTGATTTTGTTTCCCAGTTCCTGAATATGATATTTACCAAGATTATTGATCACAACCGGCCATTCTTTTCCTTTTGATGAATGAGCCGTTGTTAGCACAACGCCTGGATAGGACTGTTCACGCTTGCACATCTGATCTGTTCCGTATATCTCAAACAGATTGCAGAATTCCAGCATGCTTTCCAAAGTATCCTTCTGTGACATCATCTCAATAAATTTCTGGTAAACTTCATCTTCATCTCCAATATCATTTAGGAGCTTTTTAAACATAGCAATCTGAACTTCATCCTCTGCTTCCAACATTGCGTTTACGGTTTCATCCAACGCTTTAATTTCTGACCGGATGTCTTCATCTGTGCATTCGTTAAGCAGTTCTCCGTTATGTATTGCGTTAAGGTATACCATCGCATTCCTGGTCGCATCCGGATCGGATATGAATTTGACCAAGGAAAGCGCTGCAAGAATTCTTGAATTTTCAAGCATAGGCTCTGGATTTAACATAATCCATGGGATGCCTGCTTCAGTAAGCATAGTTCCCATTTTCAGAAGTTCCGTGCGGGTGTAGGTAATGTACGCAATATCCTCGTATGCTACACCATGCTCATGTTCGTTCTGGATGGTCTTTACTGCAAATTCAGTATCTTCTCCTTTTTTCCAGAATACACGTACATTAACATCCGGACCATCCTCCTTCACTGCAACCAAATCCTTATCCACCCTGTTTTTGTTTAGTGCATTGATCTGGTTTGCAAAGTCAATGATCTGAGGTGTGGAACGATGGTTTTCCATCATATCGAACTTCTGTCCGGCCATCCCGAGTTTCTGAAAAAAATGGATGATGTATTCCGGACTGGAACCGCGAAACGCAAAGATACTCTGAGAGTCATCCCCAACGACCATAAAAGATTGGAAACTGGGCGTGTCGATCAGACGTTTCAACAGTTCAAACTGAAGTTCATTCGTATCCTGGAATTCATCGACGATGATGTGTGCGTATCCGTACTGGTGAAAATAATCCGGATGTTTTTTTAACAGTTCAAAGACTAATAGTTCCTGATCGGCATACTCAATTAAGTTGTCTTTTTTTAATGCAGCGTCATACTTTTCGTATAAATCTAAAAGTTCTGGCGCTGTGCGGAAGCGATCCATAAACGCACAGAATGACATTGGCATTAGCTTGTAAAGTACAGTTGGATTACCTCCAGACAGCTGTTCTTTTTTAATAATTTCAAACGCTTTTTTTGTTACCGATAATGCGCCTCTGCATCCTTTCATGTTGGCATAAAAGTTTCGGTAATCCAGTCCTGGAATCGTCGTGTTACGCAGTAATTCTGCGATAATAGCACTGCGTTCGATTTCATCAATCAATTTAGGTGCTTCTGAGAATCCAAGTTCTTCGTAATTATCCTTCACAATCTGATAGCCAAACGCATTGAAGGTGGTTGATGTCAGTTTTGAAATATCTGCATTACATCCCATATCCCTTGCATACTGCTGGATACGCTCGCTCATTTCAGACGCTCCCGTATTGGTAAAGGTCAGCATACAGATTTGTTCCGGATGATTCGTTTCCTTGATGATATTAGCAGTACGAAGTGCGATACTGGTTGTCTTTCCGGCCCCTGCACCGGCATTAACACAGGCAATTCCTTTTCGGAAATCCACGACTGCCTTCTGGGTACTTGTCAACTTAATATCTTTGACAGACCTGGCTGCTCCATGCTCTTCTTCATCCAGTTTTTTGGGTGGTTTTGTGTAATGGCAAAGTTCATAGAAATCACATCCAACACAAGCACTATCTGTAACCTGTTCTCCAGTTACGAACTCCTCAAACTGCGGCTGAAAAAGAAGATCCAGTTCCGTTTTTCCTTCTGGCTTATATTCCTCCCATAACGTCACGATATTACCAGCTCCCTTATTTTCAAAGAAGTCGGTATCAAACTGTTTTGTTGCTGAATTATCATTGTTTTTGCGCAGGTAATAATAGGAAGCGCAGATATTGATATCTTTTTCGTCTGGACCAACCAAGCTTCTGGCATAAAGGAGCATCGCATAGAGTTCCAGTGACTGCATGATGCCTGCATCCTTTGCCTTACTGGTTAATGATACGTTAGGCTTACTGCACTTGATTTTTACTACTTCGATATACTTTTTAGGTATCGTGTAAGTACTTTTTTTCTTCCCTACTACTTCTGTGTATGGGAATTCTTTGACACCAGTAAAGATATAGTCCGGTTTTACTCTGACATCAAAAAGATCAAATGGACGGACGGTTTTTAGTGGAGCAACTTCCGGCGTACGATCCTCGCAGTGTACATAACGCATGATCTGACGGTATGCATCGGCAGCATGGAGTTTCGCAGTTTCTTCTGTCGGATAATTCATGTCCATAAAACTCATTTCCAATGAAGCTTCAATCTCTTCATCTGTTGCTACATGAAACAGGCGTTTACGGATCATGTCTTTGATTAACACCGCTTTTTCGTACACATTTTCCACACCTTTTCCGTTTTTTAAGGATAAATTTCTTTCCCGGCGCATCTGGCATCGGTTGTATCCCTGTAGTTCTCTGGAAGATAAGGTTCGCTGAGCATTTTCTTTGTTTGTGGTATTTTCCATTGTTTCCTCCTTATTCCTTCATATATTTCATGGTAATTATGGTTTGGGATAGTGTCTGACTGTGTTCACAGATGATGTAGATGTTATTAGGACAATTAAAAAAGCAGAGCAATGCCCTGCTTTTTGGTAATCAGATTAAATTTTCTCTACTGTGACGCTCACATGACGAAGGAATGGATACTCTTCCCATAACCCTTCTGCATGATGTTCCAGGCGTTTCGCCTGCAAGAAATCCCCATCATTGATGAAGGCCAGTATCTGAATTTTTACTTCATGCATAAAGCCTGTTTCTTTATCCTTTGTGCAGTAACCAGTTTGTTCTGTGGTTACACTGAGTCCGTCCAAAAATGGATACTGTATTGAGATTCCTTCTGCATGATGTTCTAAGTGTTTCACCTCGTCTAATTCCGATTCTTTGACATATGCCAATACGGTTAGCTTGACTTCGTCTTCTCGGGGATACAGATCATCAACGTTTCTTTTTGATTCAGATTTAAAGTCCTGATATAACATCGATGGCTGTACTCCTTGGTTTGCAAAGTATTTACCGTTTTTGCCGTATTCCACATAATCTCCGAGCAGGGTGTGGTAGTAGATCTGCCCGATATCAACCCCAGCATAAATGCGGATTGGCTGGATACAGGATAATTCCAGCGTCCAGAATCCATCAAAGCCCACATCTCCAAATCCGGCGGTTACATGGATATAAAGCCCAAGCCTTCCAATAGAAGAACGTCCTTCTAACATCGGTACCAACCCGTTAACGGTTTTTGTTCGTTCCATCGTCTGACCGAGATATAATCTTCCTGGCTGCAGGACAAGACCTTCTTCCGGAATCAGAATTTCCCTGACAGTCGGCGGTTTTTTCATGTCAAGAATGTCATCCTCATATACAAGGAGTTTACTACCCAGTCGTAGATTATAGCTGTTCGGGTTTAGTTTGCTCTGATCAAATGGTTCAATGAAAATATCCTTGCCTAAGCGGCGTTCAATTTCTTTTCCTGATAATAACATGTAATCACATTACCTCCTCATTATGTCTTTTGCTATTAATGTAATTATGAGAATCGATGTATCGTTTTCAGACCCAAAAACAGCGTCGATAGTTCGGCGCTGTCTTGGGCAAGTTGATGAAATATTTGATTCATTTTGGAAGAAAAATCGGCGAATACTGTTCAATTGCCAGATCCGGAATCATGTAAACTCGGTTCATTCTTCCGTTTTCAGGTTGATTTGGCAGCAGGCCGTATAGAAATCCTCCGCAGACACGTTTTGCTGGCATAATAATATCGTATTTACGCTTTTTCTTTGTTTTGATCCAGTACCATTCTGTCAATCCAGATGGTTTTTCATTTGACATATCGATCCATATTGGACCGATTGAGTAATATGAAATCACGCTGATGAGTGCATTTTTCACTTCTGGCATCATCAGCTTTTGTGAATCGATGACGAGATCGAAAATCATTTGTTTGAAAGCATCAGGGCATACCTGTATTGTTTTATTTTGCATGATAGAAACACCATCTCCCCTTCCTCAAGTTCCTTTGTTTGTTGTTTAAATTATGGGAGAATATGTTATCTTATTGGATTGGAGACTTACACTTTCTTGCTGCCGATTGCAATCGATAACGCTTCCTCAGAAGAAATATTTTCTGGTAAAATATAAGCATATTCTTTAAAATCTGATACCAGTCTTTGACACAATCTAATACAGATTGATGATTAACCGCCGCACTTTCGTGACTTCAGTCGTGAGTTAGGCGGTAAGATTTTTTTCAAAAACCTAGATTTTTGTTATCCGCAAGCCTCTGTTTCTTGCTTGAGAGAATGGGGTTTGTTACCATGGCTGTATCAACATCAGGAAGGAGGCATCCCGATATGAAAGTGTTTTCCACTTACAGCGTCAAAATCAAGCACTACAACCATATCTTCAAGGAAACCATATCCTTATACAGGGATGCTGTGGACTTCCTGATTAGAGTATGTCTGGATAAATGGGACATCATTACTACCATGAATCAAGACCTGCTCCGCCAGCAGTATGTGGAACACCTGTGTCACAAAACTAAGGATAACCCGGATGTGAGCTATCCGTTTGACCGGAAGTTTTACAAATTTCCCAGTTACCTGCGGCGCAGCGCTATTTCTGAAGCCATAGGAAAGGTATCTTCCTACAAAAGCAAACTGGCAAACTGGGAATCTGAGGATCCCAAAACCCGCGGCAGGAAGCCATCCTTCCCGAAAACCGGATACGTTTATCCGTCCATGTACCGGACCGTCATGTACGAACAGTCTGGCGATTACGAGATGAAGATCAAGGTCTTCGTCCGTAACACCTGGGACTGGCTGACTGTCAAAGTCCGGAAATCCGACATGAATTACATCAACCGGCGATGCTCTTCCAGGAAGAAATGTTCTCCCACCCTGCAGAAACGGGGCAAGGAGTGGTTCCTGGATTTCCCGTTTGAGGAAAAGGTGACACTTCCGGATACGGATATCTTTAACCAGATTATCATCTCCGTTGACCTCGGTATCAACGCTGCGGCAACGGTTTCCGTCATGCGTGCAGACGGCACGATCTTAGGCAGGCATTTTTGTAAACTGCCGAAAGAATACGACTCTCTGACACATGCGGTGAACCGGATCAAGAAGGCCCAGCAGCATGGAAACCGCAGGATGCCCAGACTCTGGGCCAAAGCCAAAGGCATTAATCAGGATATTGCAGTGAAGACTGCAAATTTCATCATGAATATCGCAGTCCTTTACAATGCCGATGTGATCGTCTTTGAACATCTGAACCGTACTGGCAGAAAACGAGGCTCCAAGAAACAGCGGCTCCATCTGTGGAGAAG
>CAJKWK010000034.1 GCA_905203555.1 uncultured Lachnospiraceae bacterium
TCAACCAGCAGATCCTCCGGAAGGTGATCAAAAGCTGGAAGGGCTACTTTGCAGCGCTGCGGGATTACCGGAAGTCTCCGGAAAAGTACCTGGGCGAGCCAAAAGCCCCAAAGTATAAACGGACTCCGTATGCAACCGTCCATTACACCAATCAGATCATCAAACCGACCGTGTCAGGAGGGAAGAAATTCCTTACATTCCCTGGCACGGGTCTGAAACTGTGTATTGGAAGGGATACGGACTGTCCGGGCATCGTAAAGGTGGAGATAAAACCGGTAAACGGAGACTTCGAAGTGCTGGTTACCTATATGGTGGAAATGCAGGAACCGGAGGTTCCGGAACATCCGGAGCGGATCCTTGGGCTGGATTTTGGCGTAGACAACTTCCTGGCAGGAATCACGAACTTCTCCGCAGTCCCATTCCTTGCAGCCGGAAACTGGATCAAATCCGAGAACCGGTATTTTAACAAGAAACGGGCGAGGTTGATCAGCGAGCTTACCAAGGGACTGGATTCCACTCGGTCTGTAAAGAATTCCAGACGCCTGGATGCCATCTCGAAGAAGCGGGAACGGAAGTTCCGTGACTTCTTTTATAAGCTTGCATACTGGGTTCTGCGTTACTGCATGGAAAATAAAGTAGATGTAGTTGTCATCGGCCACAACCGGGACTGGAAACAGGGCACAAACCTTGGGACAGCAAACAACCAGAACTTTGTCCAGATCCCGTATATGACCTTCGCCGGTATCTTAAAGCAGGTCTGTGCAGCATCCGGAATCCCAGTCATCCTCCGGGAGGAAAGCTACACTTCCAAGGCAAGTCTGGTGGACGGCGATGCAATCCCAACCTTCCAGGAGAATGACGATACGAAGCATGTTTTCTCAGGGAAGCGGATCAGCCGGGGCCAGTACCGCACAAAGGACGGTACGATCATCCATGCGGACTTTAACGGTGCCGGCAACATCATCCGGAAGGAATACCCGGAAGCTTTTTCGGGTGTTACGGACTGGAGTTACTTAAATACTTCCGTACGCGTCGTTACCAGGGAGGAACTCTGCCGTGGGACAACACAGGGCCGCCGCGCGGCGAAACCGGCTCCCAGGAAACACCGTTCCTGTAACCGCAGGCATCACCACGAACGGCATTGGGATCAAAAACTCCAGTATATGGAGCTGTTTGGCTGCGGAAAAGATAAGACGGCCTACAAAAAGCAGCAGCAGAATACAGCAGCTTAAAAATGTAATCCCGTAACAGGGACTAGAGGGCATGTGCTTGTCCTGTAAGGCGCTTCTGGTCTTACGAAGCCCCGCCCATTTCACTTGAAATGTGCGTGGGTAGTTCACATGAAGTCACATGACATCATATAACGCAAAAGAGGAAGAGCGCCTAACAGTACGTGGGAAGGAAAGGAGAAAATCCAATGAAGTATATACAAATTTTTAAAAATGAACCGGACGCTAGAATGAAAGAGTTGTATCTGGATATTCGGAATGGGAGGGAAGAAGGGTTACGCCCAAGAAGTCTGGATCCATATATTAAGGATGTAAGAGAACATCTTCCGCATTTAACATTTGGGGAAGCCTGGAGATATACAGAACAACTGTTCTGGGAAGAAGTGGCTCATAGATTCTTTTCAACGGAAAAAGAGAAGTCATTTTATACCACCAGTATAATGACAAACCTAAGTAGATGTGCTATGATATAACCATCAAAAGAAAACAGGGCATCAAAATCAGCCCAGAAAGGAAAACACCATGAACAGAATCAACAACACTTTATCTTATCTGTATAGCTATTCCAGTCTGTTGTCACTCGCTCTTAGCAAGGGACTTGTTGTGGTACGCTCATACAGAGACAAAGATAAGGTAGATGTGAGGTCTGTCATGTGATCCGATTTTGGGATTTTTATAAGACTTTCTGCAAGCCGCTTGTCCTGATGGGCAGGCGGTTTTTTATATGCAGAAAGGATGAAAAAGAAATGCCAACGATCAATATGGTAGAAACGGGAAAAAAGATAGAAGAGATGCGAAAGCTGGTTGGAATGACGGTAAAAGAACTGCAGGAAGTATTTGGTTTTGCGACACCTCAAGCGATTTACAAATGGCAGCATGGTACTGCAATGCCAACCATTGACAATCTGGTGATTCTGGCAACAGTATTTGGATGTCGAATCGATGACATCATTGTGACAGACAAAGTAGAGATAAGAAAAATAGCATGAAAATCCGCAGAGTAAATCTGCGGAGTATATAGGCAAGTGGCCCAGCGGCGACGGCGCCTGACTGTAAATCAGGTACAAGGAAACATCGGGGGTTCGAATCCCTCCTTGCCTACTTAGAATCTATGCCGGTATGGTGAAATTGGCAGACACAACGGGTTTAAGCCCCGTTGGGAGAAATCCCGTGTCGGTTCGAATCCGACTGCCGGTACTTTATAGATGGGTATGTCTAGCGGCGAAGACGGCGGACTGTAAATCCGTTACAAAGAAACATCGTGGGTTCGAGTCCCACCCCATCTACTTATGCTGACATGGCGGAACTGGAAGACGCGGCAGGCTCAAACCCTGCTGGAGAAATCCGTGTCGGTTCAAATCCGGCTGTCAGTACTTCATGGAGATTTGGCAGAGAGGCTTAATGCGCCAGTCTTGAAAACTGGAGATCGGGAAACTGGTCCGAGGGTTCAAATCCCTCAGTCTCCGCTTTTGCTCACGTGCGCCAATGGTAAGCGGGCACACTGCTAATGTGTTGGTCGGGAAACCGGCTTGGGGGTTCGAGTCCCTCCGTGAGCGCTATGCCGGTATGGTGGAATTGGTAGACGCGGCGGGTTCAGAACCCGCTAGGAGAAATCCTGTGTCGGTTCGAGTCCGACTACCGGTACTATAGGTGGGTATGCCTAGCGGCGAGGGCCGCGGTCTGTAAAACCGTCACATCAGAAACAGCGTGGGTTCGAGTCCCACCCCGCCTACTTTGCCCCTGTAGCAGAATTGGAATATGCACCGGACTAAGGATCCGGATACCGTAAGGTATGTGTGGGTTCGAGTCCCACCAGGGGTACTTTGGCAGCGTCGCATAGTGGACGAGTGCATCCGGCTGGAATCCGGAAGGTCGGCGTAAACTGGCCCGCAGGTTCGAATCCTGCCGCTGTCGTTTATTGGAGATTTGGCAGAGCGGACGATTGCACCAGCCTCGAAAGCTGGAGATCAGGAAACTGGTCCGGGGGTTCGAATCCCTCAGTCTTCGTTTTTTCTTTTTCATATCTGTAAATGACAGTGTGCAGATGAAAGTCGGCGGTGGTTTTATTTCAACGAAAATCTAAAATCTTCCTGCAAAAACCGGATTTTTTGTTATCCGCAAAGGTGAATTTTGGCATGAACCGACGATTTCTGATAGGATTGTTTCATCACTATAACATCAATCTCATTCATTTTGAGAAAAAGGAGCGATTTCATGAAGCGGTCTGCAACACCCAGTTTTGTACTGACGTTAAAACTGAACACTTCCAAAGACGACGAGCGGATCCTGATGAAGCGCTTCTTTTCTGGATGGAAGATATATAACGTCCTGGTACGGCATGTCCGGAAAGCACTCAGTTCCATGCGGCAGGATGCAAAGTACCGGGATGCCATGAATTGCTATCGAAAAGACCGAAAGTCTTCCGGGATTAAGAAGGAGCTTAGCGATATCCGGGAACAGTACGGATTAAGCGAGTATGTTCTGCATAAATTCGTAAAGCTCCAGCAGAAACGTTATGCTGATGACATCGACAGTCTGACGGCACAGAAAATTGCCAGTCATGTATGGCGGGCGGCCCAGGATGTCCTGTTTGATTCAGGGAAAACGGTACATTTTCAGAAATGGGCGGAATTTCATTCCCTGGAAGGAAAGAACAACCAATCCGGCATTCGGTTTAAGGACGGCCGACTGCAGTGGAACGGGTTGGTAATCCAGCCAAAGCTTCCAAAGAACGACCATTACGCCAGGGAGGCTCTAAAGAACCGTGTAAAATACTGCCGGATTTCCCAAAAGACCGTCGAGGACCGGGAGCAGTTTTATCTGCAGCTGGTTTTGGAGGGAACACCGCCGGTAAAACACCAAATCGGCTCCGGACGGTGCGGAATTGATATCGGCCCATCTACCATCGCAACGGTATCGGGAACGGATTGTTCCCTGAAGGTACTGGCTTCGGAAGCCGAATTCGTGGAGCGGAAACAACGGATCCTGTTCCGTAAGATGGACCGGTCCCGCAGGGCCATGAACCCGGATAACTACAACAAGGACGGAACTGTACGAAAAGGTCGGAAACACTGGAAGAAATCCAATACCTACAGAAAAATACAGCGCCGGTATCAGAACCTGTGCCGGAAACGGGCTGCCATCGTAAAACAAAGCCATGAGCGGGAAGCAAACCGGCTGATGGCTCAGGAAGACCGGTTCTATGTGGAAACCATGAATTTCCAGGGTCTGGCGAAGCGGGTTCAGGAAACAAAACGCGATGACTCCGATCGCTGCAAAAGGAAATCCGGATTTGGCAAGAGCATCGCAAACCGGGCGCCGGCCATGTTCTTAAGCATTCTGGAACGGAAGTTAAATGCGCAGGGCGGCTGTCTCAGGAAGATAGATACCGTCCGTTTTCGGGCCAGCCAGTATAACCATCTGGCAGATACTTATCAGAAAAAGACACTATCGGAACGATGGAGCTTGATTGGTGAAGATAAGATCCAGAGGGATCTATATTCCGCATTCCTGTTGATGAACAGCAATGCGGATGGAACAGCCGCAGACAGGGAGTTCTGTATCAAAACATATGAAAATTTCAAAATCAGGCACGATCAGCTGATCGAACACTTAACACAAAGCAACGAACCGCTACCAAAGTCCTTTGGACTCTGGAAAGCAGCGTAACTCAAAAACATGACACAGGGGTCCGACTGAATCCCTCCGAGTTAAGACGACTCGTCGGAGTGTATCTTGCGGTAAAAGTCCCACAAAAGATCGGCAGCTATAACAAACGGCGCTTCGGCGGCCCAAGTGATGCTGTAACGGTCCGGGAACCTGCCACTGGAAGGATTGATAGTGTGCAGAGCAGTCAGCTTATAACCCTGCATCTTGCCTCATAAAAAATGACCTTTACTGAGGAATGTGAACTACTCAGTCATTGAATGGGCGAGGATTTCTGCTCGGAAGTCCTAAAACAAATATATTCCAAGCAAAAACACAGCTCTACTGAACTTTTTCGAGCTGTGTTTTTTTTGCAGCATCCCTTTCCATAATTAATGAGTAATACAAAAGAAATGGAGGAGGAAATAAAAACATATGTATTACTTATTAAATTGGAATGATGAATACCTTGACAACATCATTGTTGCTGCAAGGGAAACAAAAGAAGAAATTCAAGGTATTCTCAAAGAACGCATTCTGGAACGATTAATCGGCTTAAACATCGTCGAAACTGAAGCGGAAGCTGCTGATTTATGGTTTAAGGCGAAAAGTAAAGATCCAAATCATGAGTGTGATGATGATGATGTTTTATGTATCTACGAAATGGGCGGGTCTATCTCGTATGGAGCCGAATACACAGACCATTATCACATCGTCGAGTTTTTTACAGATCCCTTGGATTCATTTGAAAAAGCAGAATCCGATGACTACTGCTATTACATCGGCAAACAGGTACATACTTATACAGGTACAGAAGGTACATTTGAGTTTGTACCAGTTATCACTTTTGACCTGCAATCTGATGAGGAAACAATCGTTGCCACTTTTTCAGCAGCTATCCTTCCAAAATACTTCCATCCGGATGTACTGAAGGATGAGGTCCTGTATCCAGCCGGAATGGAGGATGTGGATCCGACAGATGTAACAGTATTCGATCTCGTGAGGGAAAAAGCGCCTCTCATTATTTTATTCCAAGATGAATTTGCGGATACCGATGATACATGGGATGAGATGGAACCAGCGCAGGATTTTTTAACTAAGGTAAGGAATGAAGTTCCAAAAATCAATGAAGTATTTTATGAGCGTATGAGGGAGCCCTATAACAAAATGGGAACACCTTATGAAATATTAGTAGATCATATTATACACAATGCGCCACTATTTTAGGACAGCAGAAAAGGACTCATCAGCCATTCAATGACCGAGTGGTTCACTGATTTTCTGTTTGTTAACACAAAAATAGGAGGATTGTCATATGGCGAAAGAAATTAAAGATTTTGGAGAAAAAATCGGCGGCGCAAGAAAAGATTTTTATGCTGTAGCGCTAAATACAAAAGATATGGACAACATGAATGAGGCAGAAAAGAAAAAATATGTGAAACGTGACTCTATCTGGAAGAAGGAAGACGCAGCAGCGCTAATCGCTTCTGGTGTACCTAGAGAAGTTGCTTATTGGCGAAATGAGATGCGGATCGGTTTTCCGCCGAAACCGAAGCAGATGACAGAAAATTAACTGAAGCGTTATATTCAGACAGCGGAGACAGTGCGGGATCTGGTACTCAATGTAAAAACAGTAAATGAACGTAACAAGTTTTATGAGCGAGTTTTTTATCCTGCGTTTTTGGAGGGGAGCGGATATCGCCTATCAGTAAAAGAAGATGTAAGAGGATTCATTACGCAGAAGTTAGTGTCTGCGGCATCTATCAAGGCACAAACCTTGAAAAAACTATCCCTTACATACGGAATGTCCAAAGAAGACGAGGTCAGAACATTAGCAGACTTATCCTTCATCATTGGAGAAATCGGAAAAGAAGTAGAGGTTTCCGATGGAAGGGAGAGAGTGCAGGTATCTTATAAGATTCCTGGAGGCCGATCTTTTTTCTATGGGGATAATAAAACTCCAAAAGCTTCTGATTGGATTAAAGGAAGCTACACCGTTTTAAATGGTAAATCACATCGGATTCTTATGGTCAATTGTACAAAGGAAGAAGCCGTACAGGGAAAAGCGTCATTTATAGAACTTCTGGTATCCAATACATTAAAGAAGGAAAAGGAACAAAAAACAAATCCAAAGCGAAAAAGAAACTTTCCTATTCCGGAAATATCAAATGTAATTCGGAAGGGCCCTAAATATCGTACGGAACAAATCACGGGTGATAAATTAATTCGTGAATTCGGCATTCGAGGAGGAGAATTCGGTCATTGGATGTCTGACGCAGATGCGGAAGAATCTTTGAATCGCTGTTACGATGCTTTCTGCGATTTAGCACGAATTTTAGATGTTCCTTCGCAGTCATTAAGCCTTCATGGGAAATTAGCGATCGGGTTTGGAAGTCGGGGGCATTCTGCAGCCACTGCACATTATGAGCCGGCAAGGCAGGTAATCAATCTGACTAAATATCGTGGACATGGCGCTCTATGCCATGAATGGGCGCACGCACTGGATCATGCAATCGGTCAGCATTATGGCTGCCGGGAATTTGCCTCTGAAGAAGCAAGAAACCCAAACATCCCTAAGGAATTAAAGGAATTACTGAATTCTTTTGTTTTTAAGGAAATTTTCCTATCAAATGATGAAGCATTTGAGCGATCGGAATCCCGAATCATGCAGTTATATAAGGCTTACCTGAAACAAATCGATTGCTGGAAACCTCGTAATGATTCAGAGGAAGTATTAATCAAATGGGAGACTCTTGTTCAGGCGTTATGGGTATCTGCGGATATGTCTCATTTAGATGCACTCTCAAAAATGCGAAAGCAATCACTGGGACATGTTATTCCGAAGCGAGAACGAAATAACATTGCTCGTTATGTCCGTTGTGGATATTTAGAAAAGAAAAAGCAGGAAGAAGAAACAACATTGAAAACCAGCCGTGGTTACACGGACTTTTATGTAGGTTCTAAGAAATTTGATGGTTTATTTACCCGCATGGGGCATCAATACTGGTCATCTAAATGCGAAATGTTTGCCAGAGCGTTCGATTGTTACATTTCAGATAAACTAAAAGAAAGAGGAGAGGAAAACTCCTATCTGACCTATGGTGCAGATGCCTTTCAGTGGACGCTAGAAGGAAAACGATACGCCGCTGTTCCCGAAGGAGAGGAACGCAAGAAACTAAATCAGATGTTTGATCGGCTTTTGGAAACATTAAAGCAAGATCATGTATTGTAACCAGCAAAAAATATCTAAAGAGAAAAATATGAACATCAAAAATTATTTTTACAAAAAAAGTAAAAAAGGAGAAGATATTATGAACGAAAGTTATTTTACCCGTCACCCATGGACCATTTTATTCCTTAGCTTTAGTTTTATCTTTGCCGGCTTTTCCATGGTAAACATGTTACATCGAGATGTAAAGATGGCAAATCAGGCACGGTATGAAACGGAACGTGCAAAACTGGAAGCTACATTGGACGATGACAATTACCGCTATGTACTTGACGGAGTTGAATTGGAATCTGTTGACCCAGATGTCATTCTTGATCCAGAAGATCCATGGAACTATGAAATCACTTATGATGATAAGGGAAAAACCGTAGTCATTAAAACAAAAGAACAGGGGTTCCTGGACTGGCTGTTCGGTTAAACCAAACTGAGTAAGAAACACTTTAATATTTCCAAAACACCGTGGTCCTTTGACTGCGGTGTTTTTAAGAAAAGAGGGGGAATAAATGATTTTTACTACCTATTTTGCAAAACTCAAATCTCTTCCTTCCAATACAATTCCGATTTCCATCTGTGGAAAAGCGCCGAATTGGCACAAAGGACTGCAGTACAAAAAGCTGGCACCAAAATACCAGTTCTTCATGGAATGGAAGAAAAACCACGACAATGATTACTATATTCGCTGTTTCACGGAACAAGTGCTGGATACCATAGATATCGATACGGTATTAAATGACATTTGGAACCTGCTGCCGGCAGAGGTGCAGGCATATTGCAAACTGTTTAACTGTCCGTTCTGGGCAAATCCTAACTGGCACATCCTGCTTGTCTGCTACGAAAAACCGACGGATTTCTGCCACAGACACTTGGTAGCAGAGTGGATGAAAACTCATAACATTCCCGTGAAGGAATGGCAGAATTAAGATCTAAAAAGTAGTATTGTTGGGAATTTTTTTTGTTTCCAAAGAAGCTCATATTCTGGGCTTCTTTTTTTATTTCTTAAACCTGATGATGAAACTCCATAATTATTCCGTACTACAAAAGACATAAGAGTAGAAGGAGAGAAGAAACAAATGGGAAAACAGAAAAGTATCGCGGAGTTAAAAAATCTTCAGAGAATGTTTACGGAACAGCTTGAAGCGATGGATCCTGCTGACAAACGATACCGTAATATTCAGTCGAAACTGAAAGCGGTAGAACAGCAGCTTATGATCATCCAGATGGAAACGGATGGAGTCGCTCACACTGCGTAACCGCACGATACAGATTAACACATAATCGAAGTCCCTTACTGACATGCTCTAAACAACGTGGGCATGTCACAAGGACTCCATAATGAAAAAAGGAGAAGACTATGATTTATTCATTACCGTTAGACGAATTAAGCAGCTTTACTGGACAAAACATCGAAACCTTAAAATGCTTTCCTTTTAACAAACTGGAAGCCATGGTGGAACAGATGAGACGAAAAAAGACAGAAGATGAGTCTGCCAAAAATGCACAAGATCAGGAATTTGCAAGGCTGGTCAAGAAATATTTTACGCCTTATGAATTTCTGAGAACTTGGTTCAGTGAAGAAGATATTCTCTTGTCTTGTAGCAGACATATGACAGAACATGATCTGGTGCAGGAACAGGCAGTCAGGTGTACAAATGCCGTGGGAATCCGATATTATGAGAGACCAGAAAGTGAAGCAGAGTTCATCCGTGAAAGCGTTGAATCCGTACCTACATATGATCAAAGCGGTAGACAGTATTTAGAATCTGATCGTGTAAAATGCCGTGTATATCGTGTTAAACACAAGTATCAGGGATTAAGACACGGAGATGTAATTTTAGATCTCTTATATAGTAAACATCCGGAGCTTGCACAGTTCGGTTTCAATGCATATGAATACAATGAGTACAAAGGCTCTCATCCCTACGAGATCTATCCTAAAAACCACATTTATACTCCATTTCGGGCTTTAATGGAAGGCGATGTAGAAGCTATCAAAAAGAGAAATACGGAGTATGCAAAATCTTATAACTGCGGTATTTATACTCCTGAAAACATGAAAAAAATTTTGGAGAGTGAAGAAGGGAAGCGTTTCTTTGAAGTAATTCGGAATTTGGAAAGGTAAGAAAGCGTGGATACAAAAAATATCGCCAATGAAATACAAAAATATCTTCCAGAAAACAGGTGTAAATATTTTCGTAAGGAGGAAGCCACGACTTATCATGGAGATGCGTTCGATCATCCATCTTATCGCTCTTATTGTGTAAAAAATGGAGAAAAAAAAGAATTAATCATCCCAACACAACAGTGTTTAAGGTGTCAAATTAATCAAAGAATTAACGAGGAGAGAACCAATGAAAGCAATGAACATCAAATGGGACACAGACGGAGACGAAGAATTGGCGAAGGAGCTTCCAGACGCGATTGAAATTCCAGAGGAATTAGCCAATGAAGCAAAAGATCTGAATGATGAAAACGAAGCGATTTCAGATTATTTATCTGATGTAACCGGTTTTTGTCATTACGGATTCGACTTAGTCGTAGATTAACCACTCTTTTTTAACAAGATACTATAAAAAGAGCTTCACAGAGAGGAGGAATCAGGATGTCGTATCTGTCTGGTACGGTATCCTCTTAACATGTACAAGAAAAAATATGTAATAAGAAGCGAAAAAGAATACCCGGAAAATCTGCTTTGCGACATCTTCGGAGTAGACGAGTATCAGAAACTAACTCCAGATCAAGAAGATGGATTAACATTCGCTCTCGCCCAATTAAGTGAGGTAGAGCAGGAAACCTTGAAACTCAGATACCAAACAAAACTTACCCTGCGTCAAATCGCTGCTCAAACTGATGTGACGCTTGAAGGTGCAAGACGAAGAGTAGTAGATTCTCTAAGAAAACTGAGAAGAAACCATATGTTTATCCGTTATGGCTTACAAACAATGCGATGTGCAGAAGACGGAAAAGAAATTTGCAAAGAGCTGGAAGCGGGATATGTGAATTTATGGGATCAGCCTTTAGACGAACTGAACTTGTCCGTCAGAAGTTCAAATGGTCTGATACGGGCAGGCTGCCAGACCATCCGTGATGTAAGACGGCTCATAAACCATCCAAACTGGTACAAGGATGTATCTGGAATGGGGGTTGGGTGCGCAGCCGAGATTCGGCGCCAACTTGAGAGTTTACAAAACCAATCCCAGACTCAAACATTCGACTTATCAGGTAAATCATTTCCTTTGGAGATATTAACGGAAAAGGTGGTGAAAACAGCCTTAGGTATCGCAGTCATGGCATCGGAAATGGAAACAAAGGGCTTAGTCTCTTTTCGATACCCTGCAGCATCCAGTCAGATGAAAGAACAATACCTAAAATGGGCGCTCGGACTTGTTGAAACAGAAAGTCGTCAGGAACTAGATGCTAAGATGATGGAACTGATCTGCCAGGAAGCAGAGTCTGTTCATCTTCCACACAGAAAAAAGTAATAGGAGAAAATATGAATACAGAAAAGAAAGCGCGTGGAAACGCTATGGAACTTATATTATCAGTATGCAGCGGACTCAGAAAGGTTCCTGCAAAAACACCAGAGGAGATTGCGTACAATAATGCGTTAGGCGATGTGTTCGATTATATCATCAAAAATGAACAGGATTGTTTGATGCCAGGGACCGTGCAAGGCGGAACATGGGTGCAGGAACAAAACATTCAAAATGCTCCCGTCAAGCCAACCATCACAATCCAGGGTCTGACAGTAGATATCGAATGGGATGCAAAAGCGGATCCCTTTCCAAACGCCGCTGATCAGTTTGTACCAGCAACCTATATTACTGTGTGGGCTGATTATCCTGGTTACGAACTTACTTACGACTGTACCGTTAATCTGCAAACAAAAGAAGTAAAAATCCCTGAAATTGAAGATCCAGGATTCGATATCTTCGTCGGGAAATACGTAGTAATTGACAACAAAGCTTATCCTGTATATAACAAAAAGAAAAGAACATCAAAAAATCAGTTCTGGATAGGCGAATTGGATCGGGCAATGTTAAGTGATGTAACAACATACCTGAATGACCGAAAACAGCTCCGACTCGAACCGATTGCGGAAGGTCCTGATGAACAGGATTTTTATTTCTGTCCGACCTGTTACGCTATCGTCGGTGTACATGACGAAGATGCCATTGAACATTCCAGTTATTGTCCTGATTGTGGACAAAAGTTGTCATGGCAGAATTATCATGAAAAACGAATGAAGAACAGAATCGAGCAGCTGATGCAAGCCGGCATTTTAACAGCAGAAAAGAGAGAAGGTATGCTTTTCTGTTGTCTATCAAAAGAAATATCGTTTGTTGCACCAATGCCAGCGATTTATGATGATGAGCATATTGTTGACAGCATTTCCATAGTTCTGATACATCCTGGAGCATTTGGAGTTTCCAAGGACATAATGGAAAGTGTATGGAAAATATTGTGGAATAAATAATTTTCTTCAAAATCCTCTCACTATGGTGTGGGAGGATTTTTTGTTACCTCATTGATCTCCATAATTACCTTGAAATATAAAAGTCACTGAGTAAAAGGAGGAAAATACTTGAAAAACAAAAAGAAACTTTTGTTACTGTTCTGCATTCTATCCGTTTCCACTTTCATGTTCGGATGTAATCAATACGTTCGAGTGGCAACAACTTCTACGTCATGGCAGCAGGAATTCGTCAATGATTTCTCATCTGCTGCGCTCACCATGGCGGAGCATCCATTCGTCACGATAAACGACAATCAACCGACTTTTTCTGAAAAAGAATTAACTGCGAAAGATTATGAGACATATTCACAGCTTGACAGACTTGGAAGATGCGGAGTGGCAGAGGCCTGTATTGGTCCGGCACTCATGCCAACCGAAGAACGAGACGAAATTGGAATGATAAAGCCGACCGGCTGGCATACCGTTAAATACGATATTGTGGACGGTAAATACTTATATAACCGCTGCCACTTGATCGGATATCAGCTTACTGGTGAAAATGCAAATGAAAAGAATCTGATAACTGGGACCAGATACATGAATGTAGAAGGGATGCTGCCGTTTGAAAACCAGGTCGCAGATTATATCCGGGATACAGGAAATCATGTCATGTACCGTGTAACTCCTGTATTTACCGGAAGCAATCTGTTAGCAGATGGTGTAATAATGGAAGCGATGTCAGTTGAGGATAACGGAAAAGGAGTCCGCTTCCATGTTTTTGTTTATAACAAGCAGCCCGGAATTTTTATTGATTATGAAACCGGTGGAAGCTATCCATTAGAATGCGAGTCTTCGATACAAACTGAGAACGATTCAATGGTCAATGATACGCTGTACGCACTCAATATCCGCTCACAAAAAATCCATACGCCGGATTGCGACAGTGTTTCAGACATAAGTCCACAGAATAAGAACGAATATCGCGGGATATTGGAAGACCTTCTGGCAGACGGATACACAACATGCAGAAACTGTAATCCTCAATAAGAAAGGAGCAAAAAAATGGTAAAAACAGATTTCAAAAAAGGACAAACGGTCTGGTTGTATCTCACGCCTCATGCTTATGAATATCACAAGGGTATGACTGCGGAAGAACGGATCAAAGCAGGAACCGTTGTTTCCGTAGGAAGAAAATATATCACGGTACATGCAAGCTATGGGGAAGAAAAATTCGAGATTAAGAATGATTTTATTCATGTGCGTGAAAGTGGTTGTGTGCAATACATTCTTCGCGCAACAAAAGAAGAAGCGCTGCTCTATAGTAAACGGGAAGAAATAATGGAATATATCTTACCTAAATTTGGATGGGGGATCGTCAATCGAATGTCCTTTGAGGATCTGAGAACTATTAAAAGCATTATGGAAAAATATCAATAGAAGGAGTAAAAAAATGAAACAGTACGAAGTATATCATCGCTTAATGCGTGACGCACAGGTGTATTCCGGGGATTCTTTAAGTGACAGCATCGATATTTATGATGAAGAACACGAAGACAATTGGGTGGATTTCTCAGGAGATCCACTCATTGATGTCGTGAATGCGGAAGATGAATATGAAGCAACCGCAAAGGTGGCGAACGAAACCGGATACCATGACGGCAATCTGTATGCAAAGGAACACATTGTCAGCGCTGCTGGTAAGGTAACGATATTCGGGAAAGAACACCCATTCCGAATGGAAGCAGGGAGATTCGACGAAGGTGATCTAACCGGAATTGCGGTAACCCTGCCGGATGGACGCGAAGCGAAAATCGCTGTGAATCGCAAAACGACGGAACTGAGTTTTACTGTTGCAGATCCGGAAAATCCAGATGCGAGCGAAAAGGTGATTAAACTGGAGGATGCAGAACAGGAAATCAAAGAAAAAGAACTCTATACAGTGACCGGTTTGGATGGCACCTGTACTGTCCATAAAACAAGGAAAAAAGCATACGAGGCCTTGCAGAAATGCTACGAAGATACCTTACGGATTTTCCAGGGAAGCCAGGATGAAAATGATATGCCAATCAAACACTGGATCACAAATGATGGCGCATTAATCGTGACAAAAGACTTACGCAGTTTTGCATGGTTGTTATCCAAGCAAGGATTGCAATAGGAAAAGAGGAAAAAGATGGCAACAAGGTTTGAACCAACAAAAAGCGGCGAATATCTGGTAGAATACCGGGTAGGAGGTTATCATTACTACAAAGAGAAAGTCCATTATGATCGGAAAACCGAACAGTGGATTGGTAGTAAACCACCGGCGTTCTATAAAAAATATATTACTTCATGGTATTATTAACCTTCTAAGGGCTTCGGATATTCCGAGGTCCTTTTTTTCTCCATTTTTAAAGGAAACTATCATTTTCCATAATTACCATGGAACATAAAAAAGTCATGGAGAAAAGGAGAAAGATTATGTTAGAAAATTTAAAAAACAGACTGCTTTCACGTTTTATGGAGCGCGCAATTTCTGTTTCAACCGTAACAAATGAACGAATCAAGCGATTTTCTTATCTGAAAGCAGTGGGAACCAAAGAGCTGGAACGAATCCTGGAAGAGGAATTTGGTTCGTTGCAGGAAGATGTAGATGCAAAGCCGCCGATGGAAGGTAAGAGTACTTTGGTAAAAACACCAATGGGAACACTGAAAGCTTATGCAGCAACCGACCCGGCGCATCCCGGAATTTATATTGATCTCATTCATCCAGAAACAGGGAAAGAAATTTCACTAGCTCTCGTAGAGTATTGCGGAGCGTCTGATCAGGATACCGATCTGCCTGAAAAAGAAGGAATCATTACCAGAGTCTGGGGTGACAGAAGAAAGGAAGATTATACTGACCGAATCCTTCATCGCATGAATGAGCAGGAGGAATAAAGAAGATGCGTTGTCGATTTTGTGGATACGAAGGATCAGAAGATGATTTCGAAGAAGACTATATCCACCATCTTGGATACTGGTGTCCGTATTGTGACGCATTTTCTTATATTTCGGATGAAAATGAAAAACGCCGACAATTTCTTTTGTGGCTGGAGGATATTAAAAATGGACAGCCGCTGACAGAAAAAAAGATACTCAAACAAAACGTATCCCCGCTGCGGTATCCAGGAGGAAAAACCAAGTTGGTACCATATGTAGCTTCCAGGATTCCAGAAGAAACAAAGCGTATTGTAGAACCATTTTGTGGCGGCGCCAGTGTGAGTCTGGCGTGTCTAATGGCTGGACTCGTAGAAGAAATTCATATCAACGATATGGAATCCGGCGTTGTCAACTTATTTCAGACAATACTATCAAATCCAGACTGGCTGATTCATCGATTGTATGAGCAAAAAGCGGATCGGGCTACCTATTTCGAATATCGGGATTCTCTCCTCCATGAAACAGTGATGTCTGAGCAGGAGAAGGGATTTCGGTATTTATATTGCAACCGGCTTGCCTTTTCCGGCATCCTATTTGCAAATCCGATCGGAGAGATTGGCAGCCGGTATAATCCAAAGACACTGGCGGAAAGAATTCGAAAAATTCATGCACTACGGGAACATATTATGGTGACACAGCAAGATGCAGCTTCTGTAATTGAAGAAGAATATTGGAGAGGTAACGATACACTGCTATTTATTGATCCGCCATATTTCAATAAAGGACCAGCGCTGTATCCCAAGGCATTTTCAGAGAAAGAACACGGAAATCTTGCGTTTCTGGTGGAAGAACTGTACAAAAACGCTCCTGGAGCAAACATGATCATTACATATGATCACGCAAAGTACATTCGGGAGTTATATACATTACCAAAAACAGAAATCATCAAACCGGTTTACTCCTGTGTAACAAAAAAATATTAAGAAAGGAAGAAAGATATGATCATCAATAACAGATCAGTTCGTGAATGTGATAGACGAAAACTGGAGCCTGGAGACAAAATTGTATGCCAGGGAATCGAAGCAACCATTGCTGAAATTCAATATCAGGAATATTGGGAAGATTCTGGATTTATCACAGAGTTCATCGATACAAACGGTATTTATCGGAATTGGAAACAGCAATTCGATGGCGGATATGTGATTGCTCACACCTAAAAAACACAAAGCAGAAAAAAGGAGAAAAAAGATGGATAATACAACAACAATCGTGATGAAAGAAAAAGATTTTACAATCAAACCGTTTGGTTCTATCATCATCGGTGATCCGGATTATCTGGAGAAAATCAATAATCAGCATAAAGACACAAGGGTATTAAAAACACTTGTGTATATGAACCGCACCGTGCAGAAAGCACATCATGATGCAAAAGTGCGATTAAAAGTTACTAGAACAACCTACAATCACGGCTCTTTTGACAGTATTGAAATCGCTATTGCGTCAGTACTTAATACAGATTCCAAAACAAGAGATGCGTTATTTAATACATTGCTAAATAATCGTGTCCATTCTGATCTGTTAAGCAAAAATATATCACTTGGGTGTGATACGGCCAGGTTTTATATCAATGTAGATGGTAACGATGAAGAAATAGGCACAGGAGCAGATGGATACTATGGAAATGTTATTGTTTACAAACAAAAAGTAGCATATTGCATCTCCATTGTTTTAGACACCGATCTTCATAGCGAAGGAAAGGTTGAACAGCTGATCCGGTACTTATTCCATGTGGAATCAGAAGGGGAATGGATATATCATACGAAAGAAAAGGAGTAAGTAATTCATGAGAAAAATATATCCAGAAAATATACGGAGGATTCATTATGATTGTAGAAAAATTAGAGAATGACGGCTGGTCAATTCAGAAAGAATCTGATGAGCAGCTGTCTTTGGAAGAACAGAATCTGGCGATTGCCATTTGCTGGCATATCCCAGATATGGAACTCCTGGGAGAACAGGGATGTGCTGGAAATTTCGACATGTACCAGTTCTTTTACAATGCCAACACCAACAAAAAATATATGATCCTGCTCGGTCGTGATGGTGAAATATTCGCCCATGGCAGTGCTGTGATCTTAGAAGCTATGGAAATGACAGAAGAAGATAGGGAACTACTTAATATATCCGAAACATAATCTCTCTTAAAAGCATCCGAAAGGGTGCTTTTTTGCTGAAAAATTATCCCACTCATTCCTATTCCATAATTACACTGTAACAAAATAAAAGGCATTATGAGGGAAAGACCTCGGAAAAGGAGTTTAGAATGAGAATTGAGCGAGTAAGAATGGGTCTGGAAGTACGCAATAAAGTCAATGGAAAGATGTACAAGATTACTGACATTGGAAACGAAGGTAATATCGCCCATGAGATGCTGGATGATGGTCAGCTCGGTGACGATACCGTAACCATTACAAAAGACAATGTACTGGCCTTTAAGGTAATCAGAGATCCGGAGCCATATCCGGTTGCAACCGGTTATACGGTAGTAGACGGTACGCTTTATAAGAGCGGTATCAAAGTATGCGAGCAGGGACAGCTCCGCATTGAAAAGATTGTAGCAGAACTGCCAGGCCAGCTGGTATGTGCTGTAAAATCCAGGGTAGCAGAAGATCGATATGATCTGGTACTGTACGAGCCGGCAAAGGATACCTTCAGTTATCTGAACTACAGGACGATCCCGATGCCGGAGTTGGTTGCTTACACCAAAGATCACACCACCGCCTTCCTTGCATTTTCCGTAATTGATATTGAGAAAATTACAAATGAAAACGGAGTGGAAGAGGAAGTGCACACCTTGAAAGACGCAGCAGTCATTGCTATTAATGGAAAACGTGTAGCATTTGAGCAGTCAAATGCACCGATTGTAATCAAGGACATTGCGCTGAAAGAAGTGGATGGGTACTGGACACTGTTTGTACCACATGCACCGATTAAAGAAAACGGAGAACGCATCACTCCAGGACAGTACCTGTGGCATGAGATGACACACACTGGTATCAAACGCGAAATGCTGCTGCCGGAAGATGTCCACGCAGATTGGAGCTGCTATTACGAAACATTCGTAATGAAGAGTGACGAGCTTTTATTTGTCGATGTAGATTCCGAAAGCATTACAATTAAACATCCGGCAATCAAGGAACTGGCTGACTATCCGGTTCTGATCGACATCACAAAAGAGCAGTGGACATATCGTTTAACCTTTGCAAATCCAGATACCTATCAGCTGAAGACGCTGGTAAGCCGTTCCACCAGAGACAGAGGTTATGTCGTTACTGTTGAATAATCTCTAATCAACCCCTCTATTTCGAGAAAGGCAGTCCGTATGGGCTGTCTTTTTTTGTGTGTATAAATAAAGCCATTTTTCTTATCCGCAAGATTAGTTTTTTGAGATATTGTTCGAAAATCAGTACACTGATGGTATGAAGGAGGAAAAATGGATGAAAGATGAAATGCTATTACTGCAACAAGAATGTGATATCTGTAATGAGGAATTGCTGATAATCAAGATGCGACAACACCGGAGAAAGAAGCAAAAAAACTCAAATATAATGTATGATATGTACCAAGAAGACGGACGACCTTAATTTTATTAAAACTTAAAAGAAACAACCGATAATACAGTTCCTCGGTTGTTTCTTTTGTTTTATGAATGCTATTTTATAGATAATTGAAAAAAACCACATCGGAATTGAATAATATTACCTCTTTTTTGTTTCAAACGAGTTAAAACACAACTGAGATTTCCACGTGTAATATTCAATTTTTCAACTTTCGTAATTTCATCATAGATTTCATTAAAATTATGTACTTTTCCATCGCTTAATACGCGATAAATAATATCTTCTGACCAATGTTTAGAACCTTGAACGCCATACATGATATGTCTCCTTTCTATTGAACCTTTATTTATCAATCATTGTACGTTTTTTTTAAAAAGACAGCAAAAAGAAAACCTTGCGGATAAGAAAAATTAACCATTAAAACAAAAAAAAGAGTCATAATCTCCGAACTGATTTTCGCAAATTGTTTTTCATAATTTCAATAAATAAAACTTAAAAGGAGTAAACATCATGAAAGAGCAAATCATACAGGAAAAAGTACCAATTGACAAAAAGGCACTGCTGACCATTACAGAGGCAGCAGAGCTTACTAATATCGGACAAAATAAAATCCGCGAACTTATCAATACCCCAACGTGCCCATTTGTATTAAGGGTTGGAACAAAAAATTTGATCAAAAGAGAACGTTTTCTTAGTTTTTTAGATAATCGAAATGTGATATAATATGGACACAGCACTTTTTACAAAACTGCACATTGACAATTAAATTCAAAACGTCGAAGTTTAATAGAAAGCTATGTCCGCGCTCAAATGATGAAAGGAGTAGACAACATTGGCAAAAGATATGTCAAGTAAAAAAAAGAAGGGTAGCGGATCTAAACGAAGGAAAGATGAATTTGGAAACATCTTGTATCCAGGAGAATATTATTATCCTCAAAAAAAATCATATGAATATAAATTTAAAAATATTTATAACCAAAAAGACAGTAGAACAGCCAAAACTCTCGACAAATTGCGTCAGATTGAGGAAAGTATTGAAGCAGAACGTTCACAAACGATTGTATCCGGAAATTCAGATATGACGGTAGAAGAATTGCTTGAAATATATCTGCGGAGCAAAAAAAAGATCGCTGCGACAACACTCACAGGATATTGGAACAATTATCGTTTATATATCCATGGAAGCTGGTTGGGGGCTATGGCAATCGGGAAAGTATTGAAACTCCATCTTGTAAATTTTTATAATGAATTGATTGAGACAAAATCTCTTTCTAAGAGAACGATTGAGTTAATAAATAATATTATTTCTCCAAGTTTTCGTTTAGCGATTGATTCAAGATGGTTAACATACAATCCCTGTTTACTTGTAATGAAAGATGTAATCGATACGCAAGGTCCGGACAAAAATACTCTTTCAAAAAAGCAACAAATAATTTTTCTTCAATATGTCAAACAGCATTGTAAAAGATTTGATTATAATCTGATTTACATTATGACATATTTTGGATTGCGTATTGGAGAAGTTCTAGGGATGAATTTAAAAGAATTGGATTTGGAACATAAGCGATTCAATTTGGAACACCAACTAATTTATAAAAAATTGTATAACGAAGCTCATACCCGTTTCCAAATTCGTCCTCCGAAAACAATGAATGGTATACGATATATGTATTTTTATGATAGCGAAGTCGTACGATGTATCCAGGACCAAATAGAATATGCTACTTATATTTCTCAAATATCAGGAAAATGCGTAATTGATGGAGAAACGGATTTTTTATTTGTGACAGCAAAGGGATTGCCAATCACTCCAGGAAGTGTAAATCGACTTTTAGATACTATTATAAAAAAATACAATTCACAGATTTTACAAGAGGCAATTGAAAAAAATGAAGAAGCTACTAATTTACTTCCTCATTTATCCTCTCATAGTTTGCGGCGTACTGGGTTAACACGAATGGCGGAAAGTAAAATGTCACCTAAAATATTGCAATTCATCGCTGGTCATAGTGACATCTCCATTACACTACAATATTATGTGACTTCAAACGATGACGTTCTCTATGAAGAGATGGGAAAATATGCGGAGCAATGGAATAAAAGGCAAATAAATCCTTAATCTAGTATAGTCTTAATAAAATCGTAAGATTTAAAAAAGGAAAGTAATATAAAGAAATAATTTTACTTATATGAAACAAAACGAAAAACCTTGTTTTTTCCGAAACTTTTTCCGAAAAATATGATATTTTACATGAGAATATAATAAAATACATCAAACCCAAAACTCAACATTCCTTGTAAAACCAAGACATAACAAGATATAATGAGTTGTATTAAATTTGTATCACTTACAACAAGAGAGAAATCGTAAGCGTTGAAGATTAAGAACAAGCATTTTTGTAAAAAGTGAAAAAGCTAGGAAAAACAAGGGTTTTCGGCTATATTGACCGAGAACCCTTGTTTACATAATACCCATTTCCGAAAGGATTTTTCGGAGCTTTCCGAAAACTTTCCGAAAAAATGGACGAAAAAATTAATGTTCAAAGAAAACAATTTTATCAGGTGTAAAAATGCACAAAAAAATAGTTGAAAAGTGTGCGTTTTTACATCTGGACAATAAAAAACAAGAATGTTATACTACGCATAGTGAATAGACGGTAGTTTGTGACCGGTAATGCGGGCAAGGTCTACAAGAAAATGACTCCATGGTGGATGGCGGAGTTTTATTTTGTGGAACTTGTTTTTTTATTTCTGTCAACAACGAGCTGCGTTGACATGTCTGTATGGCTGTTGCTGCTAGGGTCAAATAGCTCGCCGCTTGGGGAGCTGTAAAATAGAATGCCCGCTGTTTGGGATGGGAGATTTGACTTACAAAACACATGGGGGAAGGTCCGGTATGGTAATTGAAAAGGTGCTGAATAATAACATGGTTATATCCCGCAACCCGGAGGGGAAGGAAATTATTCTCCAGGGAAAGGGAATCGGATTTAACAAAAGAAAAAGGGATTCCATAGTAAGCACCCAGGTAGAGCGCATTTTTACACCCAATGACAAGAATGAAATTAAGAGGTTTCAGGACTTTTTTGCAAAGCTGCCGGATGAATATTGGGAGATCGCGGAGCAGATGACCCATTACGCCAGAGAAGTCTGTGAGCTTAAGGTTTCGGAACGTGTGCTGATTCCTGTCTGTGATCATTTGGCAGGAGCAGTGGAACGCTATCAATCAGGAGCAGTCTTAAAAAATCCCATGCTTTGGGAGGTAAAGCATTTATATCCCAAGGAATATCAGGTGGGCTGCCGGGGGCTTGAGCTGGTGAAAAAGAGGTTTCATATCCAGATGGAGCCGGATGAGGCGGCGTTCTTAGCCTTTCATTATGTATGCTCCCAGCTTGGAGACAGCCAGGTAGAGAATCTGGAAGCCATCACAAGGCTCATTAAGGAGATCACACAGATTGTGGAGGCCTGCTACCAGATCCGGATGGATGAGGAAAGCTGGGATTACCAGAGGTTTATCACTCATTTAAAATTCTTTGCCAAGAGGATGTTTGAGGGAAAGCAATGCGCCGGCTCAGAGGATGAATGGTTTCATCTGATCAAGGAAAAGTATCCCCAATCCTACAAATGTATTGTAAAGATAGCAGATTTTATTCACGATGTGTATCATTATGAATTGAACAGGGAAGAGATGCTTTACCTGATGATTCATATTGAAAAAATAACCAGACAATAATTCTAAAATAGAATACAGGCGTGTTACCTGACTGGCTTTCCGGGAGGGGCATGACCCTGACAATTCTCTGCTGTCCGCCAGAGGCTGTAATTTTCAGCCCGGCGGAAGAAGGCAGGCTTTGTCAGGGTTTTTTTGCAGCTGAAAGCTATGGCTATCAAAAAATAAAGAGGAGGTAGAAAAAATGGCATTCGATTATGCGAAAACAGCCGGACAAATCTTAGAAATGGTCGGCGGAAAGGCAAATGTGGAGGGTCTGACCCACTGCATCACAAGGCTGCGCTTTATGTTAAAGGACATGGGGCTTCCAAAGGATTCAGAGGTGGAGAAAATTCCCGGAGTTTTACGGGTCATCAAACAGGGAGGTCAGTACCAGGTGGTTATTGGCAATGAGGTCACTCATGTGTTTGCCGAGCTTCAAAAGCTGGGTGATTTCTCAGACGGAGGGAGGGCGGAAAACGGCGGTCCAAAGGAAAACCTGTTTTCCAGGCTCTGCGCTTTTGTGGCGGGCTGCATGACGCCCCTTCTTCCGGCCATGCTGGGATGCGGTATGATTAAGGTGATTCTGACCTTGCTCACCGCCTTCAATCTGGTGGACACCACGGGCAGCACCTATATCATCCTGAACACAGTGGGAGACGCTTTCTTTTATTTTATGCCGATCATGCTGGCATACACAACGGCTAAGAGGCTGAACAGCAACCCCTTTTTAGCAATGGTGATGGCCGCCGTACTGCTTCATCCCGATCTTGGGGCCTTGCTTTTACAGGGAAACACCTCTTATTTCGGGCTTCCCGTAACCTCGGCTTCGTATAGTTCTTCTGTCCTTCCGGTGCTTTTGATGGTCCCGTTTATGAGGTGGATTGAAAGGTTTGCGGATAAGATCTGCCCAGATATGGTGAAGGTGTTTTTAAAGCCTTTAATTGTCATATTTGTTTCTGTTCCCGTGGTTCTGGTAGTGATTGGCCCTATTGGAGCCATAGTGGGAAATTATCTGGCGGATGGAGTTAATTTCCTTTATAATAAGATTGACTGGCTAATCATTGCCGTGCTTTCCGCAATCATGCCTTTTATTGTTATGACCGGAATGCACTATGCTCTGATCCCCATCTGTACCATCAGTCTGGCCAGCTTTGGTTACGACGCGGTATTAATTACCACCATGTTCTGCTCCAATTTAGCTCAGGGCGGAGCCTCCATGGCTGTAGCCGTCAAGACCAAAGATAATATTGTAAAATCCACAGCATCAGCCGCTGGGATTTCTGCCATTGTGGCGGGCGTCACTGAGCCTGCCATGTATGGAATTACTTTAAAATACAAAACACCCATGATTGCGGCAGTCTGCGGTGCGGGAGCCTCCGGGCTTTATTCCGGAATCACCCATCTGGTGGGGTATACCATGGGAGGTTCCCCCTCCGCTCTGACGCTCATTCAGATGATCGGCGGAGAGGGATTGGCAAATCTTCTTAACGGCGTTATCGCCCTGGCTATATCCCTGGGCGTTTCTTTCCTGGTCAGCCTTGCGCTTTATAAACCCGACCCGGCAGAAGCGGGAGAGAAGGAAGCCGCCAGCGCAGAGGAGACAAAGACCCCGCCGCAGGAAATAAAGCCTTTGGTGGAGCGCATTGAAATCAAAAGCCCTTTAAACGGCGCTGTAATTTCTTTGAAGGAGGTATCGGACCCGGTATTTTCCGGCGGCGTTTTAGGAGAGGGAGCAGCCGTTATTCCTTCTGACGGAAAGGTATATGCTCCTGCAGATGGAATGATCAGCGCGGTTATGGATTCCAAACATGCGGTGGGAATCACTGCAGATAACCAGGCCGAGATTTTAATTCATGTGGGCCTGGACACGGTAAATTTAAAAGGAGAAGGCTTTAATCTTCATTGTAAAATGGGCGACAGGGTGAAGGCGGGAGATCTGCTTCTGGAATTTGACCTAAGCTTATTAAAGGAAAAGGGCTATGATGTGATCACTCCTGTGCTGATTTCCAACCCCGCTGATTTTATCAGCATCAAGGCGGCGGAAACAAAAGAAATTGCAGCAGGAGAGGTATTGCTTACCATTGTATAAAAGAAAAGAAGGTGTGGTTATGAAGAAAAAATGGCTATTGCTCTTGATAGCGGGAGCTGTGCTGGCATCCGGCTGTAAGGGGGAAAACATGGGAAGAGGACAAGCGGTTATGACGCAGGAGACTGCGGCCGGGGAGAATCCGGTTCCGGAAGCGCCGGCTGCTGCGCCGGAGACATCAGTCCAGCCACAGGAGGCTGCAGAGGAAAAGAGAAAGGATACTGCTTTTGGTCCGGTTGAAGGGATTGAAAAGGGGAAGGCGCTGGTATGGTACGGCATTCCTTATGGAAAGGAACCTTCTGGCAGTCTCCGCTGGAAGGCACCATTGGATCCGGATGTCTGGACGGAAAGGCTTTCCGCCACGGATTTTAAGGAGCCTGCCCTTCAGCTTGAAAATGAAGCGGTTATCGGAACGGAGGATTGCTTAAACTTAGATGTTTACAGCAGGAAAGGGGCCAAAAAGCTTCCTGTTATGGTTTTTATCCATGGAGGCAACAATCAAACCGGAAATACCAGGGAATTAATAGGAACTGAAATGGCAGTGAAAAATGATATGGTTTTTGTATCAGTGAATTACCGTTTGGGACTTCTGGGCTTTAACTGTCTGCCCGCCCTTATGGAAGAGGAACATGCCACCGGCAACTTTGCCATGCTGGATATAGCAAAGGCTCTTGACTGGGTAAGGGAAAATATTGAGCAGTTTGGCGGCGATCCGGAAAACATAACGGTTTCGGGGTTCAGCGCGGGAGGGCGCGATGTGATGGCCATGCTCATAAGCCCTCTGTTTAAAGGAAAATTCCAAAAAGCCGTGGTTTTCAGCGGCGGTATGACCGTGTCCGACCAGGAATTGAGCGCAAAAAAAATTGCAGCTGCCATTGCGCCTTTGGCCGTAGAGGATGGGAAAGCAGGGGATGAAACAGAGGCAGAGGAATGGCTTTTAGGAACAGGGAAGGAGGTGCGGGATTATTTATACAGCATTTCTTCAGAACGCTTAAGCGCCCTTATGGGAAACGCGGGAATACGGATGAGCGTGTTCCCCCACCTTTACGCCGATGGTGTTGTGATTCCAAAGGAAGGCTTTGAAACAGATGCGTATATAGATGTGCCTGTTCTGATGCTCACCGGAACTACAGAATTCAGCATGTTTGCCTATGGAGATAGTTATTATTCCGGAAGCGGCATGGAAGGTCTTTCAGAGGAGGAGCTCCTTGCCGCAAAAAATTTTGCCATAAAATATGGAAGCAGAATGTATGGATATTTTAACACAGAGGCTTCTGCTGAGAAGATGAGCTCTTCCTATGAATCCCCCATTTATTTATGCAGCGTTAATTATGGAGATTCCAGCTCCGCCTATCCAATACCTGTTTACGGGTCTTTCCATGGTGTTTTTATACCCATGCTTTCCACAGAGAACAATTATGCCCCCATGCTGCCTGATACCTTTAACCAGCCTGGATATGTGGACATGGGGAATCTGTTTTTGCAGTACCTTAAAAACTTCCTTTACACAGGAGATCCAAACGGCCAGGGCCTTGAAGCCTGGAGCCCATGGGACGAAAAAACGCATCTTACCATGGTGCTTGACGCCGCAGAGGGCAAAGCCCTGGCAGAATGTAAGTCTGTAAAAACGTCTTACGGTGTAATTATGGATGAAATGGACCAGGATGAAACCATATCCAAAGAAATAAAAGAAAAGGTAATCGCAAATGTGATGAACGGCAGATGGTTCAGCGGCCACCTGGATCAGCGCTATGAAAATAAAAGCCTTTGGGTGGATTAAAATATAGAAAGGAGATTGAAACAATGTCAGTATTAAAAGAAAACTTTTTATGGGGCGGCGCAGTGGCCGCCAACCAGTGCGAGGGAGCCTGGAATGTGGACGGAAAGGGGGTGTCCTGCGCTGATTTGTGCACAGGAGGTTCCCGCACAACCTCCAAGAGGATTACGAGAGCTGTGGAGGAGGGGACCTTTTATCCCAGCCATGAGGCCATTGATTTCTACCATCATTATAAAGAGGACATCGCCCTCTTTGCAGAAATGGGTTTTAAGTGCTTCCGGTTTTCTATTGCCTGGACCAGGATTTTCCCCACTGGAATGGAAGAGGAGCCAAATGAAGCCGGATTAAAATTCTATGATGATGTCATAGAGGAATGCTTAAAGCATGCTATTGAACCTTTGGTTACCATTTCCCATTATGAAATGCCCTTTGCCATGACGGAAAAATACAATGGCTGGGCTTCCAGAGAATGTGTGGAGCTTTTTGTGAAATACGCAAAGGTCTTATTTAAGCGGTATAAAGGAAAGGTGAAATACTGGCTGACCTTCAATGAAATCAACGCAGGCACCATGCCCATGGGAGGCTATTTGTCCCTGGGAATTTTAAATGAAGGTACCACGGATTTTATGAACCAGAAGGATATTCCGGCCCTGCGTTTTCAAGGGATTCACCATCAGTTTGTGGCAAGCGCCCTGGCTGTCATGGCAGGACATGAGATTGACCCTGACTGCCAAATCGGCTGTATGATCTGCCATATCACCACCTATCCCCTCACCTGCAATCCCAATGATATATTGAAGGCTCAGCAGAAAGACCAGATCATGAACCAGTTCTGCGGGGATGTACAGGTTAGGGGAGAATATCCTCACTTTATGAAACGGTATTTTGAGGAAAATCAAATCACTGTTAACATGGAGCCAGGGGACGCAGAAATTTTAAAGCAGGGCTGCGTGGACTTCTATACCTTCAGCTACTACATGTCAAACTGCGAGAGCGCTGACAAAGACAAGATCCGGACAGGCGGCAATTTAACCGGAGGGGCCCAAAATCCATATCTGGAATCCAGCGACTGGGGCTGGCAGATTGACCCTAAGGGCTTACGGTACACCTTAAATGAGCTTTATGGCCGCTACCGCATCCCCTTAATGGTGGTGGAAAACGGTCTGGGCGCTTATGACAAGATTGAAGAGGACGGAAAAATCCATGATGAGTACCGCATTGATTATTTGAAAAAGCATATTGAGCAGATGAAGGAAGCGGTCAGGGATGGCGTGGACTTGATGGGTTATACTCCATGGGGCTGCATTGACTTAGTCAGCGCTTCCACAGGAGAGATGGCAAAGCGGTACGGCTTCATCTATGTGGAAAAATACGACGACGGAACAGGGGATTTATCCAGGAGAAAAAAGGATTCCTTTGACTGGTATAAGAAGGTGATTGAAAGCAATGGGGAAGAATTGTAATGGCTGGCCATGCTTAATGGATTAGTACGTAATAACCGGCTCCTGATTCTTGTACCGTTCAATGGCCCGGTCCAGTTTATCCAGCATCTTCTCCCTTTCGCCGGGCAGGGTTCCCCGGACCCGGAACTCAATGCGGTCGTGGAATCCGTCGTATACCAGGGGCTCTGGGGTGGTCAGAAGTTCCAGAAGCAGCCGTTCCTCCTGCAGGTTTTCCAGCTCCGTGGCAGGAACAAAGGTTTTGGCCTGGGCCTCGCGGTACAGAGGGGCGCTGTGAGACAGGAACAATGAGAAGTTTATGACACGCCGGGGCCTGGTGCGGTTGAAGAATTCTGCGGTGGCATATGCATTTTCCCTTCCCCTTCCGTGCCCTGCAATTCCGGTCATGATATGGGCGTCATAAATAAATCCCGCATTTTGAATCCGGTCAATCTGGCGGTATGCCTGGTCCAGGTTATGGTCCTTTTCCATACGGACAAGGACATCGTCCAGGCCGCTTTCAATGCCCAAATACAGATGGCGTATACCGGCAGCCCGGAGGGCCTGCAGCTCCTCTTGGGATTTGGCCCGGATATTGGTGACAGTGGCATCCATGTTGATGGCGCAGCAATCCGGAAAATACCGGTGGATCAGGTCTGTTATCTTAAGAAGACGGCCTGTGTCCAGTCCAAAGGCATTGCCGTCACCGAGAAAGACGTGCTTTGGATTCCCTCCCAGATTACGGACCCGTTCCAGCTCCGCCTCTATCTGCTCCATGGGAAGCTCCCTGTATTTCAGGTGTCGGAACAGAGTGCAGAATTTACACCGGTTGTAGGAACAGCCAACGGCAACCGGAAGCATATAGGATGAGCGTTCCATGGGACCGCGGCAGATTTGTCCTTCATAATTCATAGAAATCCCTCCTGAATATCATAAAAGTATCACTGGCTTTATCTGCTTTTATTTTACCACGCCGGAGGCCGGTTGACAATCCAAACGTTGCAGAAGTATGCATATTCCTGACGTATGTACGCCTGGAACGGACACAAACAGGGGCCTTCAATTCCCCAAAAACCAGTGAAAAAAACATATTGATTTATAGAATGATATCTAGTATATTATAAGTTGTATGCAGGACCGAAAGGAGAGTCATTATGATTAAAGTAGCGGTAGACGCTATGGGCGGAGATTATGCGCCGGGCGAGATGGTAGCCGGAGCAGTGGAGGCTGTGAACGCAAAACCTGGCATCCAGGTATTTCTTGTGGGGCAGGAGCAGGCAGTTGTTTCAGAACTGTCAAAGCACACCTATAACAAGGACCAGATTCAGGTGGTGAACGCCACAGAAGTAATTGCCACTGAGGAGCCGCCGGTAAACGCTATCCGTAAGAAGAAGGACTCTTCCATTGTGGTGGGCTTAAACCTTGTAAAACAGGGAGAAGCCGATGCCTTTGTATCTGCCGGAAGTTCCGGGGCAATCCTGGTAGGCGGACAGGTGATAGTGGGACGCAATAAGGGTGTGGAGCGTCCGCCGCTGGCACCGCTTATTCCTACGGAGAAAGGCGTATCACTTTTGATTGACTGTGGAGCCAATGTGGATGCCAGAGCGTCTCACCTGGCGCAGTTTGCCCAGATGGGTTCCATCTATATGGAGCATGTGATGGGAATTAAGAACCCGCGGGTAGCCATTGTCAATATCGGTGCGGAGGAAGAAAAAGGCAATGCGCTGGTGAAGGAGACATTTCCCCTGTTAAAGGAATGTAAGGGGATTAACTTCATCGGAAGCA